>DATLIB010000106.1:0-25015 GCA_035539595.1 Noviherbaspirillum sp.
GTTGCAAAACCGGTTTGCGTCCACCATCAGCAACCTGACCACCACGTCGGAAAACCTGAGTTCAGCACGTAGCCGGATTCAGGATGCCGACTTCGCGGCGGAAACGGCCAACCTCACGCGCGGCCAGATCCTGCAACAAGCCGGTACCGCCATGCTGGCACAGGCAAACTCGCTGCCTAACGGCGTGTTGGCCCTGCTGCGCGGCTAATCGACGTAGCAAGTTGATGTAGCGCGATACCCCGACTTGAGAATTCCTCAAGCCGGGGTATCACCTTTCAGGAGAGCATCATGGATATCAAACCAACCGGCAACAATAATGCCCAACCGGGGCAACGCGTGTCCGAAACCGGCAATTTCAATAACGATTTGCCTTCGGTCGCAGCCCGGCAGGCAGCCGTCCCCGTCCAAACGGTTAACGCGGTGCAGCAAGCGGCGCAACTTCCCTCAATGACCCAAGTCAATGACGCCGTGAAGCAGATCAACGAGACACTGAAACGCCTATCGCAAGGCCTGGAGTTTTCGGTCGATCCCGATAACCAACGCGCCATTGTGAAAGTGGTGGACACGCAAACCCAGGACGTTATCCGGCAAATTCCGACACCGGAAGCGCTGGAAATCGCCAAGGCACTGGATCGGGTGCAAGGCTTGTTGATCCGGGAAAAGGCCTAGTTCGTTCCTGCGCTTGCCGGGATAACGAGCGACTCGCGCCTACTGAGCTAGTGATCTACTGAGTTACCGACCTATCGAGGGCGTTACATACGCCGCCACGCATCTTGAATCGCGGCGCATGCGGATTCTTGCTGCCCAGCGCCCCACGCTGGCATGAGCAAATTGACAAAATCCAAGCCGTCCCGGAAACAAGTGGGTAAATCTCCGCCTAAAGTTCAGTTTGGCGCCGCCGTTAATGAGATAGAGTGATTTCGTTTTCTTAGGAGAGCCAACATGGCTGGTATTTCATCGCCCGGCATCGGTTCCAATCTGGACATCAATGGCATTGTGTCGAAGCTGATGCAGGCCGAGTCGCAACCTCTTCTGGCCTTAGCCAAAAAGGAAGCAAGCTACCAGGCAAAACTCTCCGCTTTCGGCACGCTGTCGGGCGCCCTGAGCGCGTTTCAATCGGCAGTGGGCACGCTGAATAATCAATCGACATTCCAGTCCATGACCGCGACGGCATCCAATACGGATATGCTGACGGCCACGGCGACAGCAAAGGCAAACGCGGCCAGCTATAGCGTCACCGCCACCCAGTTGGCACAAGCGCAATCCATCGCGGCTGCAGGACAAACCAGTACCAGCGCGACAATCGGCACCGGCACTGCCGTCACGCTGACTTTCCAGTTCGGCACCATCAGCGGCGGCAAATTGGAAAACGGCGTGTACGTCCCGGATCCAACCGCCCCTCCGGCGGAAGTCAATCCGAGCTTCACCCAGGATCCGGACAAGGCCTCCGGCACCGTTACCATCGACAGCACCAACAATTCGCTGCTCGGCATTCGCGACGCGATCAACAGCGCCGACCTTGGCGTTACCGCGAGCATTGTTTCCGACGGCAGCGCAAGCCCGTATCGCCTGGTCATCACGTCGAACGAGACCGGCGAAACGTCAAGCATGAAGATTACCGTTGACGGTGCCGATCCCGACAAGACGACACTGAATAGCCTGTTCGGCTACGACCCCGCCGGCACGCAAAACATGACGCAGACCGCCGCTGCGCAAAACGCCGAATTCACTGTCAACGGCGTCGCCGTGACCAGCAAGACGAATACCATCACCGACGCGATTGAAAACGTGTCGATGACCCTCACCGAAGTCGGCAGTTCCACCCTGAGCGTGGCGCGTAACACCACCTCGGTACAAGCGAACGTGTCGGCAATGGTCAAGGCGTATAACGATCTCAACGCGACTATCAAGAAACTGACCGCCTACAACGAGAACCCGGCGATGTCCGGGCCGCTGATCGGCGACTCCGCCGTGCGTAACATAGAAGCTCAGATTCGCAAATTGCTCTCGTCGTCGTTGACGGGCGGGAACGGCGCCTTGACAACCCTTACCCAGGCCGGCATTTCGATCAACAAGGAAGGCGTGATGTCTCTTGACGCCGCCAAGCTGTCCACAGCGATGAACAACAATATGACGGACGTCATGGCGTTGTTCTCGTCAGTCGGAAAGACCAGCGACAGTTTGGTGAGTTTCGTCAGTTCGACTTCAACCAGCACGCAGGGATCGCATTCGCTTTTTGTGTCGCAATTGGCGACCCAAGGCAAGCTGGTCGGTTCGCTGGATCTCAGTGGCGGCATCCTGATAGACAACTCAAACAAAGACCTGACCGTGACCATCGATGGCGTGACCGCCTCGGTGTCACTGGTCACGAGCGTCACGCCGTATACCGCAGATGAAATCGCAGCGCAGGTGCAGTCAGCGATCAATGGTGCTTCCGGCTTGTCGTCCAAGGAGATCGCCGTCAACGTCACGGTGGACGGCAGCGGCTTTCTGAACATCACCTCCAGCAAATTCGGTTCCGAATCCAAGGTCACTGCCACTGGCACCGCAGCTACCGCCCTGCTTGGCGCGGCCACCGCGACCGATGGCGTCGATGTGGCGGGAACCATCGGCGGCGTTGCAGCCACCGGCTCCGGCCAGTTTCTGACGGCGGCTACCGGC
The DNA here is from genome assembly GCA_035539595.1 of Noviherbaspirillum sp. GTDB lineage: Bacteria > Pseudomonadota > Gammaproteobacteria > Burkholderiales > Burkholderiaceae_D > Noviherbaspirillum. The sequence continues at coordinate 2,662 of DATLIB010000106.1, forward strand.
TCGCCGGCAGCCGGCCTGAAAGTGGAAATCACTGGCGGTGCGGCAGGCGTCAGCCGGGGAACCATCACTTTCTCGCAAGGGCACGCCTTCAATTTGAAGGAGTTGGTGGACGAATTTCTGGGCAGCGATGGCGTCATCTCCGGACGCCGGGATGGCATTAACCGCAGCATTGAAAACCTCACCGACCTTCAAGAAACATTCAACGAAAGACTTGCCGATATCGAAGCGCGCTACCGGAAGCAGTTCACCGCGCTGGACGTCATGATTGGCAGCATGAGCGCCACCAGCCAGTTTCTGACGCAACAATTGGCGCAGTTGAGCAGCATGTCCGCAGAGTAGGCAACAACGCAGTAAATACGCGTATTTATAGAGGAGACGTCGATGTTTGGATCGACCAATAGCGGCGCCAACGCCTACGCCAAAGTCGGCATGGAAACAGGCGTGGTTGCGGCAAGTCCGCACAAGCTCATCGTCATGCTGTTCGACGGCGCACTGGCGGCATCGGCAACCGCATTACATCAGATCAGCACAGGCAATATTGCCGGTAAAGGCCAAGCCCTTTCCAAGGCAATCACGATTATCGACAGTGGCTTGCGCGCCAGTCTGGACAAGAACGTCGGCGGCGAGATCGCACAAAATCTTGACGCCTTGTACGAGTACATGAGTAACCAGTTGATGAAGGCAAACCTGCACAATGAGCCGGCGATGATCGAAGAAGTGCAACGCCTGCTGAAAGACCTCAAAAGTGCTTGGGAAGCAATCGACCCGGCGGCAGCTGTCACGCCAGCGACACAGCCCACTGCCCCCGCCGCTGCATCTGCGTTCGATGCGGCTGCGCCAACCATGCCCATCTTAGCGAAGGCCTGATCAGTCATGAATAGCCAAGAAATTCTCTCCTTGTATGAAACGGTCGCCGCCATCACCGACCAGATGGTAGTTGCTGCCCGCAACGGCGACTGGGAGCGGTTAGCGCTACTCGAATCGCACTGCGCAAGCCAGGTAGCAATACTGAAACAGGATGAATCGCCAGCTCCGCTCACCGCCGGCGTACGCGAGCGCAAGGCCACGATCATCAAGAAAATTCTGGCCGACGACCGTGAAATTCGTAATATCACGGAACCTTGGATGGCACAGTTATCGGCGATGATCGACAGCACCTCCGCCGAACGCAAGCTATCCAAGGCCTACGGCGCCAACTCGAGGTAAGCCATGGTCATCCGTGCCGACATCAACGGCACCCGACCCGTTACCCCGGTCGCGGCAAGCAGAGTAACGACATCGCTTGGCGACACCGGGCAAGAAACTCTCGACAAGCTAAGCAGGACGCCGCTCGGCAAGGTGCTGCAGGCGCAGGTGCTATCTCGCCTGAACGACGGCTCCTTCATGGTAAAGGTGTCCGATGCCGCCATACGCATGAATCTGCCGGCCGGCACACAGGCTGGCGACGCGTTGGAGTTAACCCTGGTGGCGACCCACCCGCGCCCGGCGTTTGGATTGCCGGCGGCGGCGACCGGATCTGCCGGGCATGCCGCCGAGACATCCCTCAGCAGTGGCGCGCGCCTGATTGGCCAAGTGCTGCAGGCAGCGCAGGAACAGGGGGCGCCGGGCGCACTGGTAGGCAAGGCGCCACTCGTCCCTTCGCCCTCCGCCAGCCCTACCCAAGTGGCCGCAGCACTCAAAAATACGCTCGCCGCCAGCGGCCTATTCTATGAATCGCATCTGCATCAGTGGGCCAACGGGGAACGTCCACTATCCGAGCTGATGCAGGAACCGCAAGCGAAGCAAAGCAGTCCGACTTTGCTCGCGGCCATGTTACGCAAGGAAGCTCCCGACACCGCACAAGCAGGCACCAAGACCACCGATCCGGCTGGAACACGCACACAGAATACCGCTCTGCTTAGCGGAGATCCACACAAGGCGGCGGACGGCGAACCAAACGTCCAGGGGCGAACGGCACCGTATGCCGCCGAAAACGCTTCGCAGGCCGGCAAACTGGCCACTGCGGCATCGGACACCAATGAGCGGCAAACGGATTTCCTGGAAGACAAGCTGTCCGGTTCCGACCGTGCGGATACCAAGGCTTTGGCAAACAGTAGTGCCCGGGCAGAGATAGCCGTGCCGGCGCGCATGCAAGCGGCAATGCCGACCGCCTCCGTACCGCAACCGGGGGCAGATGGATTGCTGCCGACTACATCCACCCCGGCAAACATTGAGGGCTTCAGCAGCGATTCGGTACGAATGATCGCGCTGCAGCTGGATACCCTGGAACATCGGCATGTGGCTTGGCAAGGTGAACTATGGCCAGGCCAGCCGATGGAATGGGAAGTCACGGAAGAATCACCAAAAGGCAACGGAGGAAATGCCGAAGCCTCTTGGCAAAGTGTCGTCCGTTTCGAACTGCCGACGCTAGGTGCCGTAGCGGCCAGCATCCGCCTCACAGGCGGGCGGCTGCAAGTGCAGGTACGCACTGCAAACGAGGCCGCCATACCGCTATTACGCGAACACGGCGATGAGCTGGCATCCGCGCTGGATGCCGCCGGTTCGCCGTTAGACCTGCTAACAGTGAAGCGCGATGAATCGGTTTGACAGCCGGGCTCAGGCCCCTTACCGCCTGCAGGTTCGCCGCCATCTTCCCCGCGTTTTTGCAACAAAGGAAGCAGCCTGCGCCCGCTGGGCCGCGCTCTCCTCGACGCACGCGCAACATTGACCATGACACGCCCCGCCCCCTCCAGGAATGCCATCGCCTTGGCCTATAAGAGCGGCGATGCCGCCCCCAAGGTCGTAGCCAAAGGCCGCGGCATGATCGCAGACGAAATTATTGCGCGGGCGAAGGAGCACGGCGTTTTCGTGCATGAGTCGAAGGAGCTGGTTGCATTATTGATGCAAGTCGAACTGGATGACCACATTCCCCCGGCGTTGTATCGGGCCGTTGCCGAATTGTTGGCTTGGCTCTATCGCATTGAAGCTGCCCAGCAGCGGGGCGACGAGGTATGATATGTACCCGCAGGCAACTCTCCGCAGGAAACGGCCATTTGGTGTTTTCCTGACCAGACAGGGCTATCCAAGACCGCTGCCGGTGCACCGAACATATTGTATTTGCTGAAACAGACAGATGACTCTTCACACCAACGACGAAACGGAAGACTTCACTCCGTACCAGGTTAATTCTCGCCGCGAGGTCATCAGTATCTTGCGCAACGTGGCAGAGCATAATCAATTGATACGGATGCAAGCCAATAAAGGCGTGGATTCGGCGATGACGGCGATCCTGGCGGTGGACGAGTTTGAGGTCATCATTGATTGTGCGTCCAGCGCGCTCATCAACCAGCGCCTGCTGGAGAGCAATGAAATCGCGTTTGATACTGCGCTCGACAGCATCCGTATCACGTTTTCTGCGCCCGGTGCCGAAAGCTGCCTGCATGATGACAGACCTGCTCTGCGCATCCCTCTTCCCACCAATCTTGTACGCTTGCAGCGGCGCGAATTCTATCGTGTAAAAACGCCCGTTACGAACCCGGTGCGATGCACCATTCTGCTCCCCGGAGAAGACGGCGCCGAAGGCCTTACCATTGTCGCGCCGCTCTATAACGTCAGCGGCGGCGGGATTGCCATCATTGACGAAAAAAAGCAGATTGACGTCGACTTCAGCCACGTTTACGAAAATTGCAGGATTGATTTTCCAGGAGGTGCCGTCGTCGTCTCGCTCCAAGTCAGAAGCGCGCAAAACATCACGCTGACCAATGGAAAGCAAATCCGCCGGCTTGGTTGCGAATTCGTCAATCCTTCCAGAGGGACGGAGGCGGCAATTCAACGCTACATCACCAAACTGGAACGCGAGCAAAATGCGCGCGCAACCGGTTTAAGTTAACGCTCAAAACAGTCACTCGACCAAGAGTGCCCTCCTCCGTTCCCGTCTCTCGGCGGCGGGAAGTACTACCTGTCCACGGCTGCCGGTGTTGTCGATGAGACGCAACGCCGCCGAAAAAATTGCCAGCGGCCTGCGATGCCTATTCATGGCACCATGACACCAAACATGTCACATCGATCAATAGTGATCGATTGTGCAAATGTTCTACAACTATCCTCCTTGCCTAGTTGTCCAACCCGCTTGTGATTAGCTAGTAGCTACTGCTACGCCAAGGAGGAAGGTCTTGACCACCAAGTTGCATATCGGCGAAGAGCCGATCCGGCAACTGGCAGACGCCAATATCATCGGCATGTATTGTTGGGATATTCACGGCAATATCATTGATACGAATGAGGCGTTTTGCCAGATTACGGGTTATACGCAACAGGCTCTCCTATCAGGAAAGGTCAAATGTGCAGATCTGACCGCTCCTGAATTCCGGCCTATGGATTTGCAAGCATTTGACGAGCTAAAGCAAACCGGAAGCGTGATGCCCTATGAGAAGGAATTCGTGCGCTCGGACGGCACGCGCATTGGTGTTATGGTGGGCGCCACTTTCTTTTCCGGTTCGCAGGAACAGGGTATTGCCTTCGTTCTTTCCCTGGAGCAGAGCAAGCGCATGGAAGTGCAGCCTGATAGCGCAGAGCGCTTCCGCAAGACAGTGGAAGCGGCACTCGATGTGATTTTCATCCTTGATGAAGACGGCAAAATCACCTATGTCAATCCTTCTGTCGAACATATTGTCGGCTATCCTCCTGCCGAACTCGTCGGCCATGATCTGACGCTGCTCATGCCGCAACGTTTGCGCGATGAAAGCACGACGGTACTCAAACATTACCTTGGAAGCGAACAGGAAACTTCCGCATGGGATCGCATCGAGGCAACCGCGCTGCATAAGGAGGGGCGCGAAATTCTCTTGGAAATTTCGCTAGGAAAATTTCAGCATTCAGGAAGTAATCTGTTTGCCGGCATCATGCGAGACATCACCGAGCATAAGAAAACGCAACTCATCTGCAATGGGCAAAACCGCTTGCTGGAAATGATTGCGCTCGGCGCCCCTGTGGAAGAAGTGCTAGAGAAACTGATCCGTCTGATCGAATCCCAGACCCCCGGCATGTTGGGTTCCGTACTCCTACTCAACGAGGACGGCCTCCATGTGCGGCACGGTGCTGCACCGACTCTTCCTAGCGGCTATATCCAGGCAATCGATGGCGAGCCTATCGGGCCGCGTGCTGGCTCGTGCGGCACCGCCATGTACCGCGGCAAGCCAGTCATCACGACCGACATTCTGACCGATCCGCTCTGGACGAATTATCGCGGCGTGGCGATCAAGCATGGATTGCGCGCCTGCTGGTCGACACCGATCTTTTCCTCAACAGGCAAGACGCTGGGTTCATTTGCAATGTATTACCTCCAACCCCGCAGCCCTCGTCAGGACGATTTGCGGTTGGCAGAACTCGCTTCCCATGTTGCAGGCATTGCCATTGAACGCAAGGAAAATGAAAATCGCATTCACCACATGGCGCACCATGATGCATTAACCGGACTGCCCAACCGCACATTGCTCGAAGAAAGTCTAAACCAAGCGCTTGCACGCGCCAGCCGGAATCACATCCTGATCGCGCTGCTCTTCATTGACCTCGACAATTTTAAGCGCATCAATGATTCACTCGGGCACCATGTGGGTGACCTGCTACTGCAAGGCGTAGCACGCAGGCTCCAAGGATGCTTACGCAAAGACGACATGCTGGTGCGCTTGGGTGGCGATGAATTTGTGATCCTTCTTTCTTCTTTGCACCATAGCGGAGAAGCCGCATTGGTGGCTGGCAAGGCCCTCAAGGCGCTGGAAATACCGTTCGACGCAGAAGCTCATGTATTGCATGCAAGTGGCAGCATCGGCATCAGCCTGTACCCCAGCGATGGGGAAAATGCCGCGATGCTAATGCAAGCAGCAGACACCGCCATGTATCACGCCAAGGAAAACGGACGCGGCAATTACCAGTTTTTCACACATGACCTGAATGTCGCTATCCAGCACCGCCTGACACTGGAAAACCAATTGCGTCAGGCGATAGCAAACAGAAACCTGATGCTGAATTACCAACCACAAGTTGACATGCAGAGCGGACACATCTTTTCCGCTGAAGCACTGGCACGCTGGCATCATGCGGAGCGCGGCATGGTGCCGCCGGAACAGTTCATTTCCATTGCCGAAGAAAGCGGACTTATCCTGCAAATCGGCGAATGGGTATTACGTGAAGCGTGCGCGCAGCTAGCGCGTTGGCGCGCAGACGGTCAGATGAACATGGGCATTTCAATTAATTTATCGGCCCGGCAGCTCTTCCAGCCTGGCCTTTCCAAACTTGTCGCTCAAGTTGTGCAGGAATTCAATGTGCCGGCAAGCGCCCTGGACCTGGAAATCACCGAAACGGTACTGATGCAGCCCGGCAAGGAAAACATCACAACATTGATGCAACTGAACGAGATGGGCATCCAGCTATCAATCGACGATTTCGGCATTGGTTATTCCAGCCTGTCGTACCTGAAGCGCTTTCCCATTCATGCATTGAAAATTGACCGTTCTTTCGTCAGCGGCATTGGCAAGGACCAGAACGACATGGCGATTACCAGCGCAATCATCGGCATGGCACAGGGCTTACATTTGAAAGTCATTGCCGAAGGAGTTGAAACCGCCGAACAGGCAAGTTTCCTGAAATCCATCGGATGTATGTCCGCGCAAGGTTATTACTACAGCAAGCCGCTGGCACCGGCGGCGTTTTCGAAACTACTGCACAGCCGTGTCAGCTGAAAGAAGTACGACAAGGCAACACAACGCGGCTGGGGCGGTTTTGCGTAAGTTCTAGTAGTAATTTCACAGGAATGCAGATCACAGTCGCACGTGAGGGTGTAGCAGGGATTGCGGACTGCCGGCCGCCTGCTAAACAACAAAGGTTTGCAAGCCTTTAGAGCGAATTGAGCCTCCGTACAGGGCTTTGAAAACCGCTCTTAAACCTGCATGTTCATGATGTCCTGATAAGCCGACACCAACTTGTTACGGACTTGCAAGGTTGCCTGAAACGAGAGACTGGCTTTTTGCATTGAAATCATGACATCGGACAGGTTGACACTATCATCGCCAAGCACAAAGCGTTGACCCAGCTTGTCGGCCGTTTGCTGCCTTTCATTCACTTGGTCGAGCGAGGCTTTCAGCAGCCCCGCAAAGTCAACTTTCTCCGCCGTTTTTTCAGCCTGGACTGGGGCGACATTTCCTTGCGAACGCGCTGCGACGGCTTTCAATTGCGCCAACATCGCCTCTATTCGGCTTGCGTCAATGACTCCTGTCATGCTGCATCCTTTCTGACCGTTAAGGCGACCCACGATACCGGCACGCCACTACCCTTCTGTAGCGCTACGGTAACACTTGCGCCAGAATTCTTCGGCAAGATAAGGCATTGAATCATTGTTCTTTTCCAGCAATTGAAATCTTGCGCGACACTGACAATTCATGCTGCAGGGAAAGGTTTGAATTGACGGAAATCAAAGGAAATCACACAATCATGCTTTTAGGAAACAGCCCCTGGGGAGAATCATGGCGGTAAATGCGGAGGGAGATGTCGTCGCCGCTCCCGGTGCCATGCGGTTTTCGCAGATACCGGGCGGGCGTAACGCCGTACTGATGGTCGGTGTCGCCGCAGTCGTTGCGGCAATGGCAGGAGTATGGCTCTGGGGCCAAAAACCTGAGTACCGCGTTCTGTTTTCCAATTTCTCCGACCGCGACGGTGGCGCCATCGTCGCTTCGCTACAACAAATGAATGTGCCGTACCAGTATGCCGAAGGCGGCGGCGCCATTCTGGTCCCGGCCGACAAGGTGCACGATGCGCGGCTGAAATTGGCTGCCGAAGGCTTGCCCAAGGGCGGCAATGTCGGCTTCGAACTGATGGAAAATCAGCGGCTCGGCATTTCACAATTCCTCGAACAGGTTAATTTTCAGCGTGCGCTGGAAGGCGAACTTGCCCGCTCGATCCAGTCCGTAGCAGCAGTTCAGTCCGCCCGCGTGCATCTCGCCTTACCGAAGTCATCGGTTTTTGTGCGCGAGCAGCAAAAGCCAACCGCCTCCGTGCTGCTAAACCTGCACCCAGGGCGCTCGCTGGATCCGCAACAGGTCAGTGCTATCGTGCACCTGGTCGCCAGCAGTGTGCCGGAACTGCCGACCAAGAATGTCACTGTCGTCGATCAGAACGGCACCTTGCTATCGGACGCACGCAGGCTCGGCGATACCAATCGCCTCGACCCGTCGCAACTGAAATACGTGCAGGAACTGCAACAGAATATTGTTCGTCGCATTGAGTCCATCCTTACGCCGATCGTGGGTGCCGAAAACGTGCGCGCCGAAGCGACTGCGGATGTCGATTTTTCAACCAGCGAACAAGCGGCGGAAATTTACAAGCCCAATCAGGGAAGCAATCCGGCAACGGTTCGCAGTCAGCACAGCAGCGAGGCGCAAAACGGAGGCACAAACGCCTCCGGCGTACCGGGCGCGCTGAGCAACCAGCCACCGGCTCCGGCCACTGCTCCGCTCACAACTCCCGCAGCACCCCAGACCGCTGGAGCAACCGGCTCTACGCAACGCGACACAACCGTCAATTACGAAGTCGACAAAACGATCAGCTACGTGCAACAGCCGATGGGCGGCGTCAAGCGTCTATCAGTCGCCGTTGTGGTGAATTACAAGCGCGTTGTCGACAAGGCTGGCAAGGTCTCGAACAGACCGCTCACCGATGCGGAAAAAACCGAGATCACCGATCTGGTCAAGGAGGCGATGGGCTTCAACAAGGACCGTGGCGACAGCCTCAACGTCGTCAACAGCCTCTTTACCAGCATGGAAAAAGAAGCGGAGCCCGAGCTGCCGCTCTGGAAACAGCCAGAAATTCTGGATCTAGCAAAGGACGCAGGCAAATACCTCTTACTCCTCGTTGTTCTGGTGATGCTATATCGCGGCCTGCTCCGGCCGATGATGGACAAACTCACCAAAAAGGAGGAGATCGAAGCCCTTCCTGCCCCCGATGCCGATGCTGACGATGCGCTGGTATCACTAACAAACGCCGACCCCAGAGGCAGTGTTGGACCTATCGTACCCGCGAGCGCTTCTTATCAAGAAATTCTGGAAGCAGCCAAGCACTTGGCTAAAGAGGACCCGAAAGTGGTAGCGAACGTTGTAAAAGCGTGGGTGGACGAATGAGCGATATCGGAATCCAAAGGGCAGCGATCCTAATGCTCGCGCTAGGCGAAGACGAAGCTGCCGAAGTGATGAAATATCTCGGCCCGCGCGAAGTGCAGAAACTGGGCGCCGCCATGTCAACGATGAAGCCGGTGAATGCAGAGCAACTGAAACAGGTGCTTGACGAATTCCGCGAGAAGACCGAGCAAAATACGTCACTGGGCGTGGACTCCGACGACTATATCCGCACGGTGCTGACAAAGGCGCTCGGCGACGACAAGGCGTCATCCCTCCTTAACCGCATTCTGGGCGCACGCGACGCCAGCGGCATCGAAAGCCTGAAGTGGATGGATGCGCAATCGGTGGCAGAATTGATCCGCAACGAGCACCCGCAGATCATCGCTACCATCCTGGTGCACTTGGAGCGCTATCACGCCTGCGAAGTCCTCAATCACTTTTCCGACCGCCTGCGCAACGACGTCATGCTGCGCATCGCGACACTCGATGGTGTGCAACCCGGCGCGCTGCGCGAACTGAACGAAGTGCTGACCAAACTGTTGACCGGCAACGAAAACCTGAAGAAGAAGGCAATGGGCGGCATCCGTACTGCAGCCGAAATCCTCAACTTCTTCAGCGGCGACAATGAAGCGTCGACGATGGAAAGTCTGAAGAATTACGACAGCGAAATGGCGCAAGCCATCATGGATGAAATGTTCGTGTTCGAGAACATTCTCGATATCGACGATCGCGGCGTCCAGATCATCCTGCGCGAAGTCCAATCCGAATCGCTGATCATCGCGCTCAAGGCTGCCAGCGAAGAACTGCGGGAAAAAATATTCAAGAACATGTCGCAGCGCGCTGCCGAAATGATGCGCGAAGACCTCGAATCGAAAGGCCCGGTACGCCTGTCCGAAGTGGAGGAAAAGCAGAAGGAAATCCTGCAGGTAATCCGCCGCCTGGCCGACGAAGGCCAGGTCGTTCTGGGTGCGAAGGGCGAGGACGCCTATGTCTAGAGTGATTCCCAAGGAGCAGATGTCGGCTTACCAGCGCTGGGAGCTGGCCTCGTTCAATGAAGAGGTGCCAACGCCTGAACAGGAAGAAGCCAGACTGGCCGAGCAACGGAAAAAGGCGATAGAAGAAGCACGACTTGCCGGCTACGCCGCCGGCAAAGAAGAAGGCCGGGCGGCAGGTTTGGAAGAAGGACGCGCCGCAGGTCAGGAACAAGGCTATGCGGCCGGCTTGGCGGAAGGGCACGCCCAAGCTGCCGAAGAAAGAGCCCAATTGCAGCAACTGGCGGATGTCTTCCACACCGAAGTGACCAATGCCAGCGAACGCATTGCAATCGACGTTCTGGACTTGGCACTCGACGTGTCGAAGGCCATGCTGAAAAATGCGCTGGAGGTGCGCCCTGAACTGGTTGTTCCGGTCATTGGCGACGCCATCCGCGCTTTGCCGTCACTGCAGCAGCCGGCGCTTCTCTTTGTGCATCCGGCCGATGCGCAAGTCATCCGCAAGCACATGGAAGACGAACTGACAAAAGCAGGCTGGCGGGTGGTCGAAGACATCCAGATCGAACGTGGCGGCTGCCGTGTCGAAACAGGCAGCAACCAGATTGACGCCACCACGTCGACGCGCTGGCACCGCATTGCGGCAGCGCTTGGCAAGGAATTGGACTGGCTGGCGCCATGAGCTCGCCAACGCCGCATAGCGATCACTGGCGCACATTTCTGCGCGATTCTGGCACTTTGGTCGAAATCGCCGAGCCGATGCAGATATCAGGCCGCGTTACCCGCGTAACCGGACTGGTCATGGAAGCCATCGGCCTCAAGCTGGCCGTCGGCAGCGCTTGTACCGTACCGCTGCCGAACGGCAGCCGCATCGAGGCAGAAGTAGTCGGTTTCGAGGGGGAGCGGCTATTTCTCATGCCGCAAAGCGACGTCGAAGGCATCATTCCCGGCACTCGCGTATTTGCCACTGAAGTCGCCCCTACCCTACCGCGCCCCGGTTCGCTCAATCATCCGCGTCGCCGTCTCAGCGACCGGAGCCGGCATCTACCGGTGGGAGACGAATTACTAGGCCGGGTACTCGACGGAGCCGGACGTCCGCTCGACAGTCTCGGGCCGCTTCATACGACCCATGGCGCGCCCTTGAATGCACGCGCCGCCAATCCCTTGGGACGCGCGCCGATCAAAGACATTCTCGACGTCGGCGTACGCGCCATCAACAGTATGCTAACGGTCGGGCGCGGGCAACGGATGGGACTATTCGCAGGCTCCGGCGTCGGCAAAAGCGTTTTGCTGGGCATGATGGCGCGCTATACCAGCGCCGACGTCATCGTGGTCGGCCTGATTGGCGAACGGGGCCGCGAAGTCAAGGAATTCATTGAACAGATTCTCGGCCCGGAAGGACTGGCGCGCTCAGTCGTGGTTGCCGCACCTGCGGATACCTCGCCCTTGATGCGCCTGCAAGGCACGGCCTATGCAACCGCTATTGCCGAGTATTTCCGTGACGAAGGAAAAAATGTCCTATTGATCATGGACTCGCTGACCCGCTACGCTATGGCGCAGCGCGAAATTGCATTGGCAATCGGTGAACCGCCCGCAACCAAAGGGTACCCGCCGTCCGTATTTGCCAAACTGCCGGCCTTGGTTGAACGAGCCGGCAACGGCAAGGACGGCGGCGGCTCGATCACTGCGTTTTATACGGTGCTGACCGAAGGCGACGACCAGCAGGATCCGATAGCGGACGCAGCGCGCGCCATCCTGGACGGCCATATCGTACTCGACCGCAAGCTGGCCGAGGGCGGCCACTACCCGGCAATCGATATCGAACAATCCATCAGCCGCGCGATGCACAGCATCACCACGCCGCAACACCAAACACTCGCGCGCCGTTTGAAAAAACTCACCGCCAGCTACCAGCGCAGCCGCGATCTGATCAGCGTCGGCGCCTATAGTGCCGGCTCCGATCCGGTGCTGGATGAAGCCATCGGACGGCATGCCAGCATCGAAGCATTCCTGCAGCAAGGCATTCACGAACGAGCCAACATTCACGAGAGCTTGGGGCAACTTACAGCGCTATTCGGATGATTGACTTTCTGGCGCCGGCAATATACTTCCTAACATGGCTACTTCCTCCGCAATCGACACTCTGATCGAATTGGCAACAAAGGAAACCGACGAAGCCGCGAAACGGCTTGGCCGGGCAGTTCGCGCAGGCGACGAGGCGGAGCAGAAACTGGCCATGTTGCTGCAATACCGGGAGGATTACATGGCCCGCCTGCAAGCAAATCTGATGTCCGGATTGAGTGCGGCAGGCTGCCGCAATTTTCAGCTCTTCCTGGCGAAACTGGATGACGCTATCGCGGGCCAGCAGAAGATCGTGCAAGACGCGCAGAAGCGACTCAACAACGAACGCAGCGCATGGCAAGGCAGCGAACGCAAGCGAATGTCTTACGACACCCTCGCCCAACGCGCACTGAAGCAGCAGCAGTTAAAAGAAACAAAGCGCGATCAGAAACAAACGGACGAATTTGCAGCCAGGAAGTTGCTCTATAAACGCTAAGCGGAAAAGGCGGCGGACATCATGAAAACAGCAGCAATATTGAACCCGGCAATCACCTCTGGCAGCGGCTCAAGCACAAAGCCGGGCGCTCCTTCCGACACGCCGTTCAACAAGGTACTGTCAGAAGCCGAACAGCGCAGTAAAGTCAACGGGAAGTCGGGATCGGGAGCCGAGGAAAACCGTTCCGCAACACGGGCGCCGCAAACCGCCGAAACAGCAGCCAAACCAAACAAATCCCGCAGCGCCGACGACAAAGCAGCTTCCATAGACGAAACTCAATCTCCTTCCGGCACACCGACCGACACGAAATCCGTCGACAGCACTGCGACCGAGGATGTCGCTCTGGAAGACGATACGGCAGCACTGGCGGCTGCCTCTGACGAATTGCTGGCACTGGTCGCAAATCTGGCGCAAACCGGCGTGATGCCAAAGGCATCAACCGCTGAAGCACAACCGACCGGTGGCGATGCGACTGCGATTGCAGTATCGAACGTCTCCTCCCTGGCCGATAAGGGTAGCGATATTGCAGGCGACGCCCTATCTCCGGAATTGCTGCCGAACGTTCCTACAACAGAGATGCCCCCGACCGACAAAGCAGGTCTGGTGGATAACAGCCAGACGCAAATCGGCAGGGACGTAAAACAGGCGGCCATCGACACAGCTGATACGGGAATAAAGACGCCTGGGCAAAACCAACATTTAGTGGCGCAAGAAGTAGACGGTGCAGCACAAGCCAAGAATAGTCGTGCAACAGAGGATGGCAGCAAGATTTTGCCAGCCGTGAATGCGAAAACAGCATCAACTGGCGAAGCTTCGGCGGCACCTGAACTTGGCACCGCTCAGAATTCAGCCGCGCAGACCGGATCGGCCGTCAGCCAATTGCCGGCCGATGGGCATGCAGCGAAGCCGCAGGACCTCCCCACTACTGCCCCCCTGACAGGAATCACAACACAAGCTCAGGCAGTGCCGCAACAGATGCAGCCTCTAGCCAGCCAAGCAGTGACGGACAGACTCGCGCCACGCGTGGGAAGCCAAGGATGGGACAATGCGCTTGGTCAAAAGGTGGTCTGGATGGTCGCCGGAGAACAACAGAGTGCATCCCTGACCTTGAATCCACCCGATCTCGGCCCCTTGCAAGTAGTCTTGAGCGTCTCCAACAACCAAGCCACCGCCAACTTTACCGCAGCGCAGCCGGAAGTCCGTCAAGCACTCGAGTCGGCCATGCCGAAGCTGCGTGAAATGCTGGGAGATGCCGGCATTCAGCTGGGCCAGGCGAACGTTAGTGCAGGCACACCCGGAAACCAGCAAAACGGCTTCGGTGAACGACAGCCTTCATCGGCCCGTAGTGATCAGGATGAAGATCCCGCGATCGACATGCCGACTCGCGTTAACAGCACCCGAGAAGTCACTGGCGGACAAGGGCTGGTTGACACCTTCGCCTGAAGCGGCTTTGCTTTAGGCGCCGCTCGCCTGCATACACTCATCTTTCGATCACAGAGTGGAATGGTGATTGTCACGCCGCTTTCGGGGTCATCCCTGTCGCGACAAAACAGCATGACGCATGCAGCCACGAAAAAAAACCGTGTTTTTCTGTCGCGCACTCTCTTTCCTAACGTCAATGATGGTTTAATAGAGCCACATTCGGTCCGAACAAAGAGTGCGAGGCGTTGCAGTCGAGATGCGCTGATATGCGCGTGCTTCCCCCCTCTTTTCTACGCATTCCGGACCGTGCTTTCATTTAATAATGACATCCGTTACTGGTGGCGTGCTTTGTCAGCGTTGGTTCAATCGCGCAGTACGTCACTAGTGCGAGACAAGAGGATTCACAATGGCGACTTCCGCTACAAAAACAGCCGCTAAATCAGCAAAAAACACCGACGAAGCTGAAGCACCGCCGGAAAAATCGAAAAAGCTCATTTTTCTGCTTGTGGCTGTCATTGTGCTGGCCATCGCCAGCGCTCTCGGTACATGGTTTTACCTGAGCGGCGATCGTGAGTCCAAGAAAGAGGAGCACAAGCCCCCTGTATTTCTGATTCTCGACACCGTCACCGTCAATCTGCAACCGACAGAGGACGAGCTCCAACAGTATCTGCAGGTAGGGATGACCCTGCAAGTTGAAGATCAAGACCAGGCTGAGCTGATCAAGCTATACATGCCGCAGGTACGCAGCCGGCTGCTGACGCTGCTGTCCAATAAAAAAGCCGCCGAGCTACTAACCCCGAACGGAAAAGAAAAGCTCGCCGCCGAAATCATTGCACAACTCAAACTCCCCTTTGCAGCAAAGGGACCGCAGGCCAAGTTGTCGAACGTATTCTTCACCTCGTTCGTCGTACAGTAGCGACCATGTCCGAGAATTTCCTCTCTCAAGAAGAAGTCGATGCGCTGCTCAAGGGCGTCACCGGCGACCAGGATGAGATTGCCCTACCGGAGGACGACTCCGGCGTACGTCCCTACAACCTGGCCACCCAGGAACGCATCGTACGCGGCCGGATGCCTGGCCTTGAAATCATCAACGAGCGCTTCGCCCGCTTGTTCCGTATTGGCTTGTTCAATTTCCTGCACCGTACTGCAGAGGTGTCTATCGGCCCGGTACGCGTGGCCAAGTACAGCGAGTTCATCCGCAATCTGGTAGTCCCCACCAACCTCAACCTGATCCACATGAAGCCGTTGCGTGGAACGGCGTTGGTCGTGTTCGATCCGAAACTGGTTTTCCTGCTGGTCGACAACCTGTTTGGCGGCGATGGGCGTTTTCATATTCGGGTCGAAGGCCGTGATTTCACGCAAACCGAGCAGCGCATCATCCAGCGCGTACTGGATATCGTGTTCGAAACTTATGCGAAATCCTGGGAGCCGCTATATCCCTTGGACTTCGAATACATTCGTTCCGAAGTAAACACCCAGTTCGCCAATATCGCCACGCCGAACGAGGTCGTGGTGTCGACCACCTTCATGATTGAAATTGGCCCGGTCAGCGGCGAAATGCACTTCTGCGCGCCCTACTCGATGCTGGAGCCGATCCGTGACATCCTGACCAGCAGCCTGCAAGGTGAAACACTGGAAATGGACAAGCGCTGGATTCGCCTGATGAAGCAGCAAATCCAGACGGCAGAAGTGGAAATCCTGGCTAATCTCGGTACCGCCAATGTCACATTCGGCGATATCCTGGGCATGAAAGCGGGCGATGTGATTCCGCTCACGGTCCCTGAAAACATCACCGCTACCGTGGACGGTGTCCCGGTCATGGAATGCAGTTACGGCAAGTCGAACGGCCAGTACGCATTACGCATCGAAAAACTGGTCTATAGCGCAAACGATTCACTGCAAAGAGAACCGACGCAAGGAGAAGAGCATGGCTGACGAAATAGAATCGCAAACCTCGGCGGACGACGATTGGGGTGCGGCGATGGCCGAACAGGCACGACTCAATCCGGTCGAACTGCAGCCGCCCCCAGCGTCGAATGCCGTTTTTCAGGATTTTTCGGGCGGTAGCGTCAAGAGCGGATCGCATAACGATATCGATTTCATCCTTGATATTCCGGTACAGCTCACTGTTGAACTCGGTCGCACCAAGATCGCCATCAAAAACTTGCTGCAACTGGCGCAAGGATCGGTCGTCGAGCTCGATGGCCTCGCTGGTGAACCAATGGACGTGCTGGTGAATGGCTGCCTGATTGCGCAAGGCGAAGTCGTGGTGGTCAACGACAAGTTCGGCATTCGGCTGACCGACATTATTTCCCCGTCCGAACGCATCCGGAAACTCAATAAATGACGCCTTATCTCCTGCGTTTAGTTCCCGCACTGCTGCTGCCTGTTGGCGCTGTTGTCCATGCCGCGGATCCTGCCAGTCCGGCATCAGCCGGCAACCTGTTACAGGCATTGCTGGGCTTGACCGTCGTGCTGGGACTCATGGCCGGTGCCGTATGGTTGCTGCGCCGCTTTGGCTTGGCCCAACCGGCATCGGCCGGTGCAGTCAAGTTGGTCGGCGGTCTCAATGTCGGTCACCGCGAGCGCATCCTGGTGGTCGAAGTCGCCGACCAATGGATCGTGGTCGGCGTCGCACCCGGCCGCGTCAGTTCCTTGGCGACGATGGCCAAACAAGAAAGTACCGCACTGGCGGCTCCCGCGCCAACGTCGAAGAGTTTCTCGGCATGGCTACAACAAACAATTGAAAAACGTAATGGGCGGTAAAGTTCTTAGGTTCGCGGTGACATCACCGATGATTCGCCGCAGCCTGCATGCCATGCTTCCCCTTGCCCTGCTAGGGCTGCCCATGATGGCATTGGCGCAACAAGCAGGCTTGCCGGCCATCACCAGTACGCCATCGGCCGGTGGCGGTCAGACGTACTCCCTCAGTCTGCAAACCATGTTGCTGCTGACCGGGCTCTCCTTCCTGCCCGCAGCCTTGATGATGATGACCAGTTTTACTCGCATCATCATTGTGCTTTCTCTACTGCGCCAGGCGCTTGGCACCCAGACGGCGCCGCCCAATCAGGTGATGATCGGACTGGCATTGTTCCTGACACTGTTCGTCATGGGCCCTGTATTCGACAAGATATATACCGAGGCCTACCAGCCGCTTTCAGAAAACAAGATTACGATGGTTCAGGCGCTTGAGCGTGGCGTCGCGCCCTTGAAAACTTTCATGATGAAGCAAACGCGCGAAGCGGACCTTGCTCTCTATGTGAAGCTGTCCAACAACACCGCGCTGCAAGGTCCCGAAGATGTACCGCTACGGGTGCTGGTCCCCGCTTTTATCACCAGTGAATTGAAGACCGCATTCCAGATCAGCTTCGCAATTTTCATCCCATTCCTGATCATCGACATGGTGGTGGCTAGCGTGTTGATGTCGATGGGGATGATGATGATGTCACCGGCCATCGTTTCGCTACCGTTCAAGTTGATGTTATTCGTGCTGGCAGACGGCTGGCAGTTGCTGATCGGTTCCCTTGCACAAAGCTTTTATTGAGGACTGAGCCATGACCCCGGAAAGCGTTATCACCATTGGCCGCCACGCAATGGAAGTTACGTTGATGGTCGCTGCCCCCCTGTTGCTGGTCGCGCTCGGCATCGGTCTGATCGTGAGTATTTTTCAAGCCGCTACCCAAATCAATGAAACGACCTTGTCTTTCATTCCGAAATTGGTTGGCGTGTTGATCGCCCTGGTGCTTGCCGGTCCGTGGATGCTGACCATCATGCTGGACTATATGCGCCATATGTTCAGCAGCATTCCGAATATCGTCGGTTAAGAGTCGCGCAAGAATAAGTTGGACATGTTGGCGCTCGTTGCTGGAGGCAATGTAAGGCGTCTGACGCGCCGCAGTGCGCCAGCGGCGAGCAGCAAAAATTGTTCAACTTATTCTTGCGCGGCGACTAAGTCCGACAAGGCGTATTGCGTATGCGGTATTCGCAATACGCCTCTTTGCCCTGAAGCCACCTTGGCACCCAAAACCACATGATTACCGTTACCAGTGCCGAACTGCAGATCTGGGTTGCATCCCTCTTGTGGCCGCTGACTCGCATTCTCGGCCTCATCTCGGTGGCGCCACTGTTTGGCAACGTCAGCGTGCCTGCACATGCAAAAATCAGTCTAGGGGTGATGCTGGCCCTCGTGATTGCACCGGGTGTTCCAGCCATACCTGCGACGGATCCAATGTCGTTGGCCGGCCTGTTGATCCTTCTGCAGCAATTCGTCATCGGCCTGTCCATGGGCTTCGCCATGCGCCTGGTGCTGGCAGCGGTTGAATTGGCAGGGGAAATCAGCAGTACAACCATGGGTTTGGGATTTGCCACCTTCTACGACCCTCAATCGCGCGGGCGCACTTCGGTCATCAGTCAATTCTTCGCACTGGTGACATTGATGGTTTACCTTGCGACCAATATACATCTGGTGCTGCTTGCAACATTGGCCGAAAGCTTCACCCTTCTGCCGATTTCGATTGGACCGATGTCGGGAGCAGGATTTCATCAGCTCGTGAGCTGGGCTGGCCGCATTTTCAGTGCTGCTGTACAGTTGTCGCTGCCGATTGTGGCAGGCCTGCTGATTACAAATATGGCGCTGGGGATTCTTACTCGCGCAGCACCGCAACTCAACCTGTTCGGTATCGGCTTTCCGATCACCATCGGTATCGGCTTTGTCATGATCGCGTTATCGCTGCCCTATTTCGCTACGCCGGTGGTACGCCTGCTCCAAGAGGGCATCGAAGCAATCCAGCGGATTACCGCCGCCATGGTGCCAGGCGGACCTTAGCCAGATGCGCTCACGCCCCCCCTGATATTGAAACGCGTATCGCCGAAGAAGCCGTCAACGCACAGCGTTGCAGCGCCTATCAGATGTAGTTAAACACCGACAATTGCGCTATCTTCGTGAACGATTGCTGTGCTGCCTGGAGCGTCAATTGTTGTTGGGAAAAATTCGATATAGCTTCAGCCAGATCGATTTCCTGCAGCTGGTTCATCGCTTCGGTGTACTGGATATGCAGGTCATCTCCCGTGCTGTCCAGCACATCGATTTCATTCAAACGTGTACCAATGGAGGCCCGCACCTCCAACAGATTATCCAAGGCATTGTCGATGCTGTTGTTTGCAGCATTCAGTCCATTGGTCAGCTTGGCCTGGCCTGTAGCTCCGCTACCACTGGCTTCAAGTGTGGTCAGCAGGTTATTGAGCGTCGTAAAAATGCTTTCGTTGGCGCTCGGCGTAACGGTAAAGGTATCGCCGTCTGCCGGGACACCCTTGATATCGAACTGCAAGCCGTCAAAACTGATTGCCTGGCCGCTGACATACGTCGTCCCGGGAACCGGTGGAGCTGCCAGATTAAACAGCCCGGTAGCGGTATCCAAATATTGCGGCGGAACGAGCGAATCATCGCGCACGGTAAAAGTCGTTGTATCGGGCGCATATTGAACGGCACCGGGAACGACGGTAAATTCCACGCTGTAGTTATGGTCTGTCAGTGCCGCACCATCGACAACGGCACCGGTGCTAATGATGCCGGAACCGGTATTGGCAGCAGCGGCAGCGGTGAGGAATGTTCCATTGCCGGTCTTGATATTTTCGAATACCGAGCTGCCTGAATCGTTCAGTGCAATCTGTCGCGAGGTACCGATCTGCAGCATCCTCCGTCCTTGATCGCCGTTATATTGAGCACCAGTCACCGTTTCGGAAAACGGTTGGGAAGCTATCTGATAGCCGCCAAACATGAAGTTTCCACTGCCATCGCGGCTGTTCGCCAATCCTAGCAACTCATCGAAGCGGCCCCGCAATTCGGCTGAAAGGTACTGCCGCTGCGAATCTTCCAACGCGCCGTTACCACCATTCACAACCAGCGTCTTCGCGTCCTGCAACAGCGACGTAACACTGCTCAATAAGCTATCTTCCTGCGACAACAGATTTTTTGCGTTCTGCCGATTGGTCGCCAATTGGGTGTTGATCGATAGGGACTGCGAGATTCCGATGATGCTCGCCGACGCAACCGGATCGTCCGCCGGGGTCAGAATGCGTCGTTGCGTGGAAAGCTGCTGTTGGGTTTTCACCAGTGAGGCCTGCAGGTCGCTGATCCTGCTGGCCCCCATTTGGTAAATCATATTTGTGCTGATTCGCATGACTGGATGCTCCTATGCCCGGGCAAAATTAAACAGTGTTATTACGTCGAACATCGTTACCATTCGATACGGCTCGATACCGTTTGTCGCTTTCAAATTGAATCAGGCATTACCCAGTGAAACCAGTACATCAAACATTTCCTTGACCGCTTGCATTACCTTGCTTGCTGCCGTATAGGCCTGCTGATACTGCAGCAGGTTAGCGGCTTCTTCGTCAAGATTGACTCCCGAATCGGATTGCTGGGCATGATTTAACTGCGTCACCAAGTTGGCTTGCGCATCCATGCCGACTTCCAACTCATGTGTCTTGTTGCCTACCGAGCTGACCAGTTGCCCCAAGGCGCCTTGATAAGTCGTCGATCCTCCCACCAGGGTATTGGCTGTTTGCAAAGCCCCCAACAGCACCGTGTTGCGATTGTCACCTGCCGCATTCTGGTTGGCTTGGACAGTAAATTGATCGCCATCTCCCAAGGCACCGCTGAGCTTGACACTGATCCCCGCCGCATCAAGGGGGGGGCCCAAAGTAGCGCCAAACGTGAGGGTGGCACCGCTAGTGTAAGGGACTGGTGTGCCGGCGGCATAAACAGTCGATGTGCCGTCAATTTTCGTGACCTTGACCGGGAACGCGAAACCGGTCCCAGGGCCGGTCCCAGGATCGTTCAATTCACCTGCCGCAGCGTCATAGGCCAAAGTAACCGGCAAGGCGGCCCACAGGGGGTCGAAATTGCTATCGACTGCGCCGTTGCTGATCGTACCCGAACCGGAATTGGTCATCGGCATCGTGGCCATGATCGGTGCAGCGGCCGCGATATTGCTCACGTCCGTCACAAGGACGTTGAATCCCGATGCGGCATTGGCTGTCGGCCTGACAATGAAATTGTCCCCGGCGAGCATCGCGCCGGATGACAAAGTAATGTTGACACCATCCACCGTGATTCCCGCCGCCGGAAATCCGGGGCCGGCAACAGAGCTTACCTGCGTGTTGTCGCTCATCCGGGTCACGACATAATCGGTGCCGTCATAAACCAACTTGTAGTCGCTGGCCTTGAGCGCACCCACATCGGTAACGGTGGCCGCGACGACCCCGGTTCCCGTATTCAGTATGTTGGCATTGACAACCGGTGCCGCGGTGCTGAAGAAGTTGCTCCCCATCGCTCCCGTCTGGTCCATGCCAAGCCGGTGCTGCGCATTAAAAGTATCGGCCAACCCAAGCGCGATCCTGCCTAGTTCATTTTGCGCATTGGTTAAGGTTGTAGCACGATAGCTGAACAGTCCGGCCAATCTACCGCCCTGCAGACTACTATCCGCCAGGCGAATCGTGCCGGTCGAACCAACCAAACCGACCGATATGTCGTTGACATCGGTCGCAGATGGCACCGCTTCTAGCTCGGAGACCGTCGAGCCGACGACCAAAGGCTGGCCGTTGCCGATAAAAATGCCATAGTTGTTACCATCTTTGGTAACCGTAACTTTGGTTTCCTTGCTTAATTGCCCAACCAGATAATCGCGCTGATCGAGCAAGTCGTTCGGCAACTGGCCGCTGCCACTCTGTGCGCCGTTAATCGCCTTGTTCAGATCGGCAATTTGCTGCGCATAAGAGTTGATGGCATCGATACTCGACGATATCTCGGTATTGGTGGCAGTGCGCAACTCGCGCAACTGGCCGTCCATGCTTTGAAACCGGCCGGCCAAGGACTCGGCGGATGCCAGCATCGATCCGCCCGCCTCAGGATTGGCGGCAAGGTTCTGGACGCTCTTGAAAAAATCCTGCAATACCGGCGACAAGCCCGACTCGGGGTTGGCCAGCAAGTTATTGATACGGCTGGCAAGCGTGTAATGGCTCTGCAATTGCCCATGGGCGGTCTGTGCGCCACGAACCTGCGTGCCCAAATATTCATTGTAGACACGCCTGACGGAGACAAACATTGTCCCCTTGCCAATGAAACCGCCTCCCTCGTCCTGGCCACCAATAGCGGCTTGCAACACGATCTGGCGGTTATAACCGACCGTCGTCGCATTGGCGATGTTATGCGCAGTTGTGGCAAGCCCCGCCTGAGCAGCGGC
>DATLIB010000107.1:0-6147 GCA_035539595.1 Noviherbaspirillum sp.
GACGCGTAACGATGTCGATATCGCACTCGATACGCTGGCCGACGAAGGCGAGCAGGTGCTCGCCTGTGTCACGGTATGGGAAGGCTATCGCGGACTGATGGCACATGCCAACGCACGTCTTGGCATACCAGATCTCACCCCGGAAAAAATTGCTGCATTACGCGATAAGCTCGCATTGCGCAACCGGCTGGCTGATGCAGGCTTATCGACAGTGCGGGCGCAAATTCTCACGCCGGAACTCCTTGAACAACTGCAGCAAGAAAACAGCCGCTATTTCATCAAGCCGGTGTCCGGTATCGCCTCGTACGGGGCTTTTCCGCTACGGGCGGATACGCGCTGGGAAGCGATCCAGCGCATCCGCGACGAAGCAAAGGACGATATCGTTTACCGTTCGGCGCTTGACGATACGTTGACCTTCCTGGTGGAAAACTATGTCGCCGGGCGCGAATTCAGCTTCGAGCTGATCACGGCTGGCGGCGACGTGCATGTGGTTGGCATTCACGAGAAATGTGAAGTGACCGAGGCGGCCGGCACGGTGCTGGAAGACAGTTGCACCAGTCCGCCACACAGCATCGACCGGCAGGCAATTGCTGCCGGCATCGCCTGGGTACGTGCGCTGTTTGCACATCTGGACCTCGACTGGGGGTGCTTCCATGTCGAAGCCCGCTTCGATGGTACGCGCTGGGACTTGATCGAAATCAATCCGCGTGTCGGCGGCAGTCTGATCTCGCACAGTGTAAAGGCGCTCAACGGCGAGCATGGTGTACTTGAACTATGGGTCGACCTGCTGCTCGCGCATGCTCCGACCGGTGACGATCCTCAGTCCGATGTCATCGACGCCAGTTACTTGGCGCGGTTGCGCGCCCTGTCTTTCAGGGACGACGGCATGCAGGACACGCCACTGGCCACCTTCTTCCGCGTGTATTTCGCGAAACCGGGCCAAATTGCGCACGTCGGTATGCGAGACATGGAAAGAAAGCCTGTCGTCTCACATATCCTGCTAAAGGAAGGCGACGAGATCGCTTACACAGCTCGCGAAGTGTTTCTTGGACAACTGCTGTGGAAGCTCGATCGCGAGGAACGCGACGCCACCTTGCCGACGCTCATTCGCGCGTCCGACGATGCGATCGAAATCAAGTATGTTCAGCAAACGCCTGCCGTGCAGGGAGTTTCATCATGACCCGGGCCGGCATACTACTGATTATTGACTACAACCTGTCGCGGGTGGCCGACGTGGCGCGTATGGTTGCGTACGCACGCGAGCGCCATGAGGTGCGCACGCTGCTCGTGCGCGCCAACCCCGGGGCGCACGACTTGTCCATTTGCGACGAGGTGATCGATCTCGACCCGACACGAGCCGATTTCGTCGATCTGGCGCTGACACAACTGGCGCCAAGGCGCGACGCTTTGCGCGGCGGCATAGTATTCTCGGACAACGCGGTGCACAGTGGTGCGTTGCTGCTTGAGCGCCTGGGTCTACGTGTGGACAACGCAATGCTGGCGTTGGGGGCCTTCAGCAAGCACGCCTACCGGTTAGCCGAGAGGCACCACCACGCATTGCTCGACGCGCAGCATGTGTTTGCGCCCGACTGTGTGAGCATCACCTCGGTAGCCGAACTGAAGACCTTTGCCGATGCGCACCCGGATGGCTTCGTGGTGAAACCCTCCTGCGAAGGTAATAACCGTGGCGTGATCGTCGTGCGGGCAGGCGACGACCTACGGGCGGTCTTCGACGAGGTCGCGCCCTATCTCGCCGGCGGCGTCATCTGCGAGCAGATGATCCCGTACCGCCGCGAATATTCGTACGACGGTATCGGCACACTGTCCTTCGTCACGGAGAAGGTCTCCGCTACCGGGCGCTATCCGGTAGAGGTTGCGCAAGTGCTGCCAGCGCGGCTGACGTCCGTCGAACAGCACACACTGGAGCGAGCCGGGCAGTTGTGCAACATGCTGGTCGGTCAGCGTGATGGGCCGTTCCACAATGAAATCAAGTTGAGCGATGAGGGTATGCACGCGGCGGTGGTCGAACCGAACCGCCGCCCCGGAGGCATGAAGATCTGGTCACTGGCTGAAGCCGTGTATGGTATCGACCTCTACGCCTTATGGGTGGATTCAGTGCTCGGTGCTTCGTCCGCGTCCATCCTGCCGGCCCCGAAGCGCCAGGCAGCCACAGTCATGCTGGGAGTGCCGCACGACGGCATTTTCTCGCCTGCGAGTCTCGGCGACGGCATCCTGTTATTCGAGCAGGTGCTGACCGCCACCAGCGCACAGCACAACCTGCGACCGGGGCAGCTACACCCCGGCGAATTCGGCTGGCTGTCGCACGACGCGCGCATCGTCCATGCGGTGGCGCACGACAACGCCGATTTTGTGGCGCAGGCAACGATCATTCTGGACACTGTGGATGCCGAGGGGCATGGCGACACACGAAATGCGGATATCCGCGATATCGTCGCTACGCTGCGCGACCGCTGGCTGACCATGCTGTCGGCGCATCATGTGCCGGTGCTGGAAATCGCTGCTTGATTTGCCAGCCACTCCACGGCCCCATCTGAGCTAAGAACCTTATGAACATCCTGATCCTGCACCGCATTCCGTACCACAAGATCGACTACCACCGCGGTATTGACCATGACCGTCACGATGTGACCTACTTCGGTACGCGCAAGATTCTTGACACCTTGCCGTCCTGGCTGCGGCGTCGCGAGGTGGAGCGCCCGGGGCAGGCTGCCGTATACGACGAAGCCGTCGCCTGGCTGGAACATGAACCGCAGCACTTCGACCGCGTGCTGTCGTTGTCCGAATACGAACTGCTCGATGCCGCGCGACTGCGCGAACGACTTGGCGTACCGGGCGCGCCGCTGGAACAGGTGGCACTGGTGCGAGACAAGATCAAGATGAAGCAGGCTGCCGCGCGCGCCGGCCTGTGCGTACCGCGCTTCCTGCCACTGGCGGATTTCCTCGACGGCAGGGCGGAATGGAACGGTCCGACGGTCCTCAAGCCGCACAGCGGTGCATCGAGCGAGGACGTAGTCGTCTTTCCCACGGCGACACAAACGCGTGCAGCAATAGCGTCGCAGCGCTCGGGCGTACCACTGCTGGATGCCGGCATCGCTATGCGCGACGCCTATGAAGTGGAAGAATTCGTCACCGGCCCCGTGCTGCATTTCGATGGCCTGATCGCGCGCGGCAAGGTTCTCGCAATGACCGCAAGCCGCTATGTCGGCACCTGTCTTGGCTACGCCAACGGCCAGCCGCTCGGCTCATACCACTTTCCTGTTACGGAAGCGATTCGCGACTGGGTCGACCGCGCCCTTGGCAGCGTGGGCATCCAGGATGGCAGTTTCCACCTGGAGGCGATCGAGAGCGACGGTGGACTGGTATTCCTCGAAGTCGGAAACCGAGTCGGTGGCGCCGACGTCGTAGCCACCTTCGAACTGGCTACCGGCATCCATCTGCCGTCACAGGAGTTGCGCATCCTGCTGAACGAGGACGTCCCTGCGCTCAACGCCAACGCGACGTCGGCGGGGCTGTGGCATGGCTGGTTCGTTGTGCCGGGTCACCACCTGGGCGGCGGCGTGCATGGCGGCATCGACGGTCTCGATTCCTTCCGCAGCAATGCTGCGGTTCTGCGCTGGAACGAGCTCGAAACCGGTGCACCGCTACCCGGAAGTATCACCTACCAGGCGCACGAAGTGCCGTTGGCTGGCATCATCGCCACCGCCAGCGCCGCAGAAACCCACAAGTGGTTCGATTGTCTCTTTGCCGCCGTGAGCCTGCGCCGGCTCGCGGAGCCTGAACTACGCCAGACGGTGCGATGATCCCGATGTTTCGTTTTCTGCTTGCTACGTTGTTCTACCGCCTCGCCAACGGGCTACTGTTCCTATCCGTGGCATGGAACCTTGTGCGCACCGCCGATGACGGCGCGATGTCGCTAGCCATCTCCTCGATTGCAGGCTTTCTGCCTGCCGTCCTCATCGCGCCGTTCGCACACCGCGTACTGGAGCGCGTCGATAGCCGCAAACTGACGGTAGCCGGCATCGTCGGTTTGTTGTTGCTGGCGTTGGCATTTGTACCCGTGCTGCGGTGGCC
Source organism: Noviherbaspirillum sp. (assembly GCA_035539595.1). GTDB lineage: Bacteria > Pseudomonadota > Gammaproteobacteria > Burkholderiales > Burkholderiaceae_D > Noviherbaspirillum. The sequence goes on from DATLIB010000107.1 coordinate 4,093, forward strand.
TACGGCCATCCTCGTTGTTAACTTCCTTGTGCTGCTGGTGTTCTTCTTGCTGGAAGGCGCGTGGGACACACTGCTCGCTACGCTGGCGGGCAGATTGCCGCCCGCACAAGCCGACGCGCTGAACGCCCGCCAGAGTGCCGCTACACAGGCAGGCCTGATGCTCGGCGGCCTGCCGATCGGGATACTTATGCAGCTCGGCGGTTCCGCGCTGCCGTTCTACGTTGCGGCCGGGCTGTATGTCGTCGCCATCGTGCTACTGGCAGGTATGTCGCTGCTTGTGCCAGCGCCGGGATCGGCTGCTGCCAGTGCCGCCGACAAAACGCCGGTAGCCGCGACCAAGACCTTAGCCGCCGTGCCCTGGTACGTACTGCTGACACTCGCGCTGGTCTGGCCCTGCCTCACACTGATCAACATGGCTCTGCCGCTGCTTGCGCACGCCTTCGGCGGTGCAGTAGAGCACGCCGCGCTGCTCGATGCGATGGTCGGTCTTGGCATGGGCACCACCGGCCTGCTATATGGCATGTTTGTCAGGCTTGAGCGGCGCAGCCGCCAGTTGGCAGTGGTGGCTTGCATCGCCTTTGTGCCGTTGCCGTTTATCCTGCTGGCGACCGTTGGCTATTCGCTATGGACACTGGCTGTCGGGTTCTTCCTCTCCGGCGTAGGTTTCGCACTGTTTCGTATTAGCGTACGCAAGCAGTTGATCGCGACACAGGCGGCACACCGGGTCGGACAGATCGTCTTCCGCTGCAATGCATTCGGTTTCCCCATCCTTGTGGCCGCCGCCCTTTTGTATGCAGTCAGCTGGGCAAGCGGACCTGTCGTACCGCTGGTAGCATTCGCTGCATTCGCGCTCGCAGGCGCCAGGACGATGATCGGTCAGCACCGGCCAAGCCAAAGCGCTAGATTTGTCACGCCTGCGCCCGAGTCCACAGCTGCAGCTTTAAACAAGGGACACTCATCATGAAATCGAAGCACATCGCGCTCGCCATCCTGATCACCGCCATCTGGGGGCTGAACTTCTCCGTTATTAAAATCGGCCTTCAATCAGTAGATCCATTTATTCTTGCCGGTATCCGTTTCCTGTTGTGCGCGCTACCGGCTGTGTTCTTCATCAAAAAACCTGACACGCCGTGGCGTTTCCTGATCGCTTATGGCCTGCTGTTCGGCGTGGGATTGTGGGGTGTGGTGAACCTCGGCATTAGCGCGGGAGTCTCTGCCGGCATAGCCTCGCTGGTGCTGCAATTCAGTGCGTTCTTTACGATCTTGCTTGGTTCCGTCGTGTTTCGTGAATCGATCTCAAAGTATCAGTACGCCGGCATCGCTATAGCTCTGATGGGGCTGCTCAGCATTATTCCCATTCGTGACGGCACTGTCACACTGGTTGGTCTTGGATGCGTTATCTTGGGTGCGTTTTCCTGGAGCGTGTCCAATATCATTATCAAAAAGACCGGCACGAAAGACGTGCTTGCTTTCCTGGTCTGGTCCAGCCTGTTTTCACCATTGCCACTATTTGCCATTTCCTATGGCATACATGGATCAGCTGGTTTCGCCATGTTGTCTTCCCAGTTGGATTCGACCGCGATTTTCTCCATTCTCTTTCAAGCCTATCCGACAACCTTGTTCGGTTACTGGATCTGGAATTCTCTGCTCAAAAAGTACCCGGTTTCTACCGTAGCACCGCTTTCCCTGCTAGTACCTATCTTCGGCATGCTCGGATCGTCGATGATCTTCCACGAGAGCTTATCGACCCTCAAGGTGACGGCAATCGTCTTCATTGTTTCGGGGCTGGCCGTTGGGTTATATGGGGCGCAGTTAAGCACCCGATTCCTGAAAACGTCTGTGGTTCGGGAGTGATCAAAACAATGCGTGGTTCACATCACTGGCGATGTGAACCACGCGATTCCAAAATTAATCGAAGCACTATGGATCGAGAGTCGACATCGTCCCCTTCGACGCCATGAATGCCCAAAAGAGATACTCAAAGCGGCTATTAGGCAAGACGCCGATGACGGCTTGGCTGATTCCACGTGGTCGTAATATGCGACGTTGCTTACC
>DATLIB010000108.1:0-7543 GCA_035539595.1 Noviherbaspirillum sp.
GCCATTGGTGGCGCCTTCGGTAATCAGCAACTGGGTAGCACCATCGGCGGTATCGCCGGCCAGCTCGGACGCATGCTGCCGTTCGAAGCAGATCCGACGATGGCAGCTTATGCGCAGCAGCAGGCACAGCAACAACAACTGGCACCGCAGGGCTTCTTCGGCAACCTGCTGGGTCAAGTCGGACGTCCGTTGGGTGGTGCCATTGGTGGCGCCTTCGGTAATCAGCAACTGGGTAGCACCATCGGCGGTATCGCCGGTCAGCTCGGACGTATGCTGCCGTTCGAAGCAGATCCGACGATGGCAGCCTATGCACAACAGCAGGCGTTGCAACAACTCCAACAGCAACAACAACTGGCACCGCAAGGTTTCTTCGGCAATCTGCTGGGTCAAGTCGGACGCCCATTAGGTGGTGCCATTGGTGGCGCCTTCGGTAATCAGCAACTGGGTAACACCATCGGCGGTATCGCCGGCCAACTCGGACGCATGCTGCCATTCGAAGCAGACCCGACGATGGCAGCCTATGCACAACAGCAGGCACTGCAACAACTCGCGCAACAGCAACAATTACAGCAACAACAAATGGCCCCCCAAGGCTTCTTCGGCAATTTGCTGGGACAGGTCGGTCAGCCGCTCGGTAGCGCGATTGGCGGTGCCTTCGGCAATTCGCAATTGGGCGGCGCCATTGGCGGCATGGCAGGCCAGATCGGGCGCATGCTGCCGTTCGGTGCTGATTCTTATGGAATGCAACAAGGCGTCGGAATGCAAGGCGCTAATCCCTATGCCCAGCAACAAGGCGTCGGAATGCAAGGCGCCAATCCCTATGCCCAGCAACAAGGCATCGGAATGCAAGGCGCTAATCCCTATGCCCAGCAACAAGGTATCGGAATGCAAGGCGCTAATCCCTATGCCCAGCAACAAGGCATCGGAATGCAGGGAGCTAATCCCTATGCCCAGCAACAAGGCGGGTATCCAGGAATGGGCGCGACAGGCGGTCAGGGAAGTTATGTGAACCAACCAACGATTCACTGAACTGATCCCGTTTGACAGGTTCAACGCGCCATCCTTCCGCATACGATTGCGGGAGGATCGGCGCTTTCAAGGATAGTTTGCATGTCATCGATACCACCAGGTGCCGGCAGCGGCCGTTACATCATCCGAGCGAACGACCCGTGGCAGCTTGCCACGTTTATCGACAGTATCAAATCGGACACCAGTATCGAAGTGCTGGACACCATCGGCCCCGTCGGACAGCCGCATACGCTTGTCGCTGCAATGAACAAGGACAAGGCTGCTTTGCTAGAGCAGCACTTTCGCACCTCGAACCAACTGACGATTGAACCCGATCGCCCGCTCTCGCTGTTTGGCGGAGCCTGAGGCGATCGGTCCACATGGAAGGAACAACATGGCTAAGAATCCAGAATCAGCGCAACCCTCTTCTTCCGATAACCCGACGCCCAAAGCCAATGGCGGCGCTGGGCAGCCGAAGCCGGAGGAGTTGCGCGCGTCGTCCGTATCGCCGGGCGGGACCGCTCCTACCACCGAACAGGAGCCATCCCGGGGGCACAGCGTGGGCGAACGAAAGGGGCAGTTCCTGATCGCCCCACGCAAGATGGGCATGATGCCGATGGGCATGATGCCGCTGCAGTTTTCCGTCGTTGAACAGACACTGCGCGCCAGTCCCGATATCGAAATCGTCGATACCGTCGGCCCGCAAAACATCGTCGGCGTTTTGGCCGACGGCACGAGCGATGTATCCAGCGTCCTGGTGGCGCGCATGACAGAGCAGAAGGCCAGCACCCTGTACCAGCAGGCGCAGGGTCGCTTGATTGTCGAGCGCGATCAGCCCTTGGCGATGCAGGATGTGACATTCCAGCAGCCGCCCATGGTGGCTGGCTCGCTGCCCACTACCGGGCCGGTGCTGGCCACGGTCGTTATCGTGCTCGGCAAGGATAACGTGCCGCTCAAGGACGCCGAGGTCTACTTGTTCGGCAGCATGCTGCCGGCGACAGGCGTCACCGACGAGCAGGGCAAGGTGACCTTGTCATTGTTCGGCGAAACGCCGCAAACGATTCGCGGACTGTATGTCAAACCCAAGTGCGATTACTGGAGTTTCTACCAGCAGCAGCCGGACCTCAGCACCGACGAAGCCAATGTGGTCGGCCTGCGTCCGCTATCCGACTGGCCATCGCTGGCTAACTTCCCCAAGCAGCAGGTCTTGACCTGGGGGCAGCGCGCCATGCGGCTGGATCAGTTGCCCGGAGAGTATCGCGGCCAGGGAATCAAGATCGCCATCGTCGATTCCGGTGCGGCGACTACGCATGACGACTTGAGCAAGATCCGTTTCGGCTTCGACGTCATCAACAAGAAGACCAACCCGAACACCTGGAATGAAGACAGTATCGCGCACGGTTCGCATTGCGCCGGCGTGATCGCCGGTGCCGACAATGCCGCCGGCGTGCGCGGCTTTGCGCCGGACGCGGAGATTCACGTTTGCAAACTCTTCCCCGGCGGCCAGGTCAGCCAATTGATCGACGCGTTGGAATACTGCATCGAAAAAGAGATCGATGTGGTTAATCTCAGCCTGGGCGGCGCTGAACCGTCGGAAGCGCTGGAGCAGCAGATCCTGCGCGCCAAGCGTGCCGGCATCGCCTGTATCGTCGCCGCCGGCAATTCCGGTGGGCGGGTACAGTACCCGGCGTCATCGCCCAACGTGCTGGCGGTATCGGCCATCGGTCGCGTTAATGAATTCCCGCCCGACAGCTACCACTCGCAAACGGTTACCTCGCTGATGGACATGAACGGCTTTTTTGCAGCCAAGTTCTCCTGCTTCGGTCCTGAAATCGGCGTCTGCGGTCCTGGTGTGGCCATTGCGTCTTCGGTGCCGCCGAATAATTTCGCGGTGTGGGACGGCACCTCGATGGCCGCGCCGCATATTACCGGGCTGGCGGCCTTGGTGTTGGCGCATCATCCCGACTTCCAAGGCGCGTTCAAGGTCCGCAGCGCGGAGCGTGTGGAACGCCTGTTCCAGATCATCCGTATGAGTGCGCGTCCGGTGAACCTGGGCGACCCTAGCCGTACCGGATTCGGCTTGCCCGATGTGTTGACGGCAGTGCGCTACCAGCCGCAAGTGGGCACCGGTATCGGCGCAGGTACGGGTACTGGTGCCGCCGCCACGATGCCGCAGGCCGCAATCAGCCCGATGTTCAATCTGATGGCCAATGTCGGTGGCGCGGTAGGCGGCGTCGGCATGCCGTCGTTCGCCCAAGCATACCAAGACCAACAGGCGCAGTTCGGCCCATCGGGGTGGGTGAGCTATCCATGGGGACAGATGGGGCAGGGCGGTGCCTTGAACCTGAGCAGTACCGAGCCTTATGCGGCTTATCTGGCGCCCTATTACACACAATCGCAAATGGGCGGAGGTATGCAGGGTTTCGCCTTCGGCATGCAGCCATCCGGCTTCGGCCGTCAAGGATGGTGATGCACGCTGACTAGCAAGGGAATGAACCATGGTCTGGTGCACAGATGCACAGGCCATGGTTCCATTGATGTGATCAGGCGCTAGGACTGCGTTTGACGAAGAACAAGGTCGCCCCCACCGCCATCAACACACTGCCGAAAAACATATTTTGTTTCTTCACCGCGCTGGCATCGCGGAAATAACGCTGCATTGACGATGCGGCGAAGGCATAACCATGCATCACAACCAAGTCGATCATGCACATGGTCGCGGCGAGGATCAGCAACTGCGGCACCAGTGCCGCATCGTGGGCGATGAACTGCGGTAGCACCGCTACCATGAAAATGATGCCCTTCGGATTGGTGGCGTTGGTCAGGAAGCCGAGCAGGAAGCGCTTGCGCAGCGTCGGCGTGGCGCTGTGGACGGCGGCAGGCGTGTGCGTGTCCGGTCCTACCGCTACCTTGGCGCGCCACTGGCTAAAGCCGAGATAAATGAGATACAGCGCACCGACAGTCTTGACGATGTTGAATGCCAGTTCCGATGCCAGCAGGATCGAGCCGACACCCGCGCCGGCGATGAACAGGACCAGCAGCAGCCCGGCTTGCAAACCCAAGATGGTGCCGGTGGTTTTCTTCACCCCATAAGAGAGGCCGTGCGACATCGACAGCACTGCGCCGGAGCCGGGGGATACTGCGATGATGCAGGCGGCGGCAAAGAAAGTCAGCCAGGTAGTAAAGCTCATGAATATTCCTTAAGAAAACGGGCAAGGGCGCGGCTGTGCAAGAAACCTTGCCCGCAGCCGGGCATGCCTTCTTTATGTTCTATTAATACGTACCAATGTAATCACGTTTGCCGACTTCCACGCCGTTGTGACGCAGCAAGGCATAGGCGGTCGTGACGTGAAAGAAAAAATGCGGCAATCCGTAGTTAATCAAATAGGATTGGCCGGTAAAGCGTTTTTCTTTGGGCGTGCCGGCTTGCGTCACGATCTCACGCTGCTCGCTGCCATCGATCTGCTCCGGTTGAATGCTGTCAATAAATGCCAGCGTCTTGGCGATGCGCGCCTTGAGGTCGGCGAAGCCTTGCTCATTATCTTCATAGGCAGGAACATCAACACCTGCCAGGCGAGCCGTGACGCCTTTGGCAAAATCGCTCGCAATCTGTATCTGACGAATCAGGGGGAACATGTCCGGGTACAGGCGCGCCTGCAACAACGCATTCGGGTCGATCTTTTTTTCCGCAACGTGCGTTTCAGCCTTGCTCAGAACATCGCTCAAGCTGTTGAGCATCTGCTTGAATACGGGTACCGAAGCGGCATACATCGAAATGGTCATGACTGTTCCTTTTATGAATGGGGACACTGATTATAGAACTCATTGCCTCGGCTTATCTTCTCAACAGAAGGGCTTGCGATGCCTCTCTGGAGAGGATGCAGTACCAACATGCGTCACGCCAGCACAGATGCTGCTCAGCAGGCCAATCTGGTGCATGAATTGACCATTGCATGCCGGCGCGTGCGACATATACTGAACTTCTGATTTGACCACCAAGGGAGTCAATCATGAGACATCGACTGTACTACCTGCTTCCCGATATCGAGAGCGCTCGTCACACATTGGATGATTTGTTGCTCAGCCGCATTGAAGTACGGCATGTACGCTTCATGACCCGCAGTGCGCCGCTTCCTCCCGATTTGCCGGAAGCTAATGTGTTCCAAAAAACCGATCTGATCCATGGTGCGGAATCCGGCATGGTGGTCGGTGCATTCCTAGGTATGGCTATCGGAGCGGTAATAGTGATGTATCTCGACTTGACGTCGCGTGCGGAAATCGTGATCGTCACTACTTTATTCGGCATTTTGTTCGGCGGTTGGGCAGCCAGCCTGGTTGCTGCGGCATTGCCGAATTCGCGACTGCAATCTTTTTATCCAGAGTTGGATGCTGGCAAGATTCTCATGATCGTTGATGTGCCGGCGCAGCGGGTTGCGCAGATTGAAAAGGTCTTGGCAGCACGTCACCCGGAAATGCGTTTCAGCGGCGAAGAGCCAACGATTCCGGTTTTCCCTTAGGAGTCGCGCAAGAATAAGTTGGACATGTTGGCGCTCGCCGCTGGATGCAATGCAAGGCGTCTGACGCGCCGCAGTGCGAGCACTGCAAGCGGCAGACAACGCCGCAGTGCGCCAGCGGCAAGCAGCAAAAATTGTTCAACTTATTCTTGCGCGGCGACTTAGCTGTAGGTACGAATAAGAGAGTAGTCCGGGCTGCTGCTCTCTATTCACACTGCATAGGTATGTTCCTATTCCAGAGACGATGAGACTGGATGACGCGATGATTCCAGGATGATTCGCTTTGCATTACATATTCAGGAGGCGACGATGGAACTTCATTTACATTCCCATCGATGGGAGACGCGCGCGCCGGATTGGGCGGCCGCTGCGGTTACCGGGTTTGCTGCCGGTGCGGTACTGATGGTGCTGGAGTTGTTTTGGTCAACCTTCGGCAATGCGTCGCCGTGGACGATATCGAACCGGATTGCCGCCATTGCGATGGGGCCAGGGGTATTACAGTCGGCGGGTGGTGATGACTTCAGCATTACCTTGGTTGGCATTGCCCTCGCTACGCATTACGTTCTGGGCATTGCCTTTGGCGTGATCCTGGCTGCCATCATCGCGCCATTCCATCTGGATTCGAGTAACGGCATGGCCTTGCTGGCAGGTGCGGTATTCGGCTTGGTCCTGTATCTGTTCAACTTTTACGGGATGGTGCGTTTCTTCCCCTGGTTTGCGGAGATGCGCGGCTGGGCCGCCGTGGCGGCACATTTGATCTTTGGCATGGCAACAGCGGTGATGTACCGCCAATTGGAAAAACGCAACAGGCTCTAAAACACCGGCATGGGCATATCGGCACGTACCGTTGCGTGTCGGTACATATCGGCAAACCAAACGGAAAACAAAAAGCCCGGCCGAGCCGGGCTTTTTGTTGATATTGGTTGCGGGGACAGGATTTGAACCTGTGACCTTCGGGTTATGAGCCCGACGAGCTGCCAGACTGCTCCACCCCGCGTCTGAGGTGGCGAATTGTACAGGCGTTCGCTACCTGTGGCAATGCACATTTTATCCACGCCGCGATTCGGCTTGATCGCAGGAATCCACGGTCTGTTGTCGTATGCGGTTCATCAGCGTGGCGAGTGTCGGCGCGTCGTATGTTTTCCAATGACTGAGAATTTGCGAGAGCGACCGAGGAGGGCGTGTTGCGTTATCTGCATAATCCCACGTCACGAAGTCGACACGCCGTTTTCTGATGGGGTGGAAATTGCTTGCCTCGCGCCATGCAAGGGAGCGCGACCCGAAAATCGTTTTCACGGTAAAACCCTTGTCATCGAGGGTTAGCGTGCTGAGACCGGGAAAGTGCTGCAGCAAACCGATCATTCCTGCAATGACGGCAATCAGCGCTACTTCCATGTAACGCTCTTTCGCCGACATTGCCACGCCGACAGAGATCAGTGCCAAATAAAGAAGCAACAAGCCAAGAGGAATACGCGCCCGCAGGACGACAGGAAGGGCAATGGTTGCTGCAGTGTTGTTTTCAGAGCTCATGATGTTCAATGGGAGAGGGGGGTGTCGCTTTTTTGGGGCGCCGCTTTTTCTTGCCGAATAGCACATGCATGGCAAGCACATACAATCCCGCAGCGCCACCGATGAACGCAGCTGCTATCAAGAGCCTGCCTAGCACGGTCAGGTAGTAGGCAACAGGGTCGCGTTGTTTCAAGGCTTGGTCTGCTGCTTCCCGCTGCCGCTGCTTTTCCGCAGCCAGTGTTTCGCGCTTGCGTACAGCCGCTTCGCATTGCAGATCGCCTCGGCAGGAGGCAACGACCTGTTCAATACGGAGGGCTGTTTCCTGCGCGTTGTCTGCAATGGCAGGCAGTACCGGCAAGGCGCAACAGGCGAGGAAGAAAAGGCGGAGGATGAAATGCATACGGGCGTGTCTTGAAGACGGCATTGGACTATACCGGTATTTCGACATCTATAGGACTTACGGACTTACGCAAAACCGTCCCAGCCGCGTTGTGTTGCCTTGTCGTACTAGA
>DATLIB010000109.1:0-7972 GCA_035539595.1 Noviherbaspirillum sp.
CGCTTGGAAAACAGCGGCGCGAAAACTACAATCCAATTTGTAAGCTCGGGAGGCAAGGTAGGCATGATGAACCTCTCGTGGCGGAGTGGTGATCAAATGACCGCGCCTTTCGGGCTTGCGTTCCCTCCTTGCAGTATTCCCTCCTCATCAACAGAAATGGATAAAGTCCAGCTAAGGCGCCGCGCAGGAATAACTTGTGCAATTTGGCAGTCGTAGCGGGAGGCGATGCAAGGCGCACGGAGGAGTCATAGCGGGGCTATGGCGACGACGAGCAACGCCGCAGCGCGCCCGCTACGGCCAGCAAAATTGTACAAGTTATTCCTGCGCGGCGCCTGATACCAATCCGAGTCGCCGAAATGGCGGATTTCCGCGACAATGCAGTCATGCAATGGATACGCCATCTTTTGGCCCGCAATAAGCCGCAGATTCCGGAGTCGCTCTGGCGGCATTGTTTTGCGCGCTTATCTTTTATGCAACGTCTTTCGTTGCAGGAGCGCTCGCTCCTGAAGTCCCTGTGCGAAACGCTATTGGATAAAAAGACATTTAGCGGCGTCGCTGGCTTTCCGCTGGACGATGAAATCGCGGTCTTGATTGCAGCTCAAGCCAGTTTGCCGGTATTGCACCTCACCCTCGATTTATACGATGACATGGCGGGAGTCATCGTCTATCCCTCGGCATTCGTGCTCCCGCAAAGTGAAACAGACGAGGCCGGCGTCGTGCATGAATGGCATGAACCGGTTTCGGGCGAGGCTGTAGATGCCGGCGGTGCCGTTGTCTTGTCGTGGGAAGACGTTCAGGCTTACGACGCTCCGGGTTATAACCTTGTCATTCATGAGTTTGTACACAAAATAGATATGCATAGCGGCACGGCGAACGGCTGCCCGCCCTTCCTGCCCGAGTACCATAAGGAACTTGATCCGAAGGCATGGCAGCTGGTTTTTTCCACCGCTTATGCCGACTTTACGCATCGTGTAGAACAGCTAGAGGCCTTGCTGCCTGAGAATTTCACTCTGGACAACGAAGCGGACGACGCGCTGTATGACGAACTCTGTCGTGCGCTTCCGCTCGACCCCTATGCCGCCCGGCATCCGGCGGAATTTTTTGCCGTGGCGTCAGAGGCGTTTTTCGTGCTGCCGCAGCCCTTAAGCCAAATCTATCCCGAGGTCTATCAATTGCTGAAAATATATTACCGGCAAGATCCCTTGGTAGCCTGAAACCAGCCTTGCAACAAGGAAAACCAGTGGAAAGCATTTATAATCCTTGGTTTTGCCAGCTTTCCGAATCGACCTGCATGAAGGTATTTCGCGGACTTCCCAATGCCGCCGCGCGCGCGCCTTGCGCACTGACGGTAGGCAACTTTGACGGTGTGCATCGCGGCCACCAAGCGTTGCTGGCACGCGTGCGCGAAGCTGCGACCAAGCTAGGCGTGGAAGCCGCAGTAATGACCTTCGAGCCGCACCCGCGCGAATTTTTTGCCCGGCTTGCTGGCGATTTATCCAAGGCACCGGCGCGCATCGCCAATCTACGTGACAAGCTGCAATCGCTGGAGAATGCCGGCATCGACCGCGTCATCGTGGAACATTTCAATGCCCATTTCGCCTCGATGGCGCCGCAGGATTTCGTGGAAAAAGTGCTGGTGCAGGGACTGCATGTGAAATGGCTGATGGTCGGGGAGGATTTTTGTTATGGGGCAAAGCGCGCCGGCAATCTCGCCATGTTGATCGAAGCGGGCAAAAAATACGGCTTTCACGTGGAAGCCATGCCGACGGTTCTGAATAACGGCACCCGCATTTCCTCATCGGCGGTGAGGACTGCGCTGGCTCAGGGCGACTTCGCCCTTACCGCGCGCCTGCTCGGTCATCCCTATGCCATCTCCGGTCATGTCATCCATGGCAAGAAGCTGGGCCGTACGATTGGCTATCCGACACTCAACCTGCGGGTAGCCCACAAACGCCCTGCGCTTTCCGGCATTTTTGTGGTGCAGGTACATGGCTTGGCCGACCATCCATTACCCGGTGTCGCCAGCTTCGGCGTACGCCCGACCGTGGAAGATAGCGGACGTGTACTGCTGGAGACCTACCTGTTCGATTATGCAGCGCAGTGCTATGGCAAGGTAATACGGGTGGAATTTCTGCAGAAATTGCGCGACGAAGAAAAATATGTCGACTTGGCGACCCTGACTGCCGCGATCGAACGCGATGAGCAGCAAGCCCGCGCATTTTTCAAGGAACGCGAAAGACTGGCGGTATCCGCCACCGACCGAATTTGACGATCGAACATGCCCACCCATCAGTTTGATCCACCGAATTTTTACCATTGAAACCATCATGTCCGATCCAAAAAACAAGTACCCGGTCAACCTGACCGAAACCGCCTTCCCGATGCGTGGCGACCTCGCCAAACGCGAGCCGAAATGGGTGAAGGAATGGCAGGACAAGAATATCTACCAGCGCATCCGCAAGGCATCCGCCGGTCGCCCGAAATTCATCCTGCACGATGGCCCACCCTATGCGAACGGTGACATCCACATCGGCCACGCGGTCAACAAAATCCTCAAGGACATGATCGTCAAGGCACGCAACATGGGGGGCTTTGATGCGCAATATGTGCCGGGCTGGGACTGCCATGGCATGCCGATCGAAATCCAGATCGAAAAGCTGCATGGCAAAAACCTGCCGACTGCCGAAGTCCTGCAGAAATCGCGCGCCTACGCCAGCGAACAGATCGAGCGCCAGAAGAAAGACTTCATCCGTCTGGGTGTGCTCGGCGAATGGGATAACCCGTACAAGACCATGAATTTCCGCAATGAAGCGGATGAGATTCGCGCGCTCGGCACCATCCTTGAAAAAGGCTATGTGTATCGCGGTCTGAAGCCCGTTAACTGGTGTTTCGACTGCGGTTCGGCGCTGGCGGAAGCGGAAGTCGAATACCAGGACAAGCGCGACCCGGCGATTGATGTCGGCTTTCCGTTTGCGGAGCCCGACAAGCTCGCCGCCGCATTCGGCCTGTCGAAACTGCCCGTGGAAAAAGGATACGTCGTCATCTGGACCACCACGCCGTGGACCATTCCGGCCAACCAGGCCTTGAACGTGCACCCGGAATTCGACTATGCGTTGGTACAAACGTCGCGCAATGGCGAACCGCTATTGCTGCTGTTGGCCCGGGATTTGGTGGAATCCTGTTTGCAGCGCTACGGCATGGAGGGCAAGATCATCGCCACCGCCAAGGGCGAAGCGCTGTCGTTGATCAAGTTCAAGCATCCGTTCGCGCACCTGGACCAAGGCTATGACCGCTTTTCGCCGGTCTATCTCGGCGACTATGTGACGCTCGATACCGGTACCGGTATCGTGCACTCATCGCCCGCGTATGGCGTGGACGACTTTATCTCGTGCAAGTCGCACGGCATGAAAGATGACGAGATCCTGAACCCGGTCATGGGCGACGGCAAATACGCCTCATGGCTGCCGTTCTTCGGCGGTCTGACGATCTGGGAAGCGTCGAAACCGATTTGCGCCAAGCTGGAAGATGTTGGCGCGCTATTCAAGCTGGTGATGTTCGATCACAGCTACATGCATTGCTGGCGGCACAAGACGCCGATCGTGTATCGCGCGACTTCGCAATGGTTTGCCGGCATGGACCGCCAGCCCAAGGACGGCGGCCCGACCCTGCGCGCAACCGCCCTGGCGGGTATCGAAGCGACCGCCTTCTTCCCTGGCTGGGGCAAGGCGCGCCTGCATGGCATGATCGCCAATCGCCCGGACTGGACCCTGTCGCGCCAGCGTCAATGGGGCGTGCCGATGGCCTTCTTCGTGCACAAGGAAACCGGCGAACTGCACCCGCGCACGCCAGAACTGTTGGAAGAAGTCGCCAAGCGCGTAGAGCAAAGCGGCATCGAAGCCTGGCAGGCGCTCGATCCGAAGGAAGTGCTTGGTGCGGATGCCGAACTGTATGTGAAGAACAAGGACACGCTGGACGTCTGGTTCGATTCCGGCACGACCCATCAAACCGTGCTGCGCGGCTCGCATGCGGCCGAATCGCATTTTCCGGCCGACCTGTACCTGGAAGGCTCGGACCAGCATCGCGGCTGGTTCCACTCCTCGCTGCTGACCTCGTCGATGATCAACGGCTGCGCGCCGTACAAGGCCTTGCTCACCCACGGTTTCGTCGTGGACGGCGAAGGCAAGAAAATGTCGAAGTCCAAGGGCAACGTCGTAGCGCCGCAGAAAGTCTCGGACACGCTGGGCGCCGAAATCCTGCGCCTGTGGGTCGCTTCGACCGATTATTCGGGCGAGCTGTCGATCTCGGACGAAATCCTCAAGCGCGTGGTGGAAGCCTACCGCCGCATCCGCAATACCTTGCGCTTTCTGCTGGCGAACACGTCCGACTTCGATCCGGCCAAAGATGCCATACCGGTCGCAGAGCTATCGGAAATTGACCGTTACGCGATTGCGCGCATGGCGCAGCTGCAAGGCGAAATTCTGCAACATTACGAGGTTTTCGAGTTTCACCCGGTGGTCGCCAAGCTGCAGATGTACTGCTCTGAAGATCTGGGCGGTTTCTATCTCGACATTCTGAAAGACAGGCTGTACACCTGCGGCACCACGTCCCCGGCACGCCGCTCCGCGCAAACGGCAATCTGGCACATCACCCAAGCATTGCTGCGCGTGATGGCGCCGATGCTGTCGTTCACCGCCGAAGAAGCATGGGCGGTGTTTGCCGGCAAGGATGCCTATCAGGAAAGCGATGAAACCATTTTCACGCAGACCTATTACGCCCTGCCGGAAGTCGCGGATGCCGCTGGACTGCTGGACAAGTTTGCCGTATTGCGCGAGTTGCGCACGCAAGTGACCAAGCAATTGGAAGAAGTACGGATCGCCGGCGGTATCGGATCGTCGCTACAGGCGGAACTTGAGATCAAGGCCAGCGGCAGCAAGTACGCCGTCCTCGACAGTTTGGGAGAAGACCTGAAGTTCGTGTTCATCACCTCGCAGGCAACCCTCACGCGGGTAGCGAGCGAAGCCGAAGAAGCGGTCATCGTCACGCCCTCGACGCACCAGAAATGCGAGCGCTGCTGGCATTACCGTGCAGATGTCGGCGCCCATGCCGATCATCCAGGCATTTGCGGCCGTTGCGTCAGCAATCTGTTTGGGCATGGCGAAACCAGGAAGCACGCATAACGCGTAACTATCTCGCCCTTCCCGCGCAGGTGGGAATGGCGATACAAATAGGGTCCACATGGCTAAACAAAAGAGTTTTCAGAGTCTTTCCAGCAGCCAGCGCACCAGCATGGTGCCCTGGCTTGGTATCGCTGCGATCATCGTCCTGCTCGACCAGATCACCAAAATCACCGTCACCAAGGTACTCGCGTACGGCGAATCCATACCGGTCACCTCTTTCTTCAACCTGGTTCTGGCCTACAACAAGGGAGCGGCCTTCAGCTTCCTCGCTGCAGAATCCGGCTGGCAACGTTATCTCTTTACCGGTATTGCCACCGCCGCTGCGATCTTCATCATTTACCTGCTCAAACGCCACGCCGGGCAACGGCTGTTTTGCTGGGCGCTCGCCCTCATCCTCGGCGGCGCAGTCGGCAATCTGATCGATCGTGTGCTGTACGGTCATGTCATCGACTTCCTCGATTTCTACGTCAGCCAATGGCATTGGCCCGCGTTCAACATCGCCGATATGGCGATTGTCGGCGGGGCCGGCCTGTTCATCATCGATGAGCTGAAACGCGTCGGCAAATAAATCCTTGCCGCTGTTAAACTAACCCGACGCTCATTCAGGGGGGCATATGGATCTCGTTGGTAAACGCATCGTACTCGGCTTGACTGGCGGCATCGCCTGCTACAAGGCGGCGGAATTTACACGGGCCCTGATCAAGGCCGGTGCGTCGGTGCAAGTCGTCATGACCAACGCCGCGACGCAATTCATCACGCCGGTGACGATGCAAGCGCTGTCGGGGCAAGCAGTCTATACCGATCAATGGGATGCGCGCATTGCCAACAACATGCCGCATATCGACTTGACGCGCGACGCCGACGCTCTTGTGATCGCGCCCTGCTCCGCAGACTTCATGAGCAAACTAGCCCATGGCGCCTGCGACGACCTGCTATCGACCTTGTGCGTGGCGCGCCCGATGACGCTTCCCTTGATGATTGCACCGGCGATGAATGTCGAGATGTGGCAGAACGCCGCGACCCAGCGCAATGCCGCCCAACTTCGGATGGACGGCATTGCCATTTTCGGGCCGGATGCGGGCGAGCAGGCATGCGGAGAAAGCGGCATGGGACGCATGCTGGAACCGGACCAATTGCTGGAAGAAGTGGTCGCTTCCTTTCAGCGCAAACTGCTTGCAGGAAAACGCATTTTGCTGACAGCCGGTCCGACTTTCGAACCGATCGATCCGGTGCGCGGCATCACCAATCTGTCCTCGGGAAAAATGGGCTATGCCATCGCCCGCGCCGCACGCGAATCCGGAGCAGATGTCACGCTGGTCTCCGGACCGACTGCGCTGCCCACGCCCTACGGCGTGCATCGCATCAACGTTCAAACCGCCCAGCAAATGTACGATGTCGTCATGTCGCATATCGATGCGCAGGATGCATTCATTGCCGTCGCGGCAGTCGCCGATTGGCGTGTAGAGAATGCCAGCGACCGAAAGCTGAAAAAAAATGCCGACGGCGATGTGCCGCAATTGCAGTTCGCGCAAAACCCCGACATCCTCGCCTCGGTCGCGGCCTTGCCCACGCATCCTTATTGCGTCGGCTTTGCCGCCGAGTCGGAAAATCTGCTTCAGTATGGCGAGGAAAAGCGCAGAAAAAAGGGCATTCCGCTGTTGATCGGGAACATCGGCCACCACACTTTTGGCAAGGACGACAATGAACTCATCTTGTTCGATGACCGGGGCAATCAGTCTTTGCCTCGCGCCGGAAAGCAGGCTCTGGCAAGGCAGCTTATCGCGGAAATCGCCGCACGGCTCTGACCATCATTGCACTTTTCCACCATCCCCAAGCGCATCACTTTATCTTCTGTATCCATGAAAACCATTGCAGTCAAAATTCTCGATCCGCGCATGAAGGAACAGCTTCCTGCCTACGCGACGCAAGGCAGCGCCGGGCTCGATCTGCGCGCATGCCTCGAAGCGCCGCTCACCATCCAACCCGGTGAAACCCACCTGGTGCCTACCGGCCTGGCGATCCATATCGCTGACCCGGCATATGCCGCCATGATCCTGCCGCGCAGCGGCATGGGACACAAGCACGGTATCGTGCTCGGTAATCTGGTTGGACTGATCGACTCCGATTACCAGGGACAGCTGATGGTATCGACCTGGAACCGTGGGCAGAATGCATTCGTCCTGAACCCGATGGAACGCCTGGCCCAACTGGTGATCGTGCCGGTGCAACAGGTCGGCTTCAATGTGGTCGAAGAGTTCGACACCAGCGAGCGCGGTGCCGGCGGCTTCGGCAGTACTGGAAAACATTAACTCATGGAGACTTCGATGCCAGGCTTCACACGACTTGCCTCCCTACCATCGACACAGCCTATGCGCCGACATCGCTTGTTGCTGCTGTCCGCCGCCTTGCTACTGACAGCCTGCGCGAGCACGGTTGCGCCTCCCTCAGACCAGGCAACAGCCGCACAAGCCAAACCGACCTACATCCCGCCACCGGTCCCGGTCGAGGAACGGGTGTTGCGCTCGGTGGTATCGCTTCAAGACCGCCTCTACCGTGTCGCCGCGCCTCTGCTCATCAGCAACACGCAACTCTGCAAAAACAATGCACGCAACCTGCTCGGCTTCACGGCAAAGAACAAATACTCTTATTCCCCAGAATTCGTCAACGCCGCACAAAACGCACTGCAGTTGAATGAGCGCCTGCAAGTCATGGGCGTACTGACAGGCAGCGGTGCGGCACGCGCCGGGCTCCAGCATGGCGACAAGCTGATCGCCGTGGAAAGTAAGCCCATGCCT
>DATLIB010000110.1:0-23213 GCA_035539595.1 Noviherbaspirillum sp.
GTAATGAGAGCGGAGCGTGTGGATGCATTCGACCCCCACCCTAACCCTCCCCCTGCCTGAGCGAGGGAGGGAGGGAACCTGGCCCCTTCCCCCTTGGTAGGGGAAAGATGGGGATGGGGGTTGCGTGTGTCAAATAGCGACTGTATCGCCTGCATCCTCAGTAAATAGACAAACTAGACAAACTAGACAAACGGTACGGCGGCTGACAAGACCGTCACGCCCAAGCACCAAACAAGGAAATAGTGATGGAAATCTCGCGTATACGCGCCCTGCGCGGCCCCAACCTGTGGAGCCGCCACACCTCGATCGAGGCCGTTGTGTCTTGCCCCGAGGAAGAGCGCGACCTGTCCTGGCTGCCGCAGTTCGAGCCGCAGCTGCGCGCGCGTTTCCCGGCGATCAAACTGCTGGAGCCGGCCAGCCTGGGCCGTCCGTTTTCCATGGCGCACGCGCTCGAAGGCGCCGCGCTCAGCCTGCAGGCGCAGGCCGGTTGCCCGGTCGCCTTCAGCCGCGTGGTGGAAACCGTCGAAACCGGCACCTACCAGGTGGTGGTCGAATACACCGAAGAAGCGGTCGGCCGGCTGGCCTTTACGCTGGCCGAAGCGCTCTGCCAGAGCGTACTGGACGACACACCCTTCGATCTGGAGCAGGCCCTGTCGCGCTTGCGTGAACTGGATGAAGACATCCGCCTCGGCCCCAGCACCGGTTCCATCGTGCAGGCGGCGGTTGCGCGCGGTATTCCCTACCGCCGCCTGACCGAAGGCAGCATGGTGCAGTTCGGCTGGGGCAGCCGCCAGAAGCGCATCCAGGCTGCCGAAACCAGCGCCACCAGCGCCATCGCCGAATCCATCGCGCAGGACAAGGAGCTGACCAAGACGCTGCTGCATGCCGCCGGGGTGCCGGTGCCGCACGGGCGCGTGGTAGTCGATGCGGAAGACGCCTGGCGCGCCGCCTGCGAGATCGGCGGCCCGGTGGTGGTCAAACCGCGCGACGGCAACCAGGGCAAGGGTGTGGCGGTCAACATCAAGACCCGCGAAGAAGTGATCAATGCCTTCAACGTTGCCTCGTCGATCCGCTCCGAAGTGATCGTCGAGCGCTACATCACCGGACACGACTACCGACTGCTGGTGGTCGGCAAGCAGCTGGTCGCGGCGGCGCGCCGCGCGCCGCCGGATGTCATCGGCGACGGCCAGCACAGCATCGGCGAACTGATCGCGCAGGTCAACAGCGACCCGCGCCGCGGCGACGGCCACGCCACTTCCTTGACCAAGATCCGGCTGGACGACATCGCGCAGGCGACCTTGGCCGGACAGGGCTACACCATCGACAGCGTCCCGCCCAGCGGCGTGCAGGTCATCCTGCGCAACAACGCCAACCTCAGCACCGGCGGCACTGCCACCGACGTCACCGAAGACGTGCACCCGGACATGGCCGCGCGCGCGGTGGAAGCGGCGCAGATGATCGGTCTCGATATCTGCGGCGTCGATGTGGTGTGCGAAACCGTGCTCAAGCCGCTGGAAGAACAGGGCGGCGGCATCGTCGAAGTCAATGCCGCGCCGGGTCTGCGCATGCATTTGCAGCCTTCCTACGGCAAGGGGCGGCCGGTCGGCGAAGCCATCGTCTCCACCATGTTTGCCGACGGCGACGACGGCCGCATCCCGCTGGTGGCGGTGGCAGGTACCAACGGCAAGACCACCACCACGCGCCTGATCGCGCACATCCTGTCGCATTGCAACTACCGCGTCGGCATGACCGGCACCGACGGTGTGTACGTCGGCGGCCAGCGCATCGACACCGGCGACTGCAGCGGCCCGCGCAGCGCCCGCAACGTGCTGATGCACCCCGAGGTCGATGCAGCGGTATTCGAGACCGCCCGTGGCGGCGTGTTGCGCGAGGGCCTCGGCTTCGACCGCTGCAATGTCGCGGTCGTCACCAACATCGGCATGGGCGACCACCTCGGCCTCAATTTCATCACCACCGTCGAAGACCTCGCCGTGGTCAAGCGCGTGATCGTCCAGAGCGTCGCCCCGACCGGCGCAGCCGTGCTGAACGCCGCCGATCCCATGGTGGCCAACATGGCCGCCGTCTGTCCCGGCGGCGTCATCTTCTTCGCGCGCGACGTCCAGCACCCGGTCATGACGGCGCACCGTGCCAAGGGCGAGCGTGTGGTGTACGTGGACGGCAGCGCCATCGTCGCCGCCGAAGGCAAGCGTTCGCACCGCATCGAGCTGGCCGACATCCCGCTCACCGCCAACGGCACCATCGGCTTCCAGGTCGAAAACGCCATGGCCGCCGTCGGCGCTGCCTGGAGCCTGGGGCTCGACTGGCGCGCCGTGCATGCCGGCTTGAGCACCTTCGTCAGCGACGCCCAGAGCGCGCCGGGACGCTTCAATCTGTTCTCCTACCGTGGCGCGACGCTGATCGCCGACTACGGCCACAACCCGGATGCGATCCAGGCGTTGGTGCAGGCCATCGACAGCATGCCGGCCCAGCGCCGTTCGGTCGTCATCAGTGGCGCGGGTGACCGGCGCGACGCCGACCTGCGCCGCCAGACCGAAATCCTGGGCGATGCCTTCGACACCGTCATCCTGTATGAAGACCAGTGTCAGCGCGGGCGCGCGGAGGGCGAAGTGATCGGCCTATTGCGGGAAGGGCTGGCGCAGGCCAAACGCACGCGCGAGATCGCGGAAATCAAGGGCGAGTTCGCCGCCATCGACTGCGCACTGGCGGGCTTGTCGGCAGGTGATGTGTGCCTGATCCTGATCGATCAAGTGGACGAGGCGCTGGCGTATATCGGGCAACGCGCGACGCAGTAGGGGCAGATTGATATACATGCTCGCCTTGCACGCAGCCCTTGGCCTGCGTGCAAGGCGGCAGGCCGTGTGTTTGCCCCGCCTGCATGCGGCGTTACGCGCCCCTTTTTTATCTGATGCCGAAAAATCTTTCCCGTTTGGGAAACAATTCGATGATGGCTTTATCGCCCCGGTTGCGGGCCAGATCCAGCGCGGTCTTTCCGTTCCCGTTCTTGAGCTTTCTGTCCGCCTTTTGTTGGATTAAGTGTTCCGTCAGCTTGGCTGCGCCATTTCTGGCTGCGAGCATTAACGGGGTATTCCCCACGCTGTCTGGAGTATTGATATTGGCACCTGCGCGAATTAATGCTATCGCCAGATTTTGTATGCCGGGCGACGCGGTCGCGAGCAACGCCGTCTGGCCCATCTGGTTTCTGACTTCCAAATCGGGTTTTGCCGCGAGTAAAGCCTCCAGTGTGCCAAGTTTAGGGGTGGAGTGTTGAGTAAGGAGAGTCAATGCGGTTTGTCCCTGTGTGTCCTTGACATCGATAGCAGCGCCTTCCTTAAGCAATGCTTGTACTGTTTCTGTATGCCCCTCGCGGGCAGCACCCATCAGCGCGGTCCGGCCTCTGGTGTTCTGCGTATTGATGTCGGCCTTGGCTTCGAGCAAAACGGCGACCGCGTCGGTATGCCCCTTTTCCGCCGCAAGCATGAGCGCGGTATCGCCGCCATTGCCGGTTTTAACGTTCAAGTTGGCGCCTGCTTTGACCAGTGCCGTTAGCACTGCGGCATGGCCAGCATCGGCCGCCATTGCCATGGCATTTCCCCTGAGCGGATCCGTAATTTCCAGATCGGCCTTGGCCGCGGCCAAGGCCTCCACTGTCGCGGGCTTGTTCTCGCCTGCGGCATGCATCAGAGGACTGAAGCCCTTGAGGCAGACGAGGTTGAGGTCGACGCCGGCCTGGATCAAGGTATTTACCGCCTCGGTATGGCCCTTGGCGGCTGCCCGTGCCAGCGCAGTCATGCCGACGCGATCTTGCGCATTTTTGTCTGCGTCAGTGCGGAGTAAGGCTTGGATTGCCTCAACATTGCCGTTTCCGGCAGCCAGTCCCAGCGGGCTAACGTCGAATTCATCCTTGGCGTTGGGGTCGGCTTTCGCCGCGATAAGCGCTTCGAGGACGGCGATATGACCGGCGTTGGCGGCCATGGTCAGCGCGGTTCCGTATTCTGGATGGGTGACGTCCAGTTTGGCTTTTGCGTCGATTAACGCCTGCACTGTCTCAAGATGGCCGCGCTCGGCGGCTATCATCAGTGCGCTCCCCCCTTCCTTGGTTTTGATCTCTATGTCGGCGGCGTCGTCGATTAAGAGTCGGGCTACTTCTGTATGGCCGTGTCGTGCCGCTGCCGTCAGCGGGGTCATGCCGTTTATATTCTCGACGTCTTTGTTGGCTCCGGCCTTAAGAAGCGCTTCGACTATTTCGACATGACCGCCAGTGGCAGCGACTGTCAGCGCGGTGCCGTTTTGAGGGATGCTACCTTCCAGCTCTACGTTGGCATCGATTAGCGCCTGCACTGCCTTGAGTCTACCGTTCCCAGCGGCAAACAGGAGAGGCGTTCTGCCCATGTCATCCGCTCTGTTGATGTCGGCGCCTTCGGCGATCAAGGCCTGCATTGCTCCGGCATGGCCTACGACAGCCGCACACATTAACGCGTTTCCACCAGCCGTATTTACGAAATTCACGTTGACTCCGGCGGCGATCAAGGTGTTCACTGTCTTGACGTCGCCGCTTAAGCTGGCACACATCAATGCGGTAGTGCCTTTAGGATCTTGGGCGCTCGTGCTGGCGCCAGCCTTGATCAACGCATCCACCGCGTCGGCGTGGCCGTTCTTGGCCGCGAGCATCAATGCAGTAGCGCCATCCTTGTTTTTTGCCTCTCTATCGACACCGGCATCCAGCAAGGCTTGCAGGGTACCTAGATGGCCGTTCTTGGCCGCGAGCATCAGTGCGGTATTGCCTTGTACATTCTTGACTCTTTTGGTGGCACCCGCGTGCATCAAGACACGTAGTGCCTCGGTATGCCCCTTGCTGGCCGCATGCATCACGGCGGTATTGCCGTTTTGATCCTGTTCCTGCATTTTTGCGCGGCCCGAGAGTAAGGTCTGGACCGTTCTGGCATGACCATTTGCCGCAGCGAGCATTAGCGCCGTTTGATCTCGCCTGTTCCTGTGATCCTTGTTATCGCCGTTGTCGATAAGAAATTTCAGTACGTTGTCGCTGCCGTTCGCCGCCGCAATCAGTAATGCGGTATCGCCCTGATTGTCCTGAATACGCCGATCCGCTCTCTCCCCCACGCTACGCGCTGCCTCGACCTGGTCGTGTTCGGCGGCATGCATCATCGCGGTTCGTCCGTTGATGTCCTTCTGGCCCCTGTCTGCGCCAGCTTGAAGCATGGCCCGCACCACCGCGGGACGACCGTTCATGGCGGCGAGCATCAATGCCGTCTTGCCGGTCTCGTCCTGCAAACTCTTTTTGGCGCGTTTAAGCAAGATTGATACGGCATGCATATTGCCCGCTTCCGCGGCGTACATCAGTGCGGTTCGTCCTTCCTCGGTTTGCGTGTTCATGCCGACACCTGCCGCACGCAGGTCCTCTAGCACGCTTCCCTGGTCAAAAGCCGCTGCCAGCATGAGGGCGGGGGTTGTCCAATTTTTATCTGTGGACGGCTGACGCTGGCATGCGGTCACGAGTTCGGGCAGCCATGTCTCCGGAATATCTTTTATCTCTCCCGCAGTATGGGCATCGAGGATATGCTGCGCCATGCATTCCAGTACCGAGAGCGGATCATCGATTTCCTTGTTGTTCATCACCTCGCCGGGCGACACATCAAACAGGCGCTCTGCCTCCATTTCGTCACATTTGCCCAGATTGTTGACCCAGAACAGGTGATCCAGTTGCATGAGGTCGCCTTCGCCGTTCTTCCCCTTTTGCAAGGTAATGACATCGTCAAAGTCGACCAGCTTCTCTTTTCGCATCCTTTGAATGACTTCCAGCCTGAGTTCGGCGGGGCCAGCGGCCAGCTTTTGCGCCTCGAACACGTCGTCTGCCGGTATATCGTCTGTCGCCGAGAAAAACTTGTGCATGGGAATTTCCCCATACTGGACGTCCAGTCCCGCCTCCTTGAGATTCAGAATGATGCGATTCGCCTTGTCCTGGGTGGCTTTGTCCAGCATGGGCTTGTCAGGATCAATGCCGCCGTGGGAAAGGCTGTCTTTGACATCGGTGTAATACGTGTCCGCCATGCTGGCGCCGGCCCGGGTCGGCTTCAGGCGAGACAAAACGGACTTCTTGCATGCTTCAAACTGCTCGGTGGAAATCCGGCTTTCACCGATCGAGATCAAGGGATCGGTGCGTTTCTTCACTCCCATGTCATCTGCCATATAGTTGTAATAAGCATTCACGAAATGGACTTCGTTACCTTTGCTATATTTATTGTGTTTCTTGGCATAAGTCAGGATCGCCGTGTCCATCATGTTGATTTTCAGCTGATGAGACGGCCCCTTAATGCCGCATGTCATCAATTTCAGTTGATAGACTGCTTCTTGCAATTCCGTGAGAAATCCGCCGGCGCAAACATTCATCTTGAGACCAAGTTCTATGGTCGTATCCAAGCGCTTTTGCATCGGAATTTTTTTGTTCTCCAGTAACTCGGTGAATTCATGAAAAAGCCTTTTGCCGAGCCCAAATACCTCGGCTTTGTGGACGGAGAAATAATCTTTGTTCAGATCGAACAGATGGTCTTTCAGGGTCGCGCAATCTTTTTCCAATTGCTTTATCGCCTCGTCGCTGATCGGCGGATTGACCTCCGATGCGTGCGTGCGGACAAATGCGACGGCACTGTCAATCTGGGCAGTAAATTCTTGCTTAAAGACAGCGAAATCCTGATGTTTCAGGAAGTTCGCCATGGTGGTGTATTTTTCAGCACTGTAGTGCTTGAACTTGCTTTCTTTCTCCTCTGTCTCCGGAGGAAAAAGTGGCTGAAAAAATGCGGGGGTGAAAGTAACGCGCACGGCTTATCCTTGCCAAAAAATTAGCGATAGCCTCCTTTCGTGCCGGGTTTGGCAAACTGCTCTAGGGTATAGGTAGCCATCGCGAGAACTCTGTCGTGAATGCTGATGAGTGGCATGTCAAACCATGAAGTTCCATACGCCCGAAGTGGGCTTTAAGGAGCGCGCATCGGTCTTTTTATGGCGCTGGCCGCAAGCGGATCAACTGTCCATTGCTTTCATCCGTCAGCACATATAGCAAACCGTCCGGCCCCTCGCGTACGTCGCGGATGCGTTGTCGCAGGTTCTGCAACAGCTTTTCTTCTTTCACTACCTTGTCGCCCTGCATTTCCAGTCGCGCGAGATACTTGAATTTGAGCGAGCCGACGAACAGGTTGCCCTGCCACGCTTTGCCGTACTTGTCGCTGCGCAGGAAGCTCATGCCGGACGGCGCGATCGACGGCGTCCAGTGATGCAGTGGTTGTTCCATGCCGGGCCGCGCCGATGCGCCATCGCCGATCTTGCCGCCGCCGTAGTTTTCGCCATGGGTAATGACCGGCCAGCCGTAATTCCTGCCCGCTTCCGGGCGGTTGATTTCATCGCCACCCTGCGGCCCGTGTTCATGCATCCAGACCTTGCCGTCCGGTCCCAACGTCGCGCCTTGCGGGTTGCGATGCCCGAAGCTCCATATCTCCGGCAGCGCGCCGCGATGCAGATTGCTTTTGCGTACGTAGGGATTGTCGGACGGGACGCTGCCATCCTTGTTGATGCGCACCACCTTGCCGTGATGGTTGTCCAGTTTCTGGGCATCTTGCATGCGCTCGTAACGCTCGCCCAGCGTCAGGTACAGCGTGCCGTCGCCGTGCTCGACGATGCGACAGCCGAAGTGCGCACTGCTGGCGACCTTGGGCCGCTGGCTGAAGAGGATCTTCACTTGTTCCAGCCGTTTGCTGTCGTCGGACAGGCGCGCGGAAGCCAGCGCGGTGGAGTTGCCCGATGAGTTACCCGATGCTCCGGGTTCGGAGAAACAGAAATAAAGGCGGCGGTTGCGTGCGTAGTCGCGGTCGCTGACGACATCGAGCAGGCCGCCTTGGCCGCCGGCATCGACCGGCGGCAATCCTGCCAGGGGCGGGCCGACTGCGCCATCGGCTTGCACCACGCGCATGCGGCCCGCGCGTTCGGTCACCAGCATGCGACCGCCGTCGATGAAGGCCAGCCCCCAGGGATGGTCGAGTTTGCGGGTCAAGACGTCGATGTCGATGCGCGGCGCTTGCGCATACGTCGAGGAGAGTGCCGACAGCAGGCCGGCGGCCAGGACAAACCGCATCCGCTTCATTGTTTTTCCTTGTTCACGTGTCGAGGGTACTGCCGAGGCCTTGCACCGCTTCAGGCGAGCAGGCGAAATGCTTTCACCGGATACGGCTGCAGCCCAGGAGCGAGCGCATGGCGGGTATCGAGATCGAACCAATCCTGCGGACGTGGACCGTCGATGCGAAGGCGCTTGATGACATGCTTGCTCTCGCCGGCAAAGGCAATGCGTCCGAAGGCCACTTCATATATTTTGCCCGTGATGGGATGGAAATCTTCATCGACTACCCAATGCGTCTCGGGATGGAATTCGCGTTCCGGGTGCATATCCGGTGTGTCTATGCCCAGTTCAGCCAGGATACCGTGCAGTGTGTTCATGATGCCTCATCCTCCGTCCAGGTTGGTCGCGTGACGATGCTTGCGCGACTGCAGGATTAGAGCGGCACTGACGGCCGCTGGTTCAGGTGCCGCATGGCCGGCGAAAGGATGCAAATTGTGCTGCGGCAACATGGAATAAGTAGAGCGCCTACAATAGCCGCTCTCTGCCACGGAAAGAATGACCATGACCGCACGCCGCCAGCCGCTCGACGCCTTTGCCTTCACGACGATGACGGGATTGTGCCTGCTCTGGGGACTGCAGCAGGTGGCGATCAAGCTGGCCGCGCCGGATATGCAGCCGGTGCTGCAGCTCGGCTTGCGTTCGGCGATTGCGGCCTTGCTGGTGTGTGGATTGGTGTGGTGCCGCGGCGAGCGCGTTTCGCTGCGTGACGGTACATTCTGGCCGGGCATCGGCGCCGGCATCCTGTTCGCCGCCGAATTCCTGTGCGTAGCCGTGGGCCTGCAGTACACGACCGCTTCGCATATGTCGGTCTTTCTCTACACCGCGCCGGTTTTCACGGTACTCGGCCTGCATCTGTATGTTGCCGGGGAACGCATCGGCAAGGCGCAATGGGCGGGCGTGCTGGCGGCTTTCGCCGGTATCGCGGTGGCCTTTTCCAACGGTTTCGCCGGATCTGCGCGGGGCTGGAGCGACATGCTGCTCGGTGACGGACTGGCGGTGCTGGCCGGTGTGCTGTGGGCGGCGACCACGGTGCTGATTCGCGGCTCCGCCTTGTCCGAAGCGCCGCCGGCGACGACTCTGCTGTACCAGCTCGGCACCTGCGGCGTGCTGCTGCTGGTGATCGCCATGGTTGCTGGTCAAGCCCAGGCGGCGACGATGAGCGCCGTGGTCTGGGGCAGCTTGCTGTTCCAGTCCGTCATCATCGCTTTTTTCAGCTACCTGATGTGGTTCTGGATGCTGCGCCGCTATTTGGCGTCGCGCCTGGCGGTATTTTCCTTTTTGACACCGCTGTTCGGGGTCGGCTTCGGTGTGTTGCTGCTGGACGACCCGATCGATGCCCGTTTCGCGGTGGGCGCGGCGCTGGTGATGCTAGGCGTGGTGATGGTCAACTTGCGCAAGGTCTGAACGGCATGGACCATCTTGGCGAAAAGCCGCAGCTGGCCGGCCATGTTTCATGGCACTTTTTGGCTTCTCTGTTGCCCAATGTTGGTTAGTAGAGTCCGGAAAGGTGGGAGTTGCCATGTTGTTACGATTGGGACGTTTGTTCAGGGCAGTAGGACGGGAAATCATTGTGCTGTGGTACGCATGCCGCAACCCGGATACGCCGTTGCTGGCCAAGCTGGCCGCGCTGCTGCTGGCCTTGTACACCTTCAGTCCTATCGATTTCATCCCCGACTGGCTGGCCATCCTGGGATGGATGGACGACGCCACTTTGATCGCACTCGGTATCCCGGCAGTACTCCGCCTCGTGCCTACCTCCGCCTTGCAACAGGCGCGGGCGGCGGCTGATGCCTTGCTGTCGCGTATGCGTTTTGGCATGGGTCGGCACTAGCCGTTCATATCCGGCTCTCTTTGCCGGCTTCTTCGGCGCGTCCCTTCGGATGATGGACTAGCGCCGCGCTTTGTTGCCGTTTGTCCGAGAACAAACAAACCGGCCTTAGGCTTATTGTTCTGCGCTGCGCCTGATTACCATGAATGCGGGTGCATCTGATGCTGGCGTTCGTTCCCGGCATCGCAACTCTCGCACGAGGATTCGGCATGAAAACCTATCCGCAGCTTTATATCGGCGGCAAGTGGATGTATCCGCTTGGCGATCTCACCGCACAGGTGACTGATAGTGCAACCGAAGAGGTGATCGGCGAGGTTTGCATGGGTAACGCCCAAGATGCGGACCTGGCAGTGAGCGCGGCGCGCACCGCCTTCGAATATTGGTCACGCACGACGCCGGCTGAACGCGCCGACTGGTTATGGAAAATTCATGCTGGCTTGCAGAAAAACACTGAACACATCGCCACTCTGATCGCGCGCGAAGTAGGCTCGCCGCTGGCATTCGCACGCGACACGCAGGCCGGCCTGCCACTGGCAACGTTTGCCTTCAATGCGCACCTGTTGCAGGGTTTTGCATTTTCCGAAAGCATTGGCAATGCGGAAGTCGTGCGCGAAGCCGCCGGTGTCGTGGCCTGTATTACGCCCTGGAACACACCGCTGCACCAGATTGCCGCCAAGCTCGCGCCAGCGCTGGCCGCAGGTTGCACCGTGATCCTGAAACCTTCCGCCGCCGCGCCGCTCAACGCCTTTCTGCTGACCGAGATTATCGACAGCATCGGTTTGCCGCCCGGTGTCTTCAACCTCGTCAGCGGCCCCGGTCCGGTGGTGGGTGAAGCGCTGGCCACGCATCCGCAAGTGGACCTGATTTCCTTTACCGGCTCCGCCAAGGTTGGCAAGCGCGTAGCGGAATTGGCAGCACGTACCGTCAAGCGCGTGACGCTGGAACTTGGCGGCAAATCGGCCAGCATCTTGCTGGAAGACGCCGATCTGCAGCAGGCCATTCCCGGCGCGGTACAAGCCTGTTTCGTCAATGCCGGGCAGACCTGCACCGCGCACAGCCGCATGCTGGTGCCGGAATCGCGCTACGACCGCATCGCGCTGGTCGTGACCCAGCTTGCCAATGCGACGCGCGTCGGCAATCCGCTCGACCAGGCGACCCAGCTCGGCCCGCTGGTGTCGGATCGCCAGCGCGAACGCGTGCGGCACTACATCCGCGCCGGCATCGAGGAGGGCGCCGCGCTGTTGGCGGGCGGGCCGTATGTGCCGCCGGGGCTGGAGCGCGGTTATTACGTGCAGCCTACCGTCTTCGGCCATGTACGTCCGGAAATGCGCATTGCCCAGGAAGAAATCTTCGGCCCCGTTCTGTCCATCCTCGCCTACAAGGACGATGAAGACGCTATTCGCATCGCCAACGATTCCATTTATGGCCTGAGCGGTGGCGTCTGGTCGCGCAATGTAGAGCGGGCCCGGAAGGTCGCGTTGCGTCTGCGTACCGGCCAGGTCGACATCAACGGCGGACCTTTCAACGCCATGGCACCTTTCGGTGGCTACAAGCAATCGGGCTATGGGCGCGAGTTGGGCCGGTTCGGGATCGAGGCATTCCTGGAATACAAATCCCTGCAGTTTCCCCCGCAGTTTTCCCCTCTGTCATCGCAGCCAGGCAATGCGGTAGCGGTATGATGTGCCGTTCCATTGGGCATCGATCAGAAAGGGAAAATGATGAAGCAGTACAAGGTCGTGATTTACCAGGAGGGCATGCTGGGCTCGCTTTTCCTCGGCGCCTCCAAAGTCGATCCGGATAGGTTCAGCGATTTTCTGAACAAGCATGCGCGGGAAGGTTGGCGCGTGATTACGATGGAAAAAGATATTCGCCGCATGCTGTTGCTGTGGGCGCGCGAAGCCTATCTGGTAGTCATGGAAAAAGAGACTTGATGAGGACTTGCGCAAAACCGCCCCAGCCGCGTTGTGTTGCCTTGTCGTACTAGATGTATTGCCTGTGGCAACACGCCTTGCCGGGACAATTTTGCGTATGCCCTGATTTCCTGTTTTTTCGAAGAAAATTTCTTTCTGAATTCGCTTTTTAGCGGAAGCGAATAGGCCTATCATCGCCCAGCGGTGTAAGGGATTGAATGCGCGGCAATAGCCGTGCGCCGCATCCCAACCAATTCAACTCTAGGAGAAAGCATGAAAAAATTCTTGTTAACACTGATGGTGGCCGTGAGCGCATTGTCGGTCGTTGTCACCGAAGCGCAGGCCAAGCGCATGGGCGGCGGCGGTTCATTCGGCAAGCAGTCGCAAAGCGTCAGCCGCCAATCGAGCGCGCCGAGCCAGAGCCAGGCAGCGCCGGCAACTAGCAAGCCTGCAACCGCAGGTGCTGCGGCCAAGCCCGCCAGTCCATGGAAAGGCATTCTCGGCGGCGCATTGCTCGGCTTGGGCTTGGGCGCATTGTTGTCGCACTTCGGTCTCGGCGGCGCATTGGCAAGCATGATCAGCACCATGTTGATGGTCGCTCTGCTGGCAGGCGCAGCGTTCTTCATCTATCGCATGTTGACCCGCAAGAAGGACGGCAATGTGCATGCGAGAAACGGCCTGCAACCCGCCTATGCAGGCGGTTCTGGCGTAGGCACGCCGGAAATCGGTTCGCGCATCGAACCGACAGCCTTGCAGGGGGCGCAAGCGACAGGCAGTGCTGCATTGAACGATGCACCGTGGGGCGTGCCGGCTGATTTCGATACCAACGGTTTCCTGCGTCACGCAAAGACTTATTTCATCCGCCTGCAAGCGGCGTGGGATAAGGCTGATGTAAACGATCTGCGCGAATTCACCTCGCCGGAAATGTTCGCGGAAATGAAATTGCAACTGCATGAGCGCGGCGTGTCGGGCAACCATACCGATGTGGTATCGCTGGATGCGGCATTGCTCGGTATCGAAACCGTGGGCAATGATTACCTCGCCAGTGTGAAGTTCAGCGGCATGATCCGCGAAGCGGAAAACATGCCGGCCGAACCGTTCACCGAAGTGTGGAATTTGTCCAAGCCGGTCACTGGTGCGGGCGGTTGGATTCTGGCCGGTATTCAGCAGGTATCGTAAGCATAGGGAGCATGCGGCGCTTCTGCATGCCAGCCGCATCTCCCAACAACCCTCGCCTTGTGCGAGGGTTTTTTTTTGATCGCCCGACCGGCGTACGCCGATTTATTTCCTGTTGGTTCGGTGCGGCGTTGATACGCGTCAAAACGCCGTTGCGGTTGCGCGGAACACCTTCTCACTTCTGCGAAAATGCATGCGCATTGCGGCCTCGCCGCTGCGCAGCGGTTCCGAACGGCAATGAAGGCCGGCAATTGTGTGAAGGAGGGCGACGTGGGCATTATCGGCAGCATCCTGGGCAAGCGTGCTTCCGTGGTGGAGTTCCGTACCGTGGACGGTGGGCACCCGGCACCCTATCCTGATATGACGGATGAACAGCTCTATAACTACGAAGAAGCGTTCAATGTACCGCGCCGCACGTTCGACAAGCGGCCGCGTGTGTCAGGAACAACCGCCAGCAAGCCGGGGAGCAATCGAACGGAAACATCGGGCCGCAGCGAACCGCAGTTCGGCAGCGGTGCGCAGCGCGAAAAGTCCTTCGATGCGCCGCGTTATACGGCGCGTACTGTCAAGACGCCCCCCGTGCAAGACGATGCGCCACCGCCGGCTGCGGCAGCAAGCACCAGCCCGGCAACGCTCGACTTCAGCAAGCCGGTGCGCACCATCACCACCAAGCAGCCGGTCGACATCATCACCACTCGCGCCCGGCATCCGATTTATAAAGTGCATGGTTACATTGGCGACGATGACGTTGTTACGCTATTTACTCTTGATGGTCAGATTTCCGAAAACGGAGCGTGCTTTCTGGAGAACATGCCACGCACGCAACAACTGCACCTGAACATTTATCTCAACCCGGAACCGGAGGTTGACGAGCGCTACCTCGTGACGCAGCATGACACCCGGGAGGCGGCGAATGCAGCCGCGCGTCCTGAAAGATTGGCTTGCGTGGCGGTGCAGTTCGATTTGTGAAGGAGGCGCCCCGGTGTTCCCGTTGCTTTAGCGCAGTTTTCAACACCCTGTACCGGGGCGATCTTG
Source organism: Noviherbaspirillum sp. (assembly GCA_035539595.1). Taxonomy (GTDB): domain Bacteria; phylum Pseudomonadota; class Gammaproteobacteria; order Burkholderiales; family Burkholderiaceae_D; genus Noviherbaspirillum. The sequence goes on from DATLIB010000110.1 coordinate 14,150, forward strand.
GTCCTGCTTCATTCGTAGGTTGGGGGCGAAGCGAATCCCAACATTCGCCCGGCTACGCCATTGCAAGTACCCATACTGGGTTTTCTTCATTAATCCAGCCTCCTCAAGCTGTTCGCTACAGACATGCCATGCCCGGTTTTTGGGCGGGATATCCATGTAAAAAAATTTGAACTCAGGCACACTAGCGGCCTGACGTTGTCGCCTTCCTTTATCAGATCACCACCATGCAGCAGGAAAACAAGCCCTATTTCATTCTCATCGCTTCTTACGCGCTAGCCGCCGCCGCTTTACTGATCGTGTTGCATCAGGGATTGCTCGCGGCATTGTTTTCCGGTCTGCTGGTGTATTCGCTGGTGCATGTGTTGTCGCCCGCGCTTGGCAAGAATCTCAGCGACCAACGCGCCAGGATGATTGCAGTGGCCATCCTCGGCGCATTGATCGTGCTTTTGCTGTCGGCGGCAGTGTGGGGCGCTATTACCTTCTTTCAGAGCGACGCCGGCAGCGTCGAGGTGCTGCTCAAAAAAATGGCTGATATCCTCGACGAATCGCGCGAGCAGATGCCGCCGTGGCTGAAAGACTATGTGCCATCCAACGCCGAAGCGATCCGCGAACTACTCACCAACTGGCTGCGCGCACATGCGGTGCAGGCGCAATCCATCGGCCAGGAAGCGGGGCGCACGATTGCCCAATTGTTGATCGGCATGGTGATCGGCGCCATGGCTGCCTTGTACGACGCCACCACCAAGCCGGATTACAAGCCCTTGGCGGCCGCCTTGCATGCACGCGTCGTCAACCTCAGCGCCGCTTTCCGCCGCATTGTATTCGCGCAGGTGCGCATTGCCGCAATCAATGCGGTATTCACGGGGCTGTACTTAATGGTGATTCTGCCGCTGGCCGGCATTCACTTGCCTCTAACCAAGAGCATGGTGGCGGTCACCTTCCTCGCCGGTCTGCTGCCGGTGATCGGCAATCTGATCTCTAACACCGTCATCGTGATTGTCGGCTTCTCGCATTCGCTGGCAACGGCGGGTGCTTCGTTGCTGTTTCTTGTGGTCATACACAAGCTCGAATATTTTCTCAACGCCAAGATCATCGGTACTCACATCAACGCTCGCGCCTGGGAGTTGTTGACGGCGATGCTGGCCATGGAAGCCATGTTCGGTGTGCCGGGCGTGATTGCCGCGCCGGTGTTCTATGCCTACGCGAAAAAGGAATTGGCGGAGCGCGGCTTGGTTTGATGCCGCAGCAAGAAGAAAAGCGGCCACGACATCGCGCCGTGGCTGCTAATGATGTGATTCTGGTTTGATTCCGGTTTGGTGGCGTGAGCGCGTTACTGCAAGCGTAGGGGAAGCACGTCGCGCAGCAAGGTGTCCGCAGCGCGGATCATCTGTTCCGTCGTATCCCAGCCGACGCATCCGTCCGTCACCGAGCAACCATATTGCAGCTGCGACAGGTCTGCCGGAATCGGCTGCTTGCCGCCAACGATATTCGACTCGATCATCACACCCACCAACGACCTGTTGCCAAGGCGCACCTGGTTCACCACATCCGCCATGACCAGCGGCTGCAGGTCGGGGTTCTTGAAGCTGTTCGCATGCGAGCAATCGACCACGATATTGGCCGGCAGTTTTGCCTTCGCCAAGGCCTGCTCTGCCATTGCCACCGATACCGTATCGTAATTCGGCCGGCCATCGCCGCCGCGCAGCACGACGTGGCCGTAAGGATTGCCGCTGGTGCGCACAATCGCCACTCGTCCCTGGCCGTTGATGCCAAGGAAGGAGTGCGGATGCGAGGCCGACAGGATCGCATTGATGGCAATGCCGATGTCGCCATCGGTGCCGTTCTTGAAGCCTACCGGCGTGGACAGGCCGGACGACATCTCCCGGTGCGTCTGAGATTCCGTGGTACGCGCGCCGATGGCCGTCCAGGCGACCAGGTCGCCGAGAAACTGGGGCGAAATCGGGTCCAGTGCTTCGGTTGCGGTCGGCAAGCCGAGTTCGCATACATCCAGCAGAAACTGCCGCGCATTCGCCATGCCGCGCTCGATGTGGAAGGAATCGTCCATGTCCGGATCGTTGATATAGCCTTTCCAGCCCGTGGTCGTGCGCGGCTTTTCGAAATACACCCGCATCACCAGTAACAGCGTGTCCTTCACTGCTTCCTGCAAAGCCTTCAAGCGACGCGCATAGTCCAGTCCCGCTACCGGGTCGTGTATGGAACACGGTCCCACCACCACGAGCATGCGCGGGTCCTTGCGGTCGAGAATATTGCGCAGCGCCTCGCGGCCCTGCATCACGACGCTGGCGGCCTTGTCGGACAGCGGCAGACGCTCGTGCAGCTCCTCCGGCGTGGGCATGGAATCGAAGGAGCTGACGTTGACGTTTTCTATGTTGAAGGTGGTCATGGTGAAGAGGGCGATGGATGAGCGTTCCCAGAGGAGGGGGAACGAAAAAAAACGTAAGTTTAGCGTATCGCTGTTTTGCGGCTGGCGAACTGACCCAAGACATGAACGGTGCGACGGCGATAGCGGCATGCCAGGCAGTTGCCGTCAAGGCATCGTCAAGCACCGCCGCTTACCGTAGAATCGGTGGCTTCCCGCTCGCTACGCAGTGTCAAGCCATGTTGCAAAAACCCATTGTGATGCTCGATTTTGAAACCACCGGGCTGAGTCCTGCCGCTGGCGCACGCATCACGGAAGTGGCGGCCTTGCGCATCGAGGGCGGCGACATCGTCGATCGCTTCGTTTCGCTGGTGAACTGCCAAGTCGCGGTGCCGTCCTTCATCACCAGCCTGACCGGCATCACGCAACGCATGGTCGATAGCGCACCTTGCGTTTCGCAAGTCATACCGGAGTTGCTGCACTTCATCGGTACCGATGCGCTGGCGGCGCACAACGCCAGCTTCGACGAAAAGTTCCTGTTGGCGGAAAGCAGCGCGCTCGGTTTGACGCCGAGTCATGCGCAGCTGATCTGTTCATTGAAGTTGTCGCGCCGTGTGTTTCCCGGGTTACCCAGCTACCAGCTTTCTCCCTTGACGGCCTCGCTTGGCATTCGCTTCAAGGGCGCGGCGCACCGGGCAGAAGCCGATGCTGAAGTCAGCGCACGCCTTCTGCTCCACATCGGCGACCACTTGATGCGCACTTACCGTGCCTCGCACATCGTTCCCGCTTTGCTGGCGCGGATCAATGCAGTCAGCGCGGCCAAGGTGCCGGACTTGTTGCGCAATGAATTCATGCACTGATGTTCCCTATCAGGGATGCAAAGCGGCTTTTTTTATTGCAAATGACACCTGAGGGTAAATACTGAAGATAGCCTTGTATGGACTATCCCATGCCCTCTTTTCTCTTCTTTGCCGGATTGTTTTTTGTCATGCCGTTGACGGGATGCACGCTAGCCGCCGAACCAACATGCACTTTGCCGGAACAGCAGCCGGCATGCGTCAAGCGTAGCGCGAAGGCGCGTGCCCAGCCGCCCATCGCGCCGCCGACCTCATCTCGTCCGCAGCGGCCGGCGTCAAGCCCGCCCGCCATTCCTCCCGTCGTCGTACCGGCCCCGCCGGATACTGTCAGTCCGTGCGATCCGGGGGGATGCTGGAATGCCGGCGGCGGTCGTTATCAAGGGGGGACCGGCAATACTTATCTCGACAGTAAAGGCCGCCCGTGTCAGCGTAACGGTGCTTTCATGCAGTGCTTTTGAATCTGCAATGTCGGATGTGCTGTTTCAACCGGGATAAAGCCCGCGTGTCCGTGCGAACAAACGCACCAAGCCGAGCAAGGCATTGATGCTCGGCGTCGGTGCGCCGACCAGTTTGCCCATCTCATTTGCCACCGTCGCCAAGGCGGCGATCTCCAGCGCCCCAACCAAAGGGGTTACGCAAGCCGATCACGTTGCCAACGGCACCAAAACCGTACACCGTAATCAGCATTTCAGCTTTCTCCCTTTTCTCAAAAATTGCCGTCTTGCAATGTTATTTCCATAGCGCAACGCGGTTGCTCTTACCTTGTTTAAATGTCACATGTTTATGGTATGTCTCGCTCGTTCTGGCTGTGATAACTTCCCCCGTCTTGATATTAATCAAACAGCATCATTGCCGTTTTGCACTCAACTGGGGGGAAATTTTGAAGGCTTTGTTATTTATCTTGATGATTGGCATTGGCGCAGTTGTCTTGCAGGGCTTTGATGCCATGCTGGCTACCGCAGCGCAACCTCCGGCAGGGCTTGCTCTCCTGCGCTTGCAGGCGATACCGCCACAGCCTGTGATGAGTGCCGAAGCGCTTGTGCACCTGAGCAGAACCGATCCAGACGCGTATTACCAATACCTCAATCGCCCCCAGTAACAAACAAGTGGCACCAATAAGTTGCTGCAGCTCACGGAGCGTCCTCAATACGAATAACTACAACGCAATGTGTACTGGCGGCTATCGCCACCAGTTCGCCATTCATCAAGCCGGCTTACACGCCGGTTTTTTTTCGAGACAGGTTTATGGCAAGAGTTTGCCGCAAGATGTTGATAGTTTGATACAGGAAGGCAGCAATATCGTTACACATAGAGGAAATATGAATATTGTTTGCGCACGGAAAGGGTAGGATACCGTTATTGTTAATCACTAATCTGAAGAAAAAGGCCGGACGCCGAGAAGTTTTCCATCCGCCTAGCCGCGCAGCCGTCACGATGCTGTGCTGCCAGGATGGGAATGACCGGCCATGTTGTCGAGTACCAGGAGGCGCTATTCATTCCGCACGCAACGAAGCTCATCCGCAGTCGGACTGCGCAGACCAGCTTCGCGACACACAGCTTCAATATCAAGCGGTCCTCGACAACGCTTGGCTCGGCATTGCCTTTACCCGCGACAACACTTTTTTGCATTGCAATCAGCGTTTTTCCGGCATGTTTGGCTGGGGTAACGAGGAACTGGAGGGACAGCCGACCCGCATCCTGCACGCTTCACAGGACGATTACGAGAGTCTGAACAGCACCATCCGCCCCGTTATTAGTAGTGGCCAGCGGCTCGATATCGAGCTAAAGATGATGCGGCGCGACGGCGGCCTGTTCTGGTGCCGCATGCTGGCCAGGGCGATCGACCCTGGCGATCCTGGCAAGGGCACCATTTACATCCTTGAAGACATCACCGAGCGCAAGAATGTGCAGGAAGCGCTGCTGTGCGCGCGCGATGAACTGGAACAGCGCGTGCATGAACGCACCGCCGAACTGGCGATGGCCAATGCGCGCTTGCAGGCCGAAATCCAGGAACGCAAGCTGGCCGAACAACAGATCCGTTATCTCGCCAATCACGACGCACTGACCGGCCTGCCCAATCGGCGCCTGCTGGAAGACCGTCTGGAGCAGGCCATGGAAATGGCACGACGTCATGGCGGACAGGTGGCAATCCAGTTTATCGACCTTGACCGCTTCAAGCCGGTTAACGACCGTCACGGCCACCGTGTCGGCGATCTGTTGCTGCAGGCGGTGGCCGTTCGTCTGCGCTCCTTGCTGCGGGCCGCGGATACCGTGTCCCGCATCGGCGGCGACGAATTCGTGATCGTGCTGCCGGAAATGCACTCGGCCGCTGCTGCCGCCGAGACGGCGCAAAAAGTGTTGACCGCGCTGGCCAAGCCCTACGTGATTGAAGACCATGAGCTGAGCGTGACACCGAGTATCGGCATCAGCATGTATCCACGCGACGGTGACGATGCGGACACCTTGCTCAGCTGTGCGGATGAAGCCATGTATCACGCCAAGGAAATGGGGCGCGGGAATTTTCAATTGTATTCACGCGTGATGAACGAATGAGACCCGGCGTGACGGCGTGCATGAGGACGCCGGGTTTTACGCCAGGCGTGTTGAATTCCAGTTGAGAGGCGGTCGATGCAAAAAGAAAAATCGCGAAATGCGCTGTTCGATCAGGTGGCGGCCGAACTGGGGTAGTCCATTGACGGCGAGTTGAAAATCGGCGGCAATTACGTTTCCACGATGGTGCATGAAAACCATATCTATATTATCGGCCAGATTCCGCGCGTTGACGACGCCGTGGTCGTCACCGGGCGTGCCGGTGCGGAAGTCTCGCTGGCGCAAGCGCGGCTGGGCGCCAGGATTTGCACCATGCGGGCATTGGCATTGTTGAAGCAATCTCTGGGCGGCGATCTGGACAAGGTAGAAAAAATCCTGCGCATTACCGTGTATGTGCAATCCGCACCTGATTTTTCCCAGCAAAGCGAAGTGGCTGACGGCGCTTCCGAAGTTCTCCATGCCATTTTTTCCTCGGCCGGGGTACATACCCGGACCTCCGTGGGCGTTTTTCAGCTGCCCAAGCATGCCACCGTTGAACTCGACATGATTGCCGTCGCCAAGGCAAGGCCCAGCACGGACAATGCCTGATTGCAGCGATCGCGCAGCATGCCGCCAGCAGGTACTGGCATGAGGCCGCCGCGCCGTATCGGCCTGAAAAATTTGACTTCAATCAAGATTTCCCAAACTAGAAACCGTTGCCGCCGCCTTATGCTGGACGATGGTGTGGTAAACGCCTAGGCTAAACGTCGAGCGGTGTTGTTCCGCCTGCGGGAGCTGGAACCTGCAGTGTTCCGTGCCCTTGCAGGACGCGTAAAAGCAGGCCGCCGCGTTTTGATCATAAAAAGGGGTATGCCATGTCCTATAAAACCGTTCTCGTCCATGTTGACCGCTCCCGCTCTGCCATGGAGCGTTACAGGATCGCCGCCGCCATCGCCACCCAGCAAGAGGCGCATCTTATCGGTGCCGCGGTCACCGGCATCTCGCGTTTTGTTTACCAGAGCAGCTCGGTCAACAGTTTCGACGCCAGCCTGACTTCGCATGTGTATGCCCAGATCGACATCCTGCGGGCCCGTGCCAACGAAGCGCTGGATGATTTCGACAAGGTGGCTGCGGCCAGCAGCGGTTCTCAGGAGCGGCGCTTGATCGAGGACGAGGCCGGAGCGGGATTGAGCATGATGGCGCGTTACAGCGACTTGGCGATCATCGGGCAAACCGACCGCGAAGATCCCGCCAATGGGATGCCGGACGTGCCGCAATACATCATCATGAACTCGGGGCGGCCGGTACTGATCATTCCCGCATTCAGGCAAATTTGAAAAAGTCGGTTCGCGCGCCATGGTGGCGTGGGATGCCAGCGTCGCCGCGACGCGTGCCGTCGCCAACGCCATTCCGTTGTTGAAGCGTGCCGACATGGTCGATGTCGTGGTGCTGAATGCGGAGCACGAAGGCGACGCGCATGGCGAGCAACCGGGAGCGGACATTGCGCTCTACCTCACACGCCATGGCATCAAGGTCAATGTGTCGCGCCAGAAAACCAAAATCGACATCGGCAATGCCTTGCTGTCGATGGCGGCCGATTTCGCCTCCGACCTCATCGTCATGGGGTGCTACGGCCATTCACCTTTCCGCGAAGCGCTGGTCGGTGGCGTGTCGCGCACCATCCTGCAATCCATGACCGTGCCGGTGCTGATGGCGCATTAGGCACCGCACAGGAATAACTTGAACATTTTTTCTGCTCGCCGCTGGCGCACTGCGGCGCGAGCGGGTCAGGGCGCATCGGCGCTGCCCGGCTCGCCCGGCTGACCGGCAATCACCACGCTGCTGCCGTCCGGCGCGACCTGGAGCACTGCATGGTTGGTGGTGACATAGAGATTGCCAGCGGCATCGATGGCAAGATCCTGTCCGTCTTGCACCGCCGCCCGCGTGCTGAGCATGCCGCTAGGCGTAACGCGAACGATGCTGCCGGCGGCCAGCACATACGCATTGCCGGTGTTGTCGGCGGCAATGGCATGCACGTCGCGGAACAGGGCCGGCCCCAGTTCGCTGCCGTAGGAACCGGCTACCGTGCTGACCGTGCCGTCGATCCCTATCCTGCGGATGAATGTGCTGCCTTCCGGGATGTTTGGTGCCGGCGGTCCGAACCAGTCCGTGATGTAGAGGTTGCCGGCGCTATCGCTGGCAATGCCGCGTGGGCCGATGAAGGTGGCGCTCGCCGTGTTGCCATTGGCGGTGCCGCGGCTGCCGCGCGTCCCCGCATGGGTGCTGACGTCGCCGGCGGGGCTGACGCGGCGGATCAGATAGTTGTCGGTATCCGCCACATACACGTTGCCCGCCGGGTCTGTTGTAATGCCGCCCAGCGGGTGGTTGAAACGTGCCGTCGCCCCCGGTCCGTCGACATCCCCGCTTACGCCGGGCGCACCGGCAATGGTGGTCACCACGCCGGCTTGGGTGATTCTGCGCACGGTGCTGTTATCGATCACATACAGGTTGCCGGCCATGTCCACCGTCAGACCGCCCAGGAAAGAGAAGCGCGCGACGCTTCCGACGCCGTCCACACTACCGCTTTGACCCGCCAATCCGGCCAGCGTCGTAACTTGGCCGGTTGGGGTGATTTTACGGATGGTGCTGTTGCCGCGGTCGGCAACATACAGATTGCCGACCACGTCGCGGGCGATGCCAAATGGATTGTTGAAGCGCGCCTGGGTCGCGTTTGCCTGCCCGACGAGAGGTATCTGCATTGCACCGCTGCCGGTATCGAGCCTGGCCATGTTGGCGGAGGCGTCTCCTGTCGTTGCCGTTGTCTGGCTGACTGCAGTGTTGGATGCAATGGCAGTGCCGGGGAGATTGCTGCCGTTGCCGCCGCAGGCCGCCAGCAGCATGCAAAGGAGGCCTGTGACGATGCGATTGCCAAAAGTTGCCGTTGACATTTGTTACCTCAAACGTGATTTTTCGCTCCCCGGATCCTTTTAGGACTTAGCAAAACTGTTCCAGCAAGGCGTGTTGCCACAGGCAGGTCATCTAGTGCGACAAGGCAACACAACGCGGCTGGAGCCGTTTTGCGTCAGTCCTAAAGGGGAAGAAATGGAACTGATACTGTGGCGTCATGCGGAAGCCGAACCGGGCGAACCCGACGCGGCCCGAATACTGACGGCGAAAGGCCATAAGCAGGCCGGAAAAATGGCCGAATGGCTGGATCGTAACCTGCCCGACAGTTGCAAAATTCTGTCCAGCCCGGCGACGCGCACGGTGCAAACGGCAGAAGCACTGGGGCGCAAAT
>DATLIB010000111.1:0-2501 GCA_035539595.1 Noviherbaspirillum sp.
GCGCCTTGTCGGAACGCGTGATTCCGCACATGCGCGTGCTGTCGATGGCGGAAATTCCGTCTACCGTGAATTTGAAGGCGTATGGCACGGTGAGCTTGTAGTGTTTGTGGCGCTTAGGGAGCGTATGGATGCATTCGACCCCCTCCCTAACCCTCCCCCTGCCCGGGGGCGGGAACCTGGCTCCTTCCTCCTGGTCGGGGGAAGGTTGGGATGGGGGTTGAGTGCGTCAAATATCGATTGAATTCTCAGTAATGAGTGAAGGATAAAAGTTGGACGCAATGACAATTGCCGCGATCGGCATGCAAGACGATATGGCGCGCATGAGCAGCATCAGCCAGAACTTGGCCAATGTCAGCACGCCTGGCTATAAGCGTTCGATCCCGGTGAACGGCGGCGTCTTTCTCGACCACATGCATGCCGCTGCGACTGCCCAAGCTGTGGTCGGCGTGACAGACGCTGTGGGGCCGATGCGCATGCCGCAGGTGGTGATCGATCCGCGCGCCGGTACGCATCGCCAGACCGGCAATCCGCTGGATATTGCTATCGAAGGCGACGGGTTCTTTGAAGTGATGACGGACAAGGGGCCGGCATATACCCGTCAAGGCGCGCTGCATGTGGACGCACGAGGTCGCCTGGTCACTGCGCAGGATTTGCCGATCATGGGCGCGGCCGGTGAACTGCAGCTGTCCGGCTCGTCGGCGCTGATCAAGCCCAACGGCGAGGTATGGCAGGGCGATCGTCTTGTTGGCCAATTGCGACTGGTGCATTTCGCCAATCCGCAGGCACTGACCGCGCTCGGTAACGGCCTGTTTGCGCAGGGCGAGGCGCGGATTGCCGATACCGCTCCGGCACCTGTAGTGCGCATCGGCTACCAGGAAAACTCGAACGTCAATTCCCCGACCGAGATGGTGCGGCTGATGGAAACGGTCCGTCACTTCGAGTCGATGCAGAAAGTGGTACAGGGTTATGACGAGCTGTTGGAAAAAACCATTCGCAAACTTGGAGAGTTCTAGGAAACGCCATGAATGATTCGCTTTATATCGCCGCCACCGGCATGCAGACGCAGCAACTGAACGTCGATACGATTGCCAACAATCTGGCCAACGTGAACACGCCGGGTTTCAAGAAAAGCCGCGTCAGCTTCCAGGACCTGATTTATCGCGAGACCGGCCGCACCTTGTCCGGTGACGATGCGCTGCTTACTTCCGGCCAGATGCACGGTACCGGTGTCGGCGTGGCGTCCATGCTCAAGCTGTTTACTTCCGGCGAACTCAAGCGCACCGATGTCCCGCTCGATCTGGCGATCCAGGGCGAGGGCTTTTTTGAAGTAACGCTGCCGGACGGTTCGCAGGCTTACAGCCGCGGCGGCTCCTTGCAGGTCGACCGCGACGGCTTTCTGGCTACCACCGACGGCAATCCGCTCAAGCCCGGCATTCATATCGGCACCGAAGCCAAAGAGATATCGATCCAATCCGACGGGCGCGTGCTGGTCCGCTCCGGGGACCGGAAAGAACTGAGCGAGGTGGGGCGCATCGAACTGGCGCAGTTTGCCGACACCTCCGGTTTGTCCGCGCTTGGCAACAACCTCTACCGACCGACGGAGAAATCGGGCGATGCGCTCTACGGACGACCCGGCGAGGATGGCATGGGCGACATTGCTCAAGGTTTTGTCGAAGCATCGAATGTGAAGTTGCTGGACGAAATGGTGAACCTGATGGTCGCGCAGCGTGCCTACGAAATGAGCGTGAAAGTGATCCAGGCGTCGGACGAGATGCTCGGCATGAGTAACAACCTGCGTCGATAGCGGAGTTCTCGTGCGCGCATTTCCTTTTCCAAAACTGCCCAGGGCTGCCGGTTGGCTGGCCGTGCTTGTCATCGGGGCAGCTGCTGCGACTGGTGCGACTGGTGCGACTGCTGCTGAAACGCCTGCGTCCGCCGTGCATATCGCCTTGCGGCCGGAAGCGGACGTGAACCGGACGCATATCACGGTCGGCGATATCGCAACCGTCAGTGCGGATAGCCAGGAAATGCGCAATGCACTGCTTGCCTTGCGCGTGGCCAGCGCGCCGCGCATCGGCTATGTGGACCGGTATTCGCGCGCGGAAGTCGAGCTTGTCGTGCGGCGCGGGCTGGCGTCGAAAAAAGTGAAGACGGCGTGGAGCGGCGCGCGCTTCGTGAAAGTGAGGTCCGTCGGCAGAACGCTGGAAGCCGGGGCGATTGTCGATGCCGCGCGGGCTGCGGCGTTAAAGCAGCTTGGCGAAAAATTCGAGGCGGTCGATCTGCAGCTTGCCTCGCCGCTGGATGACATGGTGCTGCCGATGGGCGAGCTGCGCTTCAAGCCGCGTACGATTGACACCAGTCATGTTGCTTCTCGTCTGCCGGTATGGGTGGATATCGATGTGGATGGCGTGCCTTACCGATCCGTCGTCGTGCCGTTCAGCGTGAATGCCAGCCAGCTGGTGCTGGTTGCGCGTAGAGACCTGGCGCAAGGCGGAGCGGTA
>DATLIB010000112.1:0-2529 GCA_035539595.1 Noviherbaspirillum sp.
GCCAGCGACGCAGTGGATTATTCAAGAGAGCGATGGCGCAATTGAAATGCCTCAACTTTCTGTGTCGTCAGGTAATGAAGCTCAATGGATAAAGGGACAGGCTGGATGAAGGGAGAGGCAATCGATACCGGCAGTGGGAACACGGCTTCGATCAAGCTGCTTGTCGAGTGGTCGGGGCTGGGGCTAGATGGGCATACGACCCGTCCGCTTCAACCGATGCGGCGCAAAAGGCGTCTATGAAGAAGGCAGGCGAGAAGGTCGGCAGGAATCACGTCATCCCGTACAAAACCGGGGTCACGAGTGTGGCCTAATAGGACATTCAAGATGCGGTCAATGCTGTCGCTGTCGGCATCGCTATTTTCAACGCTTTTCTACGATGGACAGATAGGCGAGGCAGGCCAGTACCGCCATGTTTTTTGTGATCGGTCCGAAAGGATGAAACAGAAATTCCGGGAGCCCTACGACGATGGCAAGCGAATAAACCGCGACGACCGCGAATTGGCACTGCCAAATACGCCGCGAAGCAAATGCGCAAGAGGCTATTCCCATGAGCAGATCGAGCAGGCAGGCGCCGGCCAGCACGAGATCGGTCCGGTACGTGAGACCAAGTCGATGCAACCATTCCATCGACTCTGCTTGAGGATGGATGAACCACGAAACGAATGCAGTCCAGATCCATAGAAAGGCCATGCCGAGTCGCATTGCCCAGTAGAGCCGGGCCAGATTTCTGTCGATCTTCGTGGGCGCGGGGTGCAGTGCGGTATCCGCTATCGCTTCGGTTGTCTTCCGGGTCACATCTGCCTCTCTGACGGTCAACCAACCGGCTTGGCCACCATGAGCCAATACACGAGGAGCAGGGCGCTGAATGCCGGGACGCCGAGCCAGAACCATATCCGTGCGTAGGTCCAGTATTGCTGCGGCAGCGGCGCGTTTGCGCCATCGGCCACCCTTGCCATCTCGCGCATGCGTATTTGCAGCCACACCACCGGCAGCCAGCAGAGACCCGCGAAAACGTACAGGCACACCGCGTAGAAAATCCATCCGGTAAGAAGCATCGGGTAGCCGGCGAGATAGACCAGGGCAAACCCGGTCGCCGGTTGCAGGACAACCGCCGGGGTGGTGAAGACCCAGTCGGCAAGAACGGTTCGTTCGGCCGAGATGCGGATGGCCTTGATGTCGCCGCTGCGGTCGGCGATCCACTTGAAGAAGGCGATGCCGATCCCGGTGCCGAACAAGATCGTGGAGCAGAGGATGTGCAGCCATTTAAGGAAGAGGTAGGCGGTCATGATGGCGGCATTTCGTGGACATCGAATCCTTCCAGCGCAGCGAGATACTCTTCAACGCTGAGCAAACCCATGCAGGGCATTGCGCCGTGCGGCAGCGTGTCGCCGCGTGCCAGCTTGGTGGCCAGCGCAATCGAGGCGCCGCAGGGAATGTGCGGCCCGTGATTTTGGGCGGCGACCAAATGCCAATCCAGCTTGAGCGCTTGGCCGTCGGTGCCGATGCCTTCCAGTGAAACAAACATGCCGCCCTTGTCGCTGACGAGCGGTTCCAGCCGTTGGCTGATCGCATGCAAAGGCGCGACCAGCGGGGCAAGGCCAGGCAGCAGGCCCAGGCGTACCAATTGCGATGCCGCCCACACAAACAAATGTCCCGGCGCGCTGGCGAAGCCTGCATGAAAATGAACGGTATGCACGCCGGGATAACGGCGGGGGAACAAGACCAGGTCGGGTACATCGCAGCTGCCCAGAAAACGGGCGCCCACCGGCGCGGGAAACCGGTAACGCTGCAAATCCAGCCAGCCATGGGCGGCTTTCCAATGGCCCGCCGTCAGCCGATCGAACGGCTTGCCGCAATAGCCGAACACGCCGCGCATGGTGGCCATGCCGGGAGCCCTGGCGCCTGAACCGATGCCATGACGAATCGATTCGAGGCGAAGGAACCTGCTCAGGTAACGATCGACGACGGCTGACGACAGCGCAGGCAGGGAACTGGCACCGCTGGTGACGAATACGCCGCGCTCGCGCGCCAGGGTATCGAGTTGCGCAATGCCGAGCACAAAATCACGGCCGTCCGCCAGATCGATGTAGTTGGCACCGGCCGCAATGGCGGCGCGCGCCACACCGTAGTCCTGGCCCTGAAAGGGGCCGGCGGTGTGAATGACGGTATCTACATGCAATGCTGAAAGGCGCTCTGCAAGATCGCTTGCGTAAGCGTCAATGGCGAGGCCCTGATCTGCGCCCAATCCCAACCTGCTGGCGGTCGTCCGCGCCTGTGCGACATCGCGGCCGCCAATGAGGAGATGCATGTTCTCGTTCAAGGCCAGCGCCTGGCAAATGCGGCTGCCGAAAAAGCCATAGCCGCCCAGAACAAGAGTGGTGTGCATACGCGGTTGCAGTGTTTTGGATGTGACAGCATTCTATGCCACCGGTGAAGCTGATCACGACAAATAAAGTCTGTCGTATGAAACGATCATAAGTCGTTGATCTAACAGAAACGGTAAGTCGCACAGGACTAAGCGAAAGTCGG
>DATLIB010000113.1:0-13398 GCA_035539595.1 Noviherbaspirillum sp.
CATCGAGCGGCAAGATTCAGCGCTACCTGACACGCCAGCACCTGTTGCAGGGCGCTTTGCCGGTAGTGGGAGAAAAACAGGAGGCGGTGCATGGCCATGATTCCCTCGCAGTATCTTGAAGCCCTGGCGCTGGAACAGGCCTTGGGCGACCCCGAGCATGCAGAGAACATGCTGTCGTTTCACAATGCCATCGCACTCGATGAAGTCGATGCGTTTCCTGAAGCGGCCGTGACCTATCTCCACAATCTCGGCCTGCACCGCAGTTACGTGCCGCGCTGGCTGGGCGGTACTTTTCACTCCAGCGAAACCTTCGTGGCGCTGGGCAGGGTACTGGCACGACGCAACATGTCGGTGGCCATCAGTTACAGCACCATGCTGTGGACCATGCTGGCCTGGATCGGCGGCAGCAAGGAGCAGCAGCAGCGCGTGGCCGAGTGGGTGCTGAAATCGGGCGAGTTTCCCTGCCTGGCGTATTCCGAACCGGAGCATGGCGCCGACCTGGTGTCCAATGAGCTGGTGGCGCACAAGCGCGACGCCAGCGGCTATCGTTTGTCCGGTGAAAAATGGCCGATCAACCGTGCCACGCGTTCCGGCTTCGTGGTATTGCTGGCGCGCACCGATGCTGCCGCGCACTTGCGTAATCATTCCCTGTTCATCCTGAACAAGCGCGATCTCGATTGCAGCCGCTACTATCATTTGCCGCGCGTGAAAACACATGGCCTGCACGGTTGCGACATCAGCGGCATCGGTTTCCGCGAGTGCTTCGTGCCGACCGATACCCGTATCGGGGCGGAGGGGCATGGCCTGGAACTGGCCTTGAAAGGTTTTCAGATCACCCGCACTTTCTGCACGTCGCTGTCGCTCGGCGTGGGGGATTCCGCCCTGCGCCTGGTGACCGATTTTGCGCTCAAGCGCCAGCTGTACGGCGGCAGCGTTTCCGAATTGCCGCATGCACGCGAAGTGCTGGCCAATGCCTATCTCTCGCAATTGATCGGCGAATGCTGCTCCATCGTCGCGGCCCGCGGCCTGCACCTGTATCCGGCCCGTTTTTCCTCCTGGTCCAGCGTGGCGAAGGTGCAGGTCACGCATCTGGTGGACCACGCCTGCCAGCAGCTGGCAGGCATTCTCGGCGCACGCTACTACATGCGCGAGCGTCATCACGAAGGCATGTTCCAGAAAATTTTAAGGGACGGCTCCATCGTGTCGGTGTTCGATGGCAGCAGCATCATCTGCCTGGACAGCCTGGCCACGCTGCTGCCGGGGATGGCGCGTATGCGGGAAAGTGCTCAGCAGGAAACCGACTATGCACCGCTCTACGATTTGCGCCGGCCGCTGCCGTCGCTGCCTTTCCACCAGCTGGATCTGTTTGGCCGCGGTCGCGATACGGTGACGGAAAGCCTGTCTTACCTGATCAAGCGCTTGCGGCTGCTCAAGGCCAGCTCCCGAACGTCGGCCGAGACCCTGAGACAGTTGCGCAAGGCCGCCTTGGGACTGCAGGCCAGCCTGGTGGCCTTGGTGAAGGATGTACTGGCCAATCCGCCGCAGCGGGGCGAGCGCAATTCGCCTGCGCAGTTCAGCCGGGCCGAACGCTTTTGTGCCTTGCACTCGGCAATCTCCTGCCTCGGCATCTGGTTGTTTAACCGCGATCACCTCGGCCCGTTCTTTGCCGAGGGCGCATGGCTGGTGGCCGCCATGGCGCGCCGCGGCGAACCCGATTTCCGTACCGGCAGTCTGAGTGTCGAGCACACAAACGCGTTAACCGCCCAGTTGCTGCATCAGTTTGAAACGGATCACATGTTTTCCTTGCTGCCTTGGCCGCTGGCGCCCAAGGATTCCGCCGAGAGCTTGCCGGACTTGGAAGTGTCCGACCCATCGCCCGTGAAAGCGGGCCCTTTTATGTGGGCGGTGTAGGACAGGCAGATAGGGGAGGGTAGGACGGGCAGATAGGGCTGATGTAGGACAGACAGTTGGTTTTTTTGTTATCCAATTTAAATTGTGGGCTTGACAGGGTTTGGTGCTTTATTACACATTACTAAAGTTAGGTGTTTTATTGCACTCTGGCAATGGTGGGGCTGAGTAAGCATCCGGTTCAAAAAAATGACCTTGTGGCAATTCCGCTGTGCGGAGGGTTAATGGACTTAATCAGCATCACCAAAAGAAAACATGGTTCACGCTGTTCAATCCTACAAAAATAAATTGGAGACGAAACATGATGACATCCCTGACCGCCCATGCCACCCATGCCACGTTAAGCGCGCGGATCGTTGAGTTGCTCAGCCTCGAGTTGAAGGTGCCTTCGATCGATATCGCTTTGGATTTGCCGTTGACGCAGTACGGCCTCGACTCCATCGCAGCGCTGACCATCGCCGGCACACTGGAAGACGAACTCCGCCTGGACCTGCCATCCACCCTGCTGTGGGATTGCCCGACCATTCAGCAATTGGCCGACTACCTGGTAGACGTCTTGAGCGTGGGTAGTCCGATGACCTTGGCAGCATGAGTGCGGGCGTAGGGGGCAATATCGATCTCGCGCCCCTCGCCCTGTTACCGAGTGCAGCAACCTTCCCCCTGGCCGCCGAGCAGCGCGGCCTATGGTATGTGCAGCAGCTGGCGCCCGAGTGCGGCGCCTATCACCTGGTATTCAGTTTCGAGATTTGCAAGACCGGCGCATGGCCGGTCGGCTTCGGCAATCTGCTGGAGCAATTGATCGCGGATTATCCCGTGCTGCGCATCGGCTTGCCGTCGACGCCAACCGGGCCGCAACAGCGGGTATGGGACACATTGGCCGCCGATATCCGGCACGGCGATGCACGCGGTATGGATGCGACGCAATTGCGCGAACACATGCGCAGCGATACGCGCCTGCCCTTCGACCTGGAGCGCCCGCCGTTGTGGCGCATCCATTGCTACCGGACGGAGGACAATCGTTGGGCGGTGGCGCTGGTCGTGCACCATGTCCTGCTGGATTTCTGGTCGCTCGGCCTGCTGCTGCAGGACGTCGCCCGCCGGCTCGATTTGATCGCGGCGCCAACACAGCCGCAGCCGCTCGACGGCATCGGCTTCGGCCATTACGCGGCGCGGCAGGCGGAGAAATTGTCGGACCCGGCCACCACGTCGGCCTGGCTGCAGTACTGGCGCACCCAGTTGCAGGACGCACCGCCGGTGCATGGGCTGCCGCTGGATTACCCGCGCCCCGCCCGGCAGAACTACGAAGGGCGCTCCCTTTCCTTTGCGCTGACGGTCGAGGTCAGCGAGGGCGTCAAGCGCTTGGCGCAAACGTCGGGTGCGACGCCGTTCATGGTATTGCTGGCGGCGTATTACGTGCTGCTGCACCGCTTTTCGGGCGATACGGATATTGTCGTCGCTTCGCCGGTCGCCGGCCGCCTGGAGCGGGCGCAGCGCACGATGCTGGGCCAGTTCGTCAATACGCTCGCGCTGCGCAGCCGCATCGACCCGGCTGCCTCGTTCTCGCAACTGCTGGCCAGCGTCAAGCACAACGTGATCGAGGCGCTGCGTTATCAGCAATGTCCGTTCTCGCGCCTGGTGGAAGAACTGGCGCCGCAGCGCGATCTGAGTTACGCGCCGCTGGCGCAGCTGGGCTTCTCCTGGGAGCGGCTGCCCTTGCTGGCGGAGTTCGCAGAATTTTTCATGGCCGATCCGGCGCCGGTGGAACGCAGCGGCCCCGGCTTCACGCTGCGCCCCTTTGCCTTGCCGCAGCAGGAAGGCCAGCTCGACCTGTTGCTGGAGATGGGCGGCGAGCGAGACGGCGCCTTGGTCGGCGTGTTGAAGTATCACGAACAATTGTTCAGTAAAGAGACGGCGGCGGAACTGATCCACGCGTTTATCGGTGTGGTCGGTGCGATTGTCGCCGCGCCGGAAAGCCGGATTGGCGACCTTGGCGTGAGCGATGCGGCACGCCCGTTGTCCTGTCAGCAGGGCTTGCGCCCGGCGCTCGCCTTGCCGGCCATGCCGGTGTTGGAGCAGATTCGCCGCCAGGCAGAACGCACGCCGGATGCGGTGGCGATACGGGACGGCCGGACAGCCTTGTCTTACCGGGAACTGCTGGCGCGCGCCGATCAGTTGGCAGCGCAGCTGCAAGAAAGCGGGCTGCCAGCGGAAAGCCGGGTCGGCATCATGCTGGAACGCGATGCCGACTTGCCGGTCGCCATGCTCGGCGTGTGGGCTGCCGGTGCCGCTTATGTACCGCTCGACCCCGCTTTTCCGCAGGAGCGCCTGCAGGCGATTGCCGAGGACGCCCAGCTTGGCGCGCTGGTGTCACACCGCAGCCTGAGCGCGCTCTGGCCGGCGG
Source organism: Noviherbaspirillum sp. (assembly GCA_035539595.1). Taxonomy (GTDB): domain Bacteria; phylum Pseudomonadota; class Gammaproteobacteria; order Burkholderiales; family Burkholderiaceae_D; genus Noviherbaspirillum. The sequence continues at coordinate 4,310 of DATLIB010000113.1, forward strand.
CGCTGCCGGTCATTGACCTGAGCCAGCCCTTGTCGCCGCTGCCCGCCCGGTTTGCGCCGCTGGCAGGGGATACCGCCTATCTGATTTATACCTCCGGTTCCACCGGCAAGCCCAAGGGCGTGCGCGTCGGCGAATACGCGGTACGCAATTTCCTGCATGCGATGCAGGCGCTGCTGAAGTTCGACAACCGGACGCATTTGCTGGCGCTGACCACCTACGCTTTCGATATCTCGGTACTGGAATTGCTGTTGCCGCTGCTGACTGGCGGCACCGTGGTGGTGTGCGACCGCGAGACGGCGATGGATGGCGTGCTGCTGGCGCGCCGTCTGGAACAGGATCGCATCAATGCCTTGCAGGCCACCCCCGCCAGTTGGAAGCTGCTGGTCGATGCCGGTTGGGAAGGAACGCCTGCACTGACTGCACTGTGCGGTGGCGAGCCCTTGCCGCCCGCACTGGCGGAAGCGCTCTTGCCGCGCGTGGGGCAACTCTGGAACATGTACGGCCCGACCGAAACCACGGTCTGGTCCACCGCGGCGCGCATGCAGCCTGGCGCACAGATCCATCTCGGCGCGCCGATCGGCAATACCCAGCTCTACGTGCTGGATGAACAGCAGCGTCCGGTGCCGCCGGGCGTGCTGGGCGAATTGTGGATCGGCGGCATGGGACTGGCGCTCGACTATTGGCAGATGCCGGAGCTCACCGCGCAACAGTTCACGACGCTGCCGACGCTGCCGCAGGCAGGCCGCGTCTACCGTACCGGCGACCGCGTGCGCTGGAGCGCGAGCGGTTTGCTGACACATCACGGCAGGCTGGATTTCCAGGTCAAGCTGCGCGGTTATCGGATCGAGCTGGGCGAAATCGAAACCGTATTGCGGCGTCAGCCCGGCATCCTCGATGCCGTGGCCATCGTGCGCGAAGACCGCCCCGGCGATGCGCGCCTGGTGGCTTATCTGGTGGGCGAGCGTAGTGCGTCCGCCGCGCTGGGCGATGCCTTGCGCAAGGTGCTGCCTGCTTACATGGTGCCCTCGGCCTTCGTGTTTCTCGACCAGTTGCCGCAGACCGCCAATCGCAAGATCGACCGCAAAGCCTTGCCCGCGCCGGACGAGAGCGGCGTCAGCGACAACTTCGTGGCGCCGCGCGATGCGATGGAAATCCAGCTCGCGCACCTGTTCGCGGAATTGCTGGGCCTGCCGCAGGTGGGCATTCATGACGATTTCTTTGCCATGGGCGGACATTCGCTGCTGGCGGTACGGCTGGTGGCGGGCATCAACACGCTGTTCGGCATCAAGCTGCCGGTCTCGACGCTGGTTCAGCACGGCACTGTGGCCGCGCTGGCCGCCTGTCTGCGCGGCGACACTGCCGCCAAACCATCGATGCTGCTGACGCTGCGCTCCGGCAAGGAGACGCAGCCGCTATGGCTGTTTCACCCCATCGGCGGCAATGTCTTCTGTTACCTGGAATTGACGCGCCAGAGCGACCCGCAACGCCCGGTGCTGGCCTTCCAGGCGCCCGGCCTGGACCAGGACGGCGAAGCGGAAGTGACGGTGGAAGCCATGGCCCGCCGTTATCTCGTGCAGTTGCGCGAGCGCCAGCCCAGCGGCCCTTATCTGCTGGGCGGCTGGTGTTTCGGCGGCGTGATCGCCTTCGAAGCGGCACGCCAGTTGCGCGAAGCCGGCGAAACGGTGCGGGGCCTGGCGCTGATCGACTCGCGCGCGCCGATTGCGGCCAATGTGCCGAGCGACGCCGACGACGCGACCCTGTTGTCGTGGTTTGCGCGCGACCTTGCCACGCCGTTCGGCAAGTCCTTGCAGATCGCGCCGGAATCCTTGCGCGCGCTGCCGCCGGAAGAGATGTTCGACCATGTGCTGACGGCGGCCAAGGCGATCCAGGTGGTGCCGGCCGATGCGGATTCCGCGCAATTGCAGCGCTATTTCGAGGTGTATATCGCCAACGGCATCGCGCTGCAGACCTACTTCCCGCCGCCCGCCCCTATCCCGGTGCTGCTGGTGCGTGCCATCGACGAGCAGGAGGATTACGGGCCGACGCTGGGCTGGTCCGAGCTGGCGCCGTCCACGTTGACCATGCTGGACCTGCCGGGAGACCACAACTCGATCATGTATGCGCCGCAAGCCAGCGCGGTGGCCAAGGCCATCGACGACTGCTATCGCCCTCAACCCCTGCCAGGATTTTCCACATGATTCACGCCGAGTACACCTTTACCTTACCGGTCGCCCCGGCGCGGGCCTTTGCCTATATGTCCAACCCTGCCAGCGACATCTCTTGGCAGAGTTCCTGCGTCAGCGTCGAGCTGCTGGGGCCGGTACCGGCGCCCGGTTGCCGCTATCGCATCGTCTTCAGTTTTCTGGGGCGCAAGATGGAATTCACCGGCGAAATCACCGTCCTGGAACCGGAGTGCGAATATGCCTTCAAGGTGATCGAAGGCTCGTTCTATTACGAGGGCCGCTACAGCCTGCGCCCGCATGCGGACGGCACCGAAGTGCATTGGCAGTTTTCGGCCGAACCGGGCAAGTTCTTCGGCATCCTGCCGGCTTCGCTGTTGCGCAAGGTGCTCATCAGCCAGGTCGAAAAAGACGCGGTCACGCTGGCGCGGCTGTTGAGCGCCGATAGCGTAGATAGCGCCGCTGCCGCCTGATCCGGCGATCCTCTGTTACTGTTTCCTTCTTCTCATCACCGGCATATAAAAAAAATGATGAATCGTTATGCGCACTGGCTGCTGCGGCAGCGTATCTGGGTAATCGCCGCCACGCTGTTGATCACCGCCGTACTGGGCTATTTCGGTGCCGGCCTCAAGATCATCATCGATCCGGCCGCACTGGCGCCGCAGGGACATCCCTACATCCAGGCCACCAATCACGTGGAAAAGATGTTCGGTTCCAAATACCTGATGCTGGTCGGGATCTCGCCCAAGCAAGGCGACATTTTCCAGCCGGCGGTATTGGAGCGGGTAGAGCGCCTGACCCGCAAGCTGGAAACCACGCCGGGCGTGGTGCGCGCTACGATGGTCAGCTTGGCGGCACGCCAGGCCAAGGCGATCAAGGGCAATGCGGAAGGCTTCGAAGCGCGACCGCTGCTGGGCAAGATGCCGGTCACCGAGGCCGACAAGGCCGCGCTGAAAGCCGCCATCGAAGCCAACCCGGTTTACCTGAATACGGTCGTGTCGCCGGATTTCCGCACGGCGGCGATCCTGGTCGAACTGGAAGAGCGGTCCGACGGTTTCCAGAACATGGTGGCGCCGGTCAAGGCGGCGGTCGCAGCCGAAGCCGGGCCGGAAGTCGATATCACGCTGGGCGGCAATCCGGTCTATCTGGACAAGACGGAGCAATTTGCGGCGCGTATCGATGTGCTGTTCCCGATTGCGCTGCTGGTGATCGGCCTGTTGCATTTCGAAGCCTTTCGCACCAAGCAGGGCTTGATCCTGCCGCTGGTGACGGCCTTGATGGCGGTGATGTGGGGCACCGGCTTCATGGGCGTGCTGGGTCAGCCGCTCGACATCTTCAATTCGCCCACCCCGATTCTGATCCTGGCGGTGGCCGCCGGGCATGCGGTGCAGTTGCTGAAACGCTATTACGAGGAATATGAGCAGTTGCGCCGCGCCGGGGCATTGTCGCCAGTGGAGGCCAACCGCGAAGCGGTGATCCGTTCGCTGGTCGGCGTCGGGCCGGTGATGATGATTGCCGGCGGCGTCGCGGCACTGGGTTTCTTTTCCCTGTGCGTATTCGACATCGCCACCATCCGCACCTTCGGCATCTTCACCGGGGTCGGCATCCTGAGCGCGGTGCTGCTGGAAATGACGTTTATCCCGGCGGTGCGTTCGCTGCTCAAGCCGCCGTCCGAGCGCGAGCGCGCGACGGAAGCCAGGCTGCGCATCTGGGACCGCATCCCGCGCTGGATCGGTGACCAGGTGATTCCGGCGGCGCGTCGGCGCTGGGTCGTGCTGGGCCTGGCGCTGTTCGCCGGCCTGGGCGTGCTGGGCATGCAAGGCATCGTGGTGGACAACGCGACCAAGAACTTCTTCGCCAGCCATCTCGATATCCAGAAAGACGACGACTTCCTCAATCGCCAGCTGGGCGGCACCAACAGCCTGTACATCATGGTCGAAGGCAATGGCGTCGATTCGATCAAGTCGCCGGCGCTGCTGAAAGCCATCGAAAGCACGCAGCGTTTCGCGGAAAGTCAGCCGCATGTCGGCAAGACCATCTCGCTGGTCGATTACCTCAAGCGCATGAACATGGCGATGCATGGGGACGACCCCGCAGCCAATCGCCTGCCCGACGACGGCAACCTGATCTCGCAATACCTGCTGCTGTATTCCATGTCGGGCGAGCCGGGCGACTTCGATTCCTACGTCGATTACCAGTACAAGGCCGCCAAGATCACCATCCTGCTGAAGACCGGCAGCAACGCTTACATCAAGACCCTGGTGGCCGAGCTCAAGGCGCATACCGAGCAAGCCTTCGGGCCGGAGGTGAAAGTCAGCTTCGGCGGCGACGTGGCGCAAACCATTGCGCTCACCGACACCATGGTGCAGGGCAAGATCCTCAACATCGTGCAGATCGGATTGGCGATTTTCGTGGTGTCGGCGCTGGCCTTCCGTTCGCTCACTGCGGGCGTGCTGGTGTTGCTGCCGCTGATCATGGCGGTGGTGTCCGTGTTCGGTGTCATGGGCGCGTTCGGCATTCCGCTCAACATCCCCAATTCGCTGATTTCCGCCATGGCGGTCGGGATCGGCGCCGACTACGCGATTTATCTGCTGTATCGCATGCGTGAGCAGGTAGCGGCCGGTTCCGGCGAAGAACAGGCCACCCGGGAAACCCTGGCGACCGCCGGCAAGGCGGCGTTGTTCGTCGCCACCGCCGTGGCTGGCGGTTATGGCGTGCTGGCGCTGTCGATCGGCTACAACGTGCACCTGTGGCTGTCGCTGTTCATCGTGCTGGCGATGGTGGTGAGCGTGTGGGCATCGCTGACGCTGGTGCCCAGCATGGTGCTGTACCTGCGCCCGCGTTTCATCTTCAACCGGGGCAGCCAGCGTCCGCTGTGGCAACTGGCCATCGTGCTGGTGGTCGGCTCCAGCCTGTTGCTGACGGTGGCGCGCATGGCGCATGCCGAGACGCTGACGCCGCAGGCGATCATGCAAAAGAATCTGGCCGCGACCAAGATGAAGGATTCGACCACCGACGCCACCTTCACCCTCACCAACAAGGACGGCGCCAGCCGCGTGCGCAAGACGCGCGGTTTTACCCGCCTGCAGGCCAACGGCAACGACAATATGCGCCTGGTGCGCTTTCTGGCGCCCGCCGACATCAAGGGCACGGCGACCTTGCTGATCGAGCATGCGAATGCCGACGACGACATGTGGATTTACCTGCCGGCACTGGGCAAGGTGCGCCGCCTGTCCGCGTCCAACAAAAAGGACAGCTTCGTCGGCACCGACTTCAGCTATGGCGACGTGATCGGCTACAAGGTCGAAGAATGGAACCACAAGCTGCTCAGGGAAGAAAGCCTGGATGGCGCTGCCACCTATGTGATCGAATCGACCCCGGCCAACGACACCGTGCGCCAGCACACCGGCTACAGCAAGCGGCTGTCGTGGGTGCGCAAGGATAGCTTCGTCGCCGCCCGTACCGAGTTCTGGGACGTGGCCAACCAGCCGCTCAAGCGCATCGTCGCCAGCGAGATTCGCCAGGTGGGCGGCAACGGCCGCTGGCAGCCGATGCTGACCGAAGCCGAAAACCTGCAAACCGGCAACCGCACCCGCATCCGTTTTGAAAACTTCCAGGCCGACCAGAACGTGCCGGAAAGTCTGTTCACGACCAAGGAACTCGATCGGTGACAAGGGGAGGGCACGTGCGCCGGCCGCATGTCGGCCTGCTCTGGCTGCTGCTCGCCAGTGTGCCGGTGCAGGCGGAAGACGTGCTGGACCGGCTCGACAGCACGCTTTCCCTGCACCTTGCCAGCAGCGAAGCGCCGCCAGCAGCAGCTGTTGCGCCTGTTGCACCCGTTGCACCTGCGCCCATGCCAATGCAGGCAGAAGATATCTGGGCGCGTCTCGATACCACCTTGTCCCTGCGCGCCGATGCCTGGAGCGGTTCGCGGCAACTGGACGACACCGGTTCCGTGTTGCAGTCGGCGCTCTGGGCGCGCGCCAAACTCGATCTCGACGCCGCCGGCACCGTCATCGGCAGTGGCTGGCTACGTGAGCAATCGGAGACCGATCCCGATACGCCGCGCACTCGCGTGCGCGAGTTGTACTGGCGCTACCAGCAGGGCGCGGCCGACTTGAAACTGGGCCGGCAAATGGTGGTGTGGGGGCGTGCCGACGGCATCAACCCGACCGATAATCTGTCGCCGCGCGACTTCACGCTGCTGACCCCGGAAGACGGCGATCAGCGCTACGGCAACGAAGCGGCGCAACTCAGCCTTAGCACCGGCATCGGCACGCTCAGCGGGGTGTGGTTTCCACGCGCCGCCAGTCATACGCTGCCCTTGCTGCCTTTGCCGAATGTCAGCTACACGGTGGAAGCGCCGCCGCATGCATCGCAATGGGCGCTCAAGTGGGAAGGCAGCGGCAACGGCATCGACGGTTCCATTTCCTATTTCCATGGCATCGATCCCATGCCGGACCTGGTGTTCAACGGCATCGGCGCGGCCGGCGTCGATATCGCGGTGCGCAACCATCCGGCGCGCAGCATCGGCGCCGATCTCAGCCTGACTCAAGGCGCGTTCGTCTGGCGGGCAGAAGCGGCAGTGACCCAAACCGATAGCAGCGGGGCGGACGATTTCACGCACAAGAAACCCCAGCTCTGGCTGGTGGCCGGCGGCGAATACGGCTTCGACAATGGCGCGACCCTGGGCATCCAGGCCGTGGTGCAGCGCGTGAAGGATTTCAGGCATCCCGACAGCATCGCCGACCCCATCGCGCAAGCGCTGGCATGGCGCCAGGCCGCCACCAGCAACCAGACCTCGGCCAGCCAGTACGGCTTGACCTGGCGCCTGGCGAAACGCTGGTGGAATGACACTTTGCTGGCGGAAACCAGTGGCATGGCGATCTGGCCTTCGCACAGCGGCGTCTGGCGCACCAATCTCGACTATGCCATCGACGACCGCTGGCATGTACAAACTGGCACCGTGCATTACTTTGGGCCGGAACGCAGCTTCTTCGGCCAGCTCAGGCAGAACCGGTTGCTCTACGTGCAATTGCGTTATAGCTGGTGAGTAGTTGACTGCCGGTTGAGCAGCCTTGCTTCGCATCCGGCCAATACCATGAGCCACGGCAGGCAGAGTGATGCATATCCATTATGGAACTTTACAAAGGTGATACCCACATATGGGTGTATTAAATCCATCTATCGTCTCAATTTTATCCCTCGAATTTTGATTCCTTGTGGGGGAGCGTGACAAGGAAGTTGGGCGTTTTTCTTGAAATATTTTCCGGGAGATGCATATGTCTCATATTCCTCGCACGCCTTCCTTTAATAATCTGAGTGCGCCTTTGTCGAATCCGGGCTTAACGGAGAGCGACAACACCGCTGCTTCCAATACTGCACCAGTGGTGACTGCGCCGCCGCTCCGGAAAAAGAAAAGTTTTTGGTCAAATAAACTGACTGCCGAGTTCCGTAAAGATTCAAGGGAAAACCTGAAAGATTCCGGTACAACTACACCGGGAGCAGAGGAGGACATCAAGCCATTACGTAAAACCGGTTCCATGGACAAATTGAAAGAGATGTTCAAGAGATCAAATAGTGAACCGTCCCCCAGCGATTCAAATACACCGACAACCAGAGGGAACGTTAAGACATTGCATCAAGTCGGTTCCATGGACCGATTGCGTGAGATGTTCCGCAGCGGAAGCAGCAAGACGGACATGTCGTCGAACGTCCAAATCGCATCGCTATACGATCCAATAGGCCGGTCTTCGGTGACAAAAGTACCTGACCACGTTCAAGTGGATGAACTTAACAACCTAAAGATTTATTCATTTGGCAATCCTCCCACTCAAAGCATCCATCAGCATACGACGGCGAGTTATGAACACCCGGAATATTTAGAAGCCGCACTTTCGGACAACAAGGTTATGGACGATGGGACCAAAATGGTCGCTATTGCGCAATCTAGGTATAGCACGGGAAAGGAAAGTCTTTTCTCTCATTCATTTACTGCTTGCACGCCTCTTGCTGCCAGCTATAAAGACGGAACGGTAGGCTTATATCATGCATTTTCCGCCGCGCTAGATGATGAAAACCGGGCTGAATTGCTGGATAAACAGCCGTCAGATGTGTTTGTTGTGTTACGGGAAGGAACCGGTGCATTTGCATTACGGCAGCGTGCACATGCGGCTTACGTCATTGATAATGCACCGCCCGGCTGCAACATACATGTAGTGGAAGTCAAATCTGCCGAGCTGGCAGTAGAAATCGGACCTGAAAAGTTAACAGTCATTCGGCATCCCCAGTTTGGGTTTTAACTTGCGTATCGTAGCGGGCGATAAATCAGTGGGTCCGTAGCTTATATAGAAGTGGCTGTCTTCAGAGGCTGCTTCGCTCACATCTCTTGCCCGTTGGTCAGTGCTTCTTCTTTTCCCGATACGCTGCGCGGTGGCGTGCGCGAGTTCGGATCCGGTGTTCAATGGCATTGGCGCGGCAGGCGTCAATATCGCGGTACGCAATCATCCGGCGCGCATTATCGGCGCCGATCTCAGCTTGACGCAGGGTGCGTTCGTCTGGCGGGCAGAAGCGGCAGTGACCCAAACCGATAGCAGCGGGGCGGACGATTTCACGCACAAGAAACCCCAGCTCTGGTTGGTGGCCGGCGGCGAATACGGCTTCGACAACGGCGCGACCCTGGGCATCCAGGCCGTGGTGCAGCGCGTGAAGGATTTCAGGCATCCCGACAGCATCGCCGACCCCATCGCGCAAGCGCTGGCATGGCGCCAAGCCGCCACCAGCAACCAGACCTCGGCCAGCCAGTACGGCTTGACCTGGCGCCTGGCGAAACGCTGGTGGAATGACACTTTGCTGGCGGAAACCAGTGGCATGGCGATCTGGCCTTCGCACAGCGGCGTCTGGCGCACC
>DATLIB010000114.1:0-3340 GCA_035539595.1 Noviherbaspirillum sp.
TTGACGATGGTGGCGACCGTCATCTGCGGCACGGTCAGGCTGGGGTCGTTGAAACGCAGGTTGAAGTCCCAGCGTATGCTCAGGTAAAACAACAGGTTCAGCGCCAGCGCGCCGACGATCACATGCCAATAGTTCAGTCTGGGCAGCAATCCCATCCAGATCGAATAATTGACGAATAGAACGCAGAAAAAATAAGTACTCGACGCAAACAGCAGTCGCCGTATACGCAGCGCCTGGTCCGGGTCGATACCGAAAATGCGTGATTTGATGCCCAACGTTTTGTTTCTCCTGAGTAAAGGGTCCGCATTGTAACGGTTGGTTAGTCTGGCAAACCGCCGGTCGCAAAAAATAAGGGGCCGGCGCATCGGAGCACAGTTTGAGCGCCGCCAAATCGCCAGAACAAAGGGCCTTCTGGTTGGTCATAGACGCATGCCGCCCATCGATAGAAGATGGGCAGGACGGACAGGTGGCGAATTGCGATGGAGAGAACGATGGAGAGAAAAATGAAACTACGCACAAGGGGGCGCTTGACCGGCCATGTCTCCGGAAAAACCTTGCTGGCAGGTGCTGCGGTCGGTCTTGCGACAGCTGCTTGGTTATGGCAGACGCGCGAGTCGCACAAGTCGCGCCGCTATGCCGACCACCATCAGGAACGGCGCAACCCGCTGCATTTTTTTCTGGCGGGCAGAACCCAACAACGCCGGGAAATCGACCGCTCCGGCAAGCATCCTCTGTTTGAACGCCGGCAGTCGGTGTACGACGCGTACTGAGAGCCTGTTCAGGCTCTGAGGTCGGCAGCAAGGGCAGCATGCTGCTCTGTCGCTTCCTTTATTCACTTGAGCAGTTGCAGCACTTCCTTGAAGCGGGGATGCGTGCAACTGCGCATCCACTCAAACAGCACCATTTCCGTCGTCACCAAGTCCGCTCCCGCCGCCTTGGCGCGCTCCATCGCCATGATTTTGTTGAATGGCTGGCGTGAGCCGATTGCATCGACCACCAACCGGATGCGTCGCTTTCCCCGCAACAGGCCGAGCACGGTCTGCAGCACGCACACATGCGCTTCGCAGCCGATCACCACAAGGTCGTCGCGGGCGGGGTGCAGCGCCGTTAAAAATGCCGGTTCCGCACCGGCATCGAAATCCGTTTTGGGAATCACCCGGTCGCATAGCGCCTGCACCTCCGCCACATTCTGTCCCAGGCCGGCAGGGTATTGCGCCGTGCCGATAACGGGTACCCCCAGCAATTTTGCGGCCTGCGCCAGCATCACGGCATGCCGGATGACAGTTGCGCCTTCGTCGATTGCCGGCATCAGGCGTTCCTGCAGATCAATGACGATCAGGGTGGCGCGGGACGCGTCGCAAAGAGTAGGCATGTCGTCACCTGCACGAGGGATGTTGAGAGGGAAGGAAACGAGTATAGCCTGCCGGGTGTTTGCGGCGGCTGGTGGATAGCGAGGGAATCAGCGGGCTGTGCCCCGGTCGCAGGAGATGGCTCTGCCCGGCATAAAAAAAGCCCGCAGCGTTGTTGCCTGCGGGCCAAGTCCAACTCCTGAGAGAGTATGGGTGGAGAACTTCCGGTGCGACGGTCAGCCTTGCATCAGGCCGTCGCTTGAACGACTTCAGGCACGACTTCGGGCGGCCCGATACGCCGGCCCGAATCGAGCATCAGCCGCCAAAGCCGCTGCTTTTGACTTGCTCGTCTTTCCCGGCTTGCATGGCTTCATTGCGCACTTCTTCGCGGGTCTTGGTGGAGGCGATATAGGTGGTTTGGGCTTGCGGCACATCGAGGTTTTGCAGGTAGGCATACTCGCCCTGTGCGTAGGCGGATTCCAGTTCGGCGCGGACATCGGCGCGTGTGCGGCCCTGTGCCTGCTGTACTTCAGCCGGCACCTTGGCAGCGACCGGTGTAGCCGGAGCCGCTGGCGTCACGGCGACGGCCTGCGGCACGTCGAGGTTTTGCAGATAGGCATGCGCGCCCTTGTCATACGCCTGTTGCAGTTCCGCCTGCACTTGTGTGCGGGTCTTGGGGGTATTGGCCTGATCGGCCAGCGCAGCGCCGGCAGCGGCAAACAAGGTGACAGCAATAACGAAATTTTTAGTATTCATGATTTTCCCTATTTAAGTAAATGAATTGCGTGACTGCGGCGGAGCGGTTCGGGTTGTCTGCCCTTGCCCTGCCTTGTCGATTAACGTTGTGTGCCCATCGATGAAGCACAGTCTATCCATCACGCGCCATGGGAAAAACAGCAAGCCAGGCAATGCATCATTTCTGTTTGCGAAACAATGGATCGTGTAGCTGATGACCCATTGTCATTACCTGCCTGCGTCTTTCCGTGCGCGCCTGTCTCCTTCGTGAGATTTCCCGGCAAGGGAATCGCACTGTGTAATAAAAAACTTAGGTCCTTAAAACCTCACCAGCCGCCGCCCAGCGACCGGATCAAGGCAACCGTCGTGGCGGCCCGGGCGCCGCGCAACTGCACCGCGCTGCGTTCGACCGTAGCCAGGTTGCGTTGCGCATCGAGTACGTCGATATAGCTCGACCGTCCCGCGGTATACAAGGTATTGGCCAGTTCGGCCGAGCGGCGTGCCGACGCCACGGCGTCGTCGATGGCTTCGGCCTGACCTGTCAGGGTGCGCAGGCCGACCAGGTTGTCCTCGACTTCGGCAAAGGCGGTGAGTACGCTTTGCCGGTAGCCGGCGACCGATTCTTCCAGTGCGGCTTCGCTGCGCGCAATATTGGCCTGTGTGCGGCCGCCGTCAATGATCGGCAAGGACATCAGCAGGCCGACCATCCAGCTGCGGCTGCTCCACTTGAACACGTCGGACAAATCTTCCGACAAGCCGCCGCCGGCGGCGGTCAGCTGCAACGCCGGGAACATGGCCGAGCGGGCGACGCCGATGCGGGCATTGGCCGCCATCATGGCGCGTTGTGCTGCGGCGATATCCGGGCGGCGTTCCAGCAAGGTCGATGGCAGGCCGGCCGGAATGCCCGGCAGCGCTGACGACGCCAGCAGAGGATTGCTATTCGCGTTGAAAGCCGCTGCCGGCTTGCCGAGCAATACCGCCAAGGCGTGTTCCAGTTGGGCGCGTTGACGTTCCAGCGCGATGGCTTCGGAGCGCGTGGTGGACAGTTCGGTGCGCGCACGCGTCAAGTCCAGCTCGCCCAAGTCGCCCAGTTCGTAGCGGCGCTGGTTGATGCGCACGTTTTCTTCGCGCAAACGCACCGTCTCGTTCAGGAAAGCCAGTTCGGCGTCGGCAGCGCGCAGGCGGAAATAGGTCTGCGCCACATCGGCCTGCAAGGCCAGCAGCACCGAGCGATAGGTCGCTTCGCTCGCTTCGGC
>DATLIB010000115.1:0-3347 GCA_035539595.1 Noviherbaspirillum sp.
TTCGTGAACAGCTTCAGCGTGCGTTCGGCATCGGAGACGCGGTACAGCGGCAATGCCGGCGAATGTTTGGAAAATCCTTTTCGATTCGCAAATTCGGCATCTTTTTCCTGCAGCCAGGCGCTGTCGAGCAGAATCAGCTCAGCCACGTCGCGCGTTGCGGGAGAGGCATGGATTCGACCTGCGAAACCATCGATCACCAGCCGTGGCAAGTAACCGCAATGATCGAGATGGGCATGGGTCAGCACCACGGCGTTGATATCGCGCGGCTGAATTGGCAGGCGTTGCCAATTCAATTCTCGTAAATTTTTCAGGCCCTGGAACAAGCCACAATCGACAAGGATGCGCGTGTCCCCAAAAGTGAGCAGGTGCTTGGAACCGGTAACGGTACCCGCTCCCCCGAGACTGGTCAGTGAAAGCATGTGGTTCTCTTTGTGGTGTCAGCATTAATGGGATCGTTCATGCCATATAACCTGATTTTGCCAGACCTTGGCCGACCGAATCCTGCCGCCGGACAAGAAATCAGATTAAAAACAATCCAATGAATATTAATGACGACCTGAGATTCTTTGGAGGGGTCGTTAGGCTATTTTTTGCTCAAGTTGATAGGCCAGAGTCCTAATTAGATTCCTTTTGATCCAGATCAGATTTTTAAAATGGAATCTTATAAGTAGTTTCTTCGTTTATAGAGTGTAGCCATCCGTCCGCAGCAAAAGGAGGTATGCACGATGCGGCTCGCTGACTTCATAGACGCTAACTTGCCAAAAATTCTCACTGAGTGGGATTTGTTTGCCTCGACGCTGCTACCCGCAGCGGGCCTGATGGACGCGGCCGAACTTCGCGATCACGCCGAACAAATGCTGAAAACGATAACGATGGACCTGCGCACGCCCCAATCCAGCGCAGAACAATTGGCGAAATCGCAAGGCCATCTCTCTGCGCTAGCAGAGACACCGGAGACCGCGGCGCAGACTCACGCCCTGGCGCGCGCCCTCAGTGGGTTCGACATTCGGCAATTGGTTGCCGAGTACCGCGCTCTGCGCGCAAGCGTGTTTCGTTTATGGTCTGATGCCGGCGGTTATGGGCCGGAAGCGATGGAAGATGCACGCCGCTTCAATGAAGCCGTGGATCAGGCGATCGCCGAGTCTGTCGATTACTTTTCACGAGAAGTGGACCGTCGACGTGACTTATTGCTTGGTACCATCGGTCACGATTTGCGTGGTCCCCTGAATGCGATGTCTTTGATCGCGCAGGTCATCTCCGCAATGAGTGCGGAGGAGGTGGTACGCCAGAATGCGGAGAAAATCATACGCAGCGGGAAACGGATGCGGCAACTGCTGGATGATCTGCTCGACTACAACCGTACTTCACTCGCGATCGGTATGCAGGCACATCTGGAACCATTGGATCTGGTATCGATCTGCCGCGAAGAGGTTGATCTGCTGCGCGCCACCTTGCCTGCTTTCACGATTGAATTCGAATCCGACGGCGTCGTGCCTGGAAACTGGGACGCTTCGCGAATTAAACAAGCCATTAGCAATCTGGTCACGAATGCCGCCAAGTACGGCGATCCCGATGGCACCATTCGCGTGAGTTTACATACGGATAATGCTCACATTTACTTGTCGGTGGAGAACACCGGGCCGAGCATTCCGAAAGAGCTGATGAATTCACTTTTCGAGCCGCTGCGGCGTCACGGTTTCTCGGATTCAAGCAGCGAACGTATCAGCCTTGGTCTCGGTCTGTTCATCGTGCGACAAGTAACGCTCGCTCACCGCGGAAGCATCACGGTGGAGTCCGCAGGTGGAAGAACATGCTTCACAATAAAGTTCCCGAGGTGACTGCTGAGGTTGAAACACAAAGCGGTCAAAAAAGAACGTATCCAACAAACAGGAAGATGCTCCCATGGCCGACTATATTGTCCTGGAACTAATAAAATCAGAAGGTTTGGCGCATCTTTCCTACCTGGTGGGTAATGGCACCCAAGCCGCCGTCATCGATCCCCGCCGAGACTGCGAAACCTATATTTCAATCGCGCAAAGCCAGGGGATGCAAATTACCCACATCTTCGAAACCCACCGCAATGAAGATTACGTTGTAGGATCTGTTGCGCTTCAACAGCGTACGGGTGCAAAAATCTATCATGGCAAGGCACTCGACTTCTCTTATGGCAATCCTCTTTCCGAAGGTGACTCCTTCGAATTTGGCAGCGTAATATTGAAGGTTTTGGAAACGCCCGGACATACGCCGGAAAGCATCAGCTTGGTACTGATCGACAAAAGTGCGAGTGATAATCCGCTGGCGGTATTTACCGGCGATTTGCTGTTTATAGGCGCGGTCGGCCGCACGGATCTGTTTCCAGAGCGCGCCCGTGAGATGGCGGGTTTGCAATACGATAGTATTTTTAGCAAAGTCCTCCCGCTGGGTGATCATGTTCTTCTTTATCCTGGTCACGGTGCAGGCTCTGTTTGCGGCTCAGGTATGGCCAAACGGGAGTTTTCTACCCTGGGCTACGAGCGCCTCTACAATCAGGCACTACAGAAAAAGGATCGCAATAGCTTTATCGAAATGAAGTTGGCCGAGAAGCCACATCGTCCACCCTATTTCAGAAAAATGGAAGAATACAATCAGCAAGGAAATGCCCCTGTATTGCCGCAGCTTCCAACGCCTTCCCCAATGAGCGCAGAGCAATTTAAAGCGGCACGAGCAAATGGCATGTTGGTCTTGGATGTCCGATCCACCGAAGCGATTGCTGGCGCTTTTATCCCCGACAGTTTGGCGCTACCAAACGATCTGATTCCTGCGTATGGCGGTTATTTCCTGTCGTACGATCGTGATATTGGTCTTGTTGCCGAGGGGCAGCAGCAGGTGGAAACCGCCGTCCTTCATTTGATGCGATTGGGATATGATCGCGTAAAAGGTTTTTTGGCAGGCGGAATGAGAAGCTGGGAAACCAGTGGTGAACAATACGATCAGATTCCGGCAGTGCATGTGGACAAGCTAGTAGAACGTATTCGTGCCGGCGCTGACTTCATTTTGCTGGATGTTCGCAAAGAAGAAGAGCTGGAAAAAAGTGGTAAGTTGCCAGGTGCTTTGCATATCTTTTTGGGTGACCTGCTCGAGCATATTGACGAGATTCCCAAAGATAAAACGATCACTACCTTCTGTGGCAGTGGGCAACGCGCGCTGGTTGCAGCGTCGTTGTTGAAACAGAATGGGTTCAAAACGGTGGAGGACAGCCTGGGCGCGATGGAAGCATGTCAGGCGGCAGGATGTCCTCTTGAGCAAGTCGAGACGGCATCATAAAAGTCGGCGTTATCTCGATTTTTCTGGGGAAGCCATTTGCAGCA
>DATLIB010000116.1:0-7553 GCA_035539595.1 Noviherbaspirillum sp.
GGCAATTGGACACCTTTCGTTACCGACGTTCTTGTAGTACCACATCCAGGCTTCCGGGTTGATCGGTTCGCCCACCGACCCTAGCAGGCGCAGGCTGGACAGGTCGTATTTTTTCGGATGGACCTCGGGGTCGGCATCAGCGGCTTTAATCAGAGAACGGATGGCTGTCGGGGCAGTGTAGAAGATGGTGGCTCTGTGTTTCTGGATCATGTTCCAGAAGCGGCCGGCGTTAGGAAAAGTCGGCACGCCTTCAAACACGATTTGGGTGGCACCGACCGCCAACGGACCATAAGCGATATAGGTGTGGCCAGTAACCCAGCCGATGTCGGCGGTGCACCAGAAAACGTCGCTCGGCTTGATGTCGAAGGTCCACTTCATGGTGAGCATAGCCCACAGTAGATAGCCTGCTGAAGAATGTTGTACGCCCTTCGGTCTGCCGGTAGAACCTGAGGTATACAGAATAAATAGTGGATGCTCGGCTTCGACCCATTCCGGCTCGCACACGGCAGCCTGATTGACGACAAGATCGTGCAGCCACAAATCGCGGCCCGGGGCGACGTTAATGCTGGCACCAGTACGTCGATAGATGATGACGTTCTTGAGCGTATCGCAACCGCCCATGCTGATCGCCTCATCAACGATGGCTTTTAATGGCAATTGCTTGCCGCCACGGACTTGCTCGTCAGCGGTGATTACGGCGACGGCACCGGCATCGATGATCCGTTCCTGCAGCGACTTGGCGGAGAAACCGCCAAAAACGACCGAGTGGGTGGCGCCAATACGGGCACAGGCTTGCATGGCGGCGATGCCTTCGACCGACATGGGCATATAAACAACCACGCGATCGCCTTTTTTCACGCCAATCGATTTGAGACCGTTGGCGAATCGGCAAACCTTGTCGTGCAGTTCCTGGTAACTGATTTGCGTAACCTGCCCGTCGTCAGCTTCGAAAAGGATGGCCGTCTTGCCGGCATTGCCATTGGCGAGATTACGATCCAGGCAGTTGTAGGACACGTTGAGTTGTCCATCTTCGAACCACTTATAGAACGGCGCATCGGATTCGTTCAGCGTTTTGGTGAACGGCTTGCGCCATTGGAGGTTTTCATTTGCGAGCTGTGCCCAGAAGCCCTCGTAATCACGCTCGGCCGCTGCGCACATCGCCTGGTAACTATCCATGCCGGAGATGCACGCGTTCTTGACGAACTCGGCCGGCGGCGCAAAGACGCGGCTTTCCTGTTTTAGGGATTCTATATCGGACATGTTTTTACTCCCGCATGAGTGTTTATCTGTTGCGAAGTTAATCTTTTACACTTACTGAAGCCTTACACAGGTAATCTGGGCCATTTTCGGGCGATATACAAGCGTGCGAAAACCAGTAAAAACCAGTTACAGAAAAGATGCCAGACTCGTCCAAAGCATGTACGACATTGCCGTTCTATCATTGACATTTATTGGTAGTCGTTGCGTTGCCGCGCCGCAAGTTAGGAATCGCCGACGCGTGTAAAATGCACGGGTTTCGTCCCTGCTCCTACTATTGTTCTCTCATGGATCCCAAGCAAAAGCGTATTACCCAATCTTCCCGCACCATCCGATCCTTGCCCAACCTGATTTTCATGAGCCGGTGGCTGCAATTGCCACTATATATCGGCCTGATCCTGGCGCAAGGCGTATATGTTTTCCACTTCTGGGTCGAACTGGTCGATCTGATCGGCGCAGCCATGGGCAACCAGGCTGCACTCGAACATGTCATCAATGCAGTTGCCATCGACGGCGCCGTCCGTCCGACAAAACTAACCGAAACCACCATCATGCTGGTGGTGCTGGGACTGATTGACGTCGTCATGATTTCGAATCTGCTGATCATGGTGATCGTCGGCGGTTACGAAACTTTCGTGTCGCGCATGCATCTAGAAGACCACCCCGATCAGCCGGAATGGCTATCGCACGTAAATGCTTCCGTGCTCAAGGTAAAACTCGCGACCGCCATTATCGGCATTTCCTCGATTCACTTGCTGAAGACGTTCATCAACGCCAGCGCATACGATGTAAAAACACTGGCCGCGCAAACCGGCATTCATGTCGTATTCCTATTTTCTGCGATGGCAATCGCCTATAGCGACCGCATTATGGCCGGTACACACGCGCCTCAAGACTCCCACTGACCGTTCGTTGACATCATCATGACCACCACCATCAAGCAAGAAGACCTGATCGAATCGGTTGCAGCCGCGCTGCAGTACATCAGTTACTATCACCCGGTCGATTACATTCAGCACTTGGCACGCGCTTACGAAACCGAGCAAAGCCCGGCGGCTAAGGACGCGATCGCACAAATCCTGACCAACTCGCGCATGTGCGCCGAAGGTCGCCGTCCGATTTGCCAGGATACCGGTATCGTCAACGTGTTCCTGAAGATCGGCATGGACGTACGTTTCGACGGCTTCAAGGGGTCTATCACCGATGCGGTCAACGAAGGCGTGCGCCGCGGCTATAACCACCCGGATAATATCCTGCGCGCATCGGTCGTTGCCGACCCGCAGTTCGAGCGCAAAAACACCAAGGACAACACACCTGCCGTGGTCCACATGGAGCTGGTTCCGGGCAACACGGTGGACGTGCAGGTTGCGGCCAAGGGTGGCGGCTCCGAGAACAAATCCAAGTTCGTGATGCTTAATCCATCCGACTCCATCGTGGATTGGGTATTAAAGACCGTGCCGACCATGGGTGCGGGCTGGTGCCCGCCGGGCATGCTCGGTATCGGTATCGGCGGCACTGCAGAAAAAGCGATGCTGATGGCGAAACAAGTGTTGATGGAAGACATCGACATGTACGAACTGAAGCAGCGCGGCCCGCAAAACAAGACCGAAGAGCTGCGTCTGGAGTTGCATGAAAAAATCAATGCGCTCGGCATTGGCGCGCAGGGCTTGGGCGGCCTGACCACGGTGCTCGACGTAAAGATCATGATGCATCCGACACACGCCGCGTCCAAGCCTGTCGCGATGATTCCGAACTGCGCGGCGACCCGGCATGCGCATTTCGTGCTCGACGGTTCCGGCCCGGCCTACATCGAACCGCCTTCGCTGTCCGAGTGGCCGGACGTACATTGGGTGCCGGACACGGAAAAATCCAAGCGCATCGATCTCAATACCCTGACCAAGGAAGAAGTCGCCTCTTGGAAGCCGGGCCAGACTCTGCTTTTGAACGGCAAGATGCTGACCGGTCGTGATGCCGCCCATAAGCGTATTCAAGACATGCTGGCCAAAGGCGAAAAGCTGCCGGTCGATTTCACCAACCGCGTTATTTACTATGTCGGCCCAGTCGATCCGGTGCGCGATGAAGTCGTTGGCCCTGCCGGACCGACTACCGCCACCCGCATGGATAAATTCACCGACATGATGCTGGAAAAGACCGGTCTGATTTCGATGATCGGCAAGGCCGAGCGCGGTCCCATTGCCATTGAGTCGATCAAGCAGCACAAATCGGCTTACCTGATGGCAGTCGGCGGCTCCGCCTACCTGGTATCGAAGGCGATCAAGAACGCCAAAGTAGTCGGCTTTGCAGACCTCGGCATGGAAGCTATTTACGAGTTCGACGTCAAGGATATGCCGGTCACTGTGGCGGTCGATGCCAACGGCATCTCGGTGCACAACACCGGACCAAAGGAATGGCAGGAACGCATTGCATCGGGAAGCCTCGGCAAAATTCCGGTCACAACGGCATAAGCGCGTGCAACAGTGGCCGTCATTTCTGACATGACAGGTGTGATGGGGGCGGATGCCCCCATCGGCGTTTTTGATTCCGGCATCGGCGGATTGTCGGTGCTGAAATACATTCGCGCCTACCTGCCGCATGAGCATTTGCTTTACTTTGCCGATTCCGGCCATGCGCCGTATGGTGGCAGAAGCGAAGAAGAGATCGTCGCCAGATCGCTCGCCATCGCGGAATTCCTGATGCAATATCGGGCCAAAGCCCTGGTGGTTGCCTGCAATACCGCGACTGCCGCCGCCATCAAGGCACTGCGCGAGCGCTACCCTGCCCTGCCGTTGGTGGGGGTAGAACCGGGATTAAAACCGGCGGCGACATTAACCAAGAGCGGCGTCGTCGGCGTCATGGCGACCGAACGCACTTTGTCCAGCGTCAAGTTCAAACTGCTGCAGGAACAAATTTCAGCCACAACCCAGGTACGGTTTCTGCCGCAGCCGTGCATTGGGCTAGCGGACCAAGTGGAAAAAGGCGAGTTGCATTCGACTGCAACAGCCAAACTGATACGCGGGTATGTTGAACCTTTGTTGGAGCAAGGCGCCGACACGCTGGTGCTTGGATGCACACATTACCCCTTCGTGCTGCCCCTGATTGAAGAAGCTGTCCGCCGCATCAGTGCCGCATCGATCGCAATAGTGGATACCGGCCAACCCATCGCACGGCAACTGCAGCGACTATTGACCGAGCGTCAGTTGCTGCGCGCCGAAGCGCAAGGAACTGTCACTGCCTTCACCACCGCCAGCGAAACGGCACTGTCCACGGCATTTTCGCGGTTGCTGGACTTGCAGCCGGCAGTAATACGGGTTGCCGGACATACATGACCACGATGCATTTGCCAGTTCGTCGTGAAGTTTGTATAATTGCGGGCTTGCTTGATGTTTAGTCTGGCAAATGTCTTTCAGTGGTGGCCGTAGCTCAGTTGGTAGAGTCCAGGATTGTGATTCCTGTCGTCGTGGGTTCGAGTCCCATCGGCCACCCCAAATTCCCCCATAAAATCAAACACTTTCCCCCTGTGTACAACTAGGGCAAGCCGTACTTTCCAACGCTTTCTCTGATTTTCCAACGCCATTAACCGGCGTAGCTTCGTGCTGCGCGTCGTAATCATCGCTTCCATGCAACCGATTTGACTGATTAAGATGACATGAACAGTACCGAGCTGTTTTGCGATTTGGGGGCAGGTCAATGACTGTGAATCAAACTACATGCTGCGGCCTGTCCTTGGCAGATTTATGCGCGTTGAAATCCTGATCAGCAACATGCCACGCTCGTCGCCATGTTCATTGCATGGCTGGGCACCAACTGCGGACCTGCCTTTCATAATAGGGCGGAAAAACCACATGAGGAAAGCTGGCCGCCCATGGTCCCTGATTCGTTTATTGCAACGAACGGGGAGCAGCAAAGCTAGTCCCTCTCATGCGATGGATGTGGTCAGTTCAGAATAGGCGGTCGCTTCGAATTCGCATACGGCGCCGAAGTTTGCCCGACAGCCGCAAGGCTAAACCGTTGCGAAAAGAAACATACCCACTTTTTCTGTGCCCAACTCTGTGGATAAGTAGGAATAACATCAGGTAAGCTCATGATCTGTAAGGAAATATTTCGATTGAGAAAAATCAAGGCAAGGCCATTGGTTCACCGGCTCGCAATTCTATTTGGCCTCCCATGCCGTTATGCCTTTGCTTCATACCATCGCTGCGAACGATTCACGATAGCAACGACAAGCAGCATCACAGGGACTTCAATCAGAACTCCGACAACCGTTGCCAATGCCGCGCCGGACTGAAAGCCGAACAGGCTGATCGCCGTCGCCACAGCCAACTCGAAAAAATTGGAGGCGCCGATCAGGCTCGATGGACCGGCCACGCAATGTGCCACGCCCAGCCTGCGGTTCAACAGGTATGCCAGTCCGGAATTGAAAAACACCTGGATAAGAATCGGCACCGCCAGCAGCGCGATGATGAGCGGCTGACTCGTAATGGCTTCGCCCTGGAATGCGAAGAGCAGGACGAGCGTGAGTAGCAGTGCTGAAATGGAGTATGGACCCAGCGTCGAGACGGCGCGTTCCAAGGCGGCATTGCCCTTAGCCAGTAGCGCGTGACGAATCACTTGGGCCAGAATTACCGGGATGATGATGTAAAGCGCCACGGAAGCGATCAGCGTGTCCCATGGCACTGTGATGGCGGAAAGCCCCAATAACAGCGCAACAATCGGCGCAAAGGCGACGATCATGATGACGTCATTCAGCGCCACCTGAGACAGGGTGAAATACGGGTCACCCTTGCAAAGCTGACTCCATACGAAAACCATGGCGGTGCAAGGCGCAGCAGCGAGCAGAATCAGACCGGCGATGTAGCTGTCGAGTTGATCTGCGGGCAGCCAGTCGGCAAACACATGACGAATGAATAGCCAACCTAAAAACGCCATGGAAAAGGGTTTAACCAGCCAGTTGATGACCAAGGTAACGCCGATGCCGCGCCACTGGCTTCTTACCTGGGAAAGCGCGCCGAAGTCGATTTTAATGAGCATCGGAATAATCATGACCCAGATGAGAATCCCCACCGGAATGTTGACCCGTGCCACCTCCAGCTGTGCAATGGTTTGGAACGCATCAGGAAATAGCCGGCCCAGCGCGATGCCGGTAACGATGCACAGCGCTACCCATACGGTCAGGTAGCGCTCGAAGAATCCAATGGCGGGCGCAGAACCGCCAGCGACTGCCGTGGTGTGTGAAGTGCTCATTGCAAAATAATCCGTATGAAAATGCCTAGGGACCGTCCAGGAATAAGTGTGCAGGAATGCGCACCTCGGCGAGTGAGTGGCCTTGCCTGCTTATGCCGTTGCAACCGGGGTATCGCCGATTTTCTTGATTTCGCGCTGTACCGCGTTTTTGTCCAGCAGGTGGATCGGCAAGCTGACGAAGGTGTTCATCCTTGCCAGGATTTGCTTGAATATTTTGTTGAATGCCGCACGCTTTTCGTCATCGCCACCTTCAACGGCGGCCGGGTCTTCGAACGACCAGTGGGCTGATGCGGGATGTCCCGGCCAGATAGGACAGACTTCGCCTGCCGCGTTGTCGCATACGGTAATGATGAAGTCCATGTGCGGCGCATCCGGCTTGGCAAACTCGTCCCAGCTTTTGCTGCGCAGTTCCTCCACCGGATAACCGGTTTCCTTTACTTTTTCGATGGCAAAGGGGTTGACCTTCCCGCCCGGTTTGCTACCGGCGCTATAGCCCTTGAAGCGGCCTTTGCTCATGCTGGTGACCAAGGCTTCGGCCATGATGCTTCTTGCGGAATTACCGGTGCACAAAAACAAGACGTTATATGTTTTTTCAGTCATGACACTCTTTCTTTTTCGTTAGCAGCAGGACGAACCTTGTTTGGTGGAGGTGGATGGCGCGCAGCATGCCGTTGCGGTCTGGCTGTTCGATTGTGCGACGGGAATATCGATAGGCTTGCGTGCCGGTGTGGCGTTCTTCGAGCCACCGAATACCGGAATGTCAGTGAGTGAATGGAAGGTTTCCCATGCAATGCCCGATGGATCCGTTACCCAATATTTGTCGGACTGGGCGTAGCAGCACTGAACGCCCTCTTCCTTCTCGACGCCGGGTTGCAAGGCATCCAGTCGCGCTTGCATTTCGGACAGTTCGCTATCGGACTCGACCTGGATGCCCAGATGGTCCAGTCCGGTTTTTGCGCCGCGCTGGGAAATGGCGAAGTTCATGCGGGGGTCTTCCAGCTTCCATTTAGCGTAATCCGACTTCAAGACGGTCGGCTCAGCAGCAAACATGCCGG
>DATLIB010000117.1:0-22339 GCA_035539595.1 Noviherbaspirillum sp.
GCGCGCGATGTCTGGCTGCTGTTCGGCCAGTTTCTGCCGTTCCAGATAGCGGTTGAGGGAAATGATGGTTTGTCGTCCGACGAGTACCGTAATAACGATGCCGACGGTATAGCGCACATAGCCGCCATAGCTGGGGAGGTAGGGAACCAGTTCAACGAAGAAGGCAAAGAGGGCAAAGAAGATAAAACCCCAAACAAAGGGCCAATAGGCGCCTTTGCGCTTTTTCGCAAACAGCCAGCCGGCAAACACCAGCAAAGGCAGCGTCAGCGCCAGCCGGTACAGGAATACTCTCAATTCCTGCTTACGCTGGGCGGCTTGCAATTTTTTACTGGCCTCGCTTTGAATGTCGTTCAACTGACGTTGTGCGGCGGCTTGCGCCTGTCGCGCATTCAGGGCGATTTGCTGCTGCTCCTCCACCGCAGATCGTGCCTTTCTTTCTGCCGCCTTGATCTCGTCTAGTGCCTTTGTCCTGGCAATCAGCTCCTGATCCTGGTCAGGGCGCATCGTGACATGGCGCGTCGCCAGCCAGTTGCCGAACGTGTCCTGCGCGGTGCGGGAATTGGACTGGGCGATCTTGAGTTTCAGTTCTGCCTGTTCTACCGCGTCGTGCGCGGCACGTGCGTTTTCCTGGGCCAGATGGATGGCGCTACGCGCCTGTTGGGCGGCCGGATGATTCTCGAAATTTTCCAGCGTATAGATGCGCTCGATCTTGGGAAGATTGGAGATCACGGTGCCGCCCAAGCCAACCAGGAAAGCCGCGAATACGATCGCCACCAGCCACAGCCCCCGTCTGAACCATGTCTCGGACAGTCTTAACGATTTGCTCATTTCAATCCTTTTCTGAAAATGACTGGTGCCGCTCAGAATAGGCGGAAAGCCAATGACGGGCAAGGCTTGGCCGCGCTCTGCGGAAAAGTGGCTGCGGGGGCGTTTTCGCGTAAAATCGCGGGAAAATCGGCGCACAACAAGACCCGTCATCGAACGCCGCTGCCTCGTCCCGCTGTGTTCCGCCTCGATTCAGGACCAACTCTTCGCGAAAATAATGAGCATTAAATCCGACAAGTGGATCCGCCGCATGGCGGAGGAACACGGCATGATCGAACCCTTCGAATCAGGCCAGGTGCGTAACGTCGGCGGTCACAAGATCGTCAGCTATGGCACTTCCTCATACGGCTACGATATCCGCTGCGCCGACGAATTCAAGATTTTCACCAACATCAACAGCACCATCGTCGATCCGAAAAACTTCGATGAGAAATCCTTCGTCGATTTCAAGGGCGATGTCTGCATCATTCCGCCGAATTCGTTCGCGTTGGCGCGCACCGTCGAGTACTTCCGCATCCCCCGCAGCGTGCTGACCATCTGCCTCGGAAAATCCACTTACGCGCGCTGCGGCATCATCGTCAACGTGACGCCCTTCGAACCCGAGTGGGAAGGTTATGTGACGCTCGAGTTTTCCAACACCACGCCGCTGCCGGCGAAGATTTATGCCGGCGAAGGCTGCGCACAGGTGCTGTTTTTCGAGAGCGATGAAATCTGTGAAACCTCGTACAAGGATCGCGGCGGAAAATACCAGGGGCAGCACGGCGTGACATTGCCGAAAACCTGAGCGCGCTTGAACGATTGACATGCCAGGCGCGCCGGCACTGACGGCGCGATATGGTCTCTTATGCTGTCTTCCATGCGTAGCGTCCGCAGTTGCTCTGCATCGCAAAGTGATTCCAAATGCATTCTGACTACCAACACATTCTCGATACCATCCATGGCGAAATAAAGCCGCTGCTTGGGAAGGGCAAGGTCGCCAGCTATATTCCCGAACTGTCGAAGATATCGCCCGACCATTTCGGGATGGCCATCTATTGCCTGGATGGGCGCACTTACTCGGTCGGCGACGCGGGGGTGCGCTTTTCTCTGCAAAGTATCACCAAGCTGTTCGCACTGGCGCTGGCGTTTTCGCGGGAAGGCGATGCGGTATGGACGCGCGTCGGCCGCGAGCCCTCGGGTAATCCTTTCAATTCGCTGGTCCAGCTGGAGTTCGAGCGCGGCAAGCCGCGCAATCCCTTCATCAACGCTGGTGCGCTGGTCATCACCGACATCCTGGCGACGCGCTTCGTGCAGGCCGACATCGCGGTATTGCAGTTTGCACGCATGCTGGCCGACGAACAGACGATCGATTTCGATCCCACCGTGGCGCTGTCGGAGCGCAAGACTGCGCACCGCAACAGCGCGATTGCGCATTTCATGAAGGATTTCGGCAACCTGCACAATCCGGTGGACGTCGTGATCGATAACTATTGCAGCCAGTGTTCGATCACCATGACGTGCGCCGAACTGGCGAAGGCTGGCAGCTTCCTTGCGCAGCACGGCACCATCCCGTGGAACGGTACGCAGATACTGGATGCGAGTTCGGCCAAGCGTCTGAATGCGCTGATGCTGACCTGCGGCACCTACGATGCAGCCGGCGACTTTGCCTATCATGTCGGCTTGCCAGCCAAGAGCGGCGTCGGCGGCGGCATCCTGGCACTGCTGCCAGGCGAAGCAGCGATTGCGGTATGGTCGCCCGGACTGGATGCGGCGGGAAATTCGTTGGCCGGTGCTTATGCGCTGGAGCGCTTTACCACGCTGACCGCCCGTTCCATTTTTTGATGCCGTTCGATCGCTGAAGCAGTCTCATGAAAATATGCTGCGGTAAAACTGATAAGCGCTCCCGCCTTGACGTTCGGCCGCGTACAGTGCCTGATCAGCACTTCTGAATAAATCGTCCTGCGTTTCGCCATCGGTGGGATACATGGAAATGCCAGGAGAAGCCGACCGCGTGGAACCAGGGACTGAGCAAGCAGGCAGCCAGCGCGGCCTTCGGCAGCATGGTTATAAGGAATTGCCGTCGAAACAGCAGCGCACGGTCCTGCGCATTGTGGCCGAAGTGCTGCACGAACAATTGAAGAATGATGGACTGCTAGGCTAGCTCTGGCACGTCGAAGAATTCCACTTCCCCGGTTTCCAACGAATACTCTGCTCCCACCACCAGCAGCCCGTCGTTCTGAATCAGGGTTTCGAGAATTTCCGAGCCATGGCGCAACTGGTTAGCCGATGCGCGAATGTTGGCGCGTACCGCCTGATGCATCAGTGCATGCGGATCGTTCCGCAGTTCCGTTTCCAGCAGTGTCTCCACGGAGGGACGAACGCGATCGACAATCGAGCGCAGGTTGCGCGACTGGTTTGCGCTTGGCTGCCGCAGTTCTTCCAGCGTGGCGGAAATGGCGCCGCAGTTGGTATGGCCGAGGACAACCACCAGCCGTGTGTTGAACTGGCCGGCGGCGAACTCCACGCTGCCGATCTGCGATGGCGCGACGATGTTGCCCGCCACGCGGATCACGAACAGGTCGCCCAGCCCTTGGTCGAACACCAGTTCCGCCGGCACCCGCGAGTCGGAACAGCCGAGAATGATGGCGAATGGTTCCTGCCCATCCGCCAGTGCGATGCGGCGCGCGTGGCTGGGCATTGCATGCAGATTTTTGATGTCGGCGACGAAGCGACGGTTTCCTTCGCGCAGGCGGTCGAGTGCTTGCAGTGCTGTGAGCATCGGTATCTTCTCCCATCAGGTTGAACGTGTGAATGATAATGATAAGGACCTACTCGAAACACATTGTGGAGGTCTGCCACGCTGACCAGCGCGCTGCTGTGTTGGCTGCTCATTGCACCGGATTTGCCCAGTACAGCACCCACCTCACAATTGATGCCGAGTCGTACTTTGAAAAAAGGCACCGCGTGCGGTGCCTTCGATTTCTATTTGATCCTATCTGACTATCTGACCCTATTTGACGCAGTCCACGTAGTAGCCGCGCCTGCCGTTGATTTCCTGCCGCACCAGGCCATGCACGTCGGTTTCAAAACCGGGGAATTTCTCGTTGAAATCGCGCGCGAACTTGAGGTAATCGACGATGGTCTTGTTGAAGCGCTCGCCCGGAATCAGCAGCGGAATGCCGGGCGGGTAGGGCGTGAGCAGGATGGCAGTGACGCGACCTTCGAGTTCATCGATGGCGACGCGTTCGATCTCGCGGTGTGCCATCTTGGCGAAGGCATCCGACGGCTTCATCGCCGGTTGCATGTCGGACAGGTACATTTCCGTGGTCAGGCGCGCAACGTCGTAGCCCTTGTACATGTCGTGGATCTGCTGGCACAAGTCGCGCAGGCCGACACGCTCGTAGCGCGGGTTGGCCGCGGCGAACTCGGGCAGGATGCGCCACATCGGCTGGTTCTTGTCGTAGTCGTCCTTGAACTGCTGCAACGCCGTCAGCAGCGTGTTCCAGCGGCCCTTGGTGATGCCGATGGTAAACATGATGAAAAAGGAATACAGGCCAGCCTTCTCGACGATGACGCCGTGTTCCGCCAGATACTTGGTGACGATGGATGCCGGAATGCCGGTGCCGCCGAACTGGCCGTCCAGCGAGAGGCCCGGCGTGACGATGGTGGCCTTGATCGGGTCCAGCATGTTGAAGCCGGGGGCGAGCTTGCCGAAGCCGTGCCACGTGTCCTCGGCGCGGATCATCCAGTCTTCACGCGAGCCGATGCCGTCTTCTGCGAAATTGTCCGGTCCCCATACCTCGAACCACCAGTCCTGGCCCCATTCCTGGGCGACCTTTTTCATGGCGCGGCGGAAGTCCAGCGCTTCGAGAATGCTTTCCTCGACCAGGGCGGTGCCGCCCGGCGGTTCCATCATCGCGGCGGCGACGTCGCAGGACGCGATGATCGCGTATTGCGGCGAGGTGGAGGTGTGCATCAGATAGGCTTCGTTGAAGGTGTCCTGGTCGAGCTTCACTTTCTCCGAGTCGCGCACCAGGATTTGCGAGGCCTGCGACAGGCCGGCCAGCAGCTTGTGCGTCGATTGCGTCGAAAAGATCAGCGATTCCTTGGCGCGTGGGCGGTCCTTGCCGATGGCATGCATGTCCTTGTAAAACTCGTGGAAGGTGGCATGCGGCAGCCACGCTTCGTCGAAATGCAGCGTGTCGATTTTCCCGTCCAGCATCTGCTTGATGGTTTCGACGTTGTACAGCACGCCGTCGTAAGTCGATTGCGTGATGGTCAGGATGCGCGGCTTCTTGTTCTTGGCTTCGCGTGCGAACGGGTTGGCTTCGATCTTCTTCTGAATGTTTTCCGGTTTGAATTCGTCCAGCGGAATCGGACCGATGATGCCGAGGTGATTGCGCGTCGGCATCAGAAACACGGGAATCGCGCCGGTCATGATGATCGAGTGCAGGATCGACTTGTGGCAATTGCGGTCCACCACGACGATGTCGCCGGGGCCGACGGTGGAGTGCCAGACCATCTTGTTGGAGGTCGATGTACCGTTGGTGACGAAGTAGCAGTGGTCGGCGTTGAAGATGCGCGCTGCATTGCGTTCGGAAGCGGCGACCGGGCCGGTGTGATCGAGCAACTGGCCGAGTTCTTCGACGGCGTTGCAGACGTCGGCGCGCAGCATGTTTTCGCCGAAGAACTGGTGGAACATCTGGCCGATCGGCGACTTCAGGAAGGCTACGCCACCCGAGTGGCCGGGGCAGTGCCAGGAGTAGGAACCGTCTTGGGCGTAATGCACCAGGGCACGGAAGAAGGGCGGCGCCAGGCTGTCGAGATAGGATTTCGCTTCGCGGATGATATGGCGCGCCACGAATTCCGGCGTGTCCTCGAACATGTGGATGAAGCCGTGCAGCTCACGCAGGATGTCGTTCGGGATGTGGCGCGAGGTACGGGTTTCGCCGTACAGGTAGATCGGGATGTCGGCGTTCTTGTAGCGGATTTCTTCGACGAAGGCACGCAGCGATTTCAGGGCGACATCGGTTTCTTCGGACGAGCCGGCGCCGAATTCTTCATCGTCGATCGACAGGATGAAGGCGGAAGCGCGCGATTGTTGCTGGGCGAACTGCGACAGGTCGCCATAGCTGGTCACGCCCAGCACTTCCATGCCTTCTTTTTCCATGGCGTCGGCCAAGGCGCGGATGCCGAGGCCGGAAGTGTTTTCGGAGCGGAAGTCTTCGTCGATGATGACGATGGGAAAGCGGAATTTCATGAGGTCTCCAAAAAAGACAGTGACATGGGAGACGCCTGGGCCAGTCGTGGCAACAACCGCTTGCGCGCCGAAAAATGCGAAAGGCGAATTTTCGCAGATATCCGTGGAGAAGGGGGAAACCGGCGGGGAAAGGCGCTGGCAGGCCGTAAGCCGTTTCTATCGCGCCAGGACGACCGCATTGGGTACATCAGGAATGGATGCTGTATGAATTGTATTTTTGTTATGCATGCTTGCCGACAAGGAGACGACGCAAGAGTGCTTGCGCCGCCGCCTGTCATCTCTGTGCTTTTTAATGCACGCTAACGTCGGAGCCGGGATAAGGGTCGGACGGCCGCAGGTGCTGCGCCGCATCGTGCGGCGGAATACCGGTTTCGATGAATGCCTTCATGCGCATCAGGTCGTCATCCATATCCCGCTTCGGACTGGCCCCGAACAAGGACGCCACTGCATGGCCAAAAACGCCTGCCGGCGGCGCATACGACATATGCACGCTGACCCGCGTACCGGTAAGTTCCGGCTCGAAATGTACTTCGCCGGCGTGCTGAACCGGCGCGTCTTCTTCCGTGCGCCAGGCCAGTTTGTGGGGGCGCTTTGCTTCGGTCAAGATGGCATCCCATTGAACCGGCAGGCCGGCCGGTCCGCCGACCATCCAGTGCGAACGACCTTCGCCCAGATCGCGCACTTGCTTGACGTGAGACATGAAGTACGGAAAGTTTTCTACCTTGCTCCAGAAGTCGAACACGGTGTCGGGCGACGCTTCGATATGAATGGTCTTGTTCAGATGGATTGCCTGATTGCCGCGCACCGTCTGTGCTGATAGGCCTAGCGGCAGATTGGTCGCCGCGCGTGCGAGTACACCGATGCCGAACGCGCCGAGCAGCATATTCAGCGGCCTGCGCCGCGTCATGCCGTAATAGCCCAATATGCTGCCGCCGACAGCGGCAACGGCACGCAGGCCGGGCGGCCAGTTGTCATGCATGAAAGAGAAATGCAACTGCCGTGGACGGCTATTGCCTTGCAGTGCTGCGATATTGGCGGCGTGTTCATGGGGCTGTAACTGATCCTCGACGGCCCTGACCCCGCGCACGCTGTGCACTGCTTTCAATAGTTGCTCTTTTTCACTGGCAAGGACGGGGCCATTCAGGGTTGCCTGGCCATCTTGCACCATCACCTTGATGGCATGCGGATGCGTTACCGCGCGCCCCAGCCGCGAGCGTATGCGTGCTGCCACCACGGTGTCATCCGTGTCGTCGGCTGAAAGATGACGGCGTGTCATCAACTGACTGGCCTGGGCACGCAAACCTTGCACTCGATTGCCCAGGTCGCGTGATGCAACATCGATGGCCGAGCCGGTCCTGGCGGCGAGGCTTTGCATCTTGTCCTTGGCCAGTGCGCGGCGGCGCTTACCTCTCTCCGGGTCTGCCAGATACATTGCGGCAGCGCCGAGCGCGATGCCGCCTAGCCACCGTATGGCACTGTTGCTGCTGTTTCTCGTGGATGTTTCATTCATGACGATCTCCTTTCGAGCAGGCTGTTTTATCGGACGCCTGAAGCGGACGGGATAGGCATGCCTATCGGTCATGACGCGAAATGTTCGCACCGGTCGTGTCACAACCGCATAAGTATGCGAGTCGAAAAAGAATACGGCTGTGAAAGTCAGCACCGATGCTTGCCAGGCGCTAAATCTGTTTGACACGACGTCTGGCTAAACGTTGCGCGGAAGGGGGTGTTTGCGGCGGTGTTTGATGTGATGCGCTCAAGAGAGGACGATCACGGCGAACAGGACGGGTTTTGTAGCCGAAACACCGTTCTTGAGGGAACGATCTGGCCATGATGTTCATCAAAGAACCCACTTCTGCCTAGGAGAACATCAACGCCTTCAAGAATTTCTGAGAAGGTTGTTGTCATATTGCAATGATTGCATGCTTTATCCCTGGGAAAGGTTTTGTAGGAGCGGATGATTAAGATCAACAAACCTTCATTTCGGCGCCTGAATATATCTTGGAGTAAATATTTTGATGTGGAAAATTGTCGGGCGACTATTCTGATAGGAACGAAACATTTCTTGCAGCATGTTGTCCAAAAAACATTGTTGATGATCGATAGCCGAGTGGGAAAAGTTTTAGCGCACGCCCATAAAAGACTTTCTATCGATAATTAAAAAACAATGCTGCCTGTAGCAGGGAGCGGTATTTCGCCGAGGGGGAATAGAGATGACATTGCTTGAATTCGCATGTCGGGACCATCGATTTGCATTGCCACTCGCTTGTGTGCGGCGCGTTGTGCCCATTGCGCAGCCGATGCCCCTGCCCGGCGCGCCGGAAATTGTCACGGGTATCCTCAATGTCGGCGGCGAGATTGTGACGGTCGTCGATTTTTTTCGGCGGGTCGGAATCCCCGCTTCCCCCATCCAACCCGCGCAGCGCCTGCTCATGCTCGACATGGCAGGCTTTCTGGTCGGCTGCATCGTCGATCAGGTGCAGGGCGTGACTTCCCGTGAACCCGATAAGGAGCGCGGCGTGCCGGAGCCGTTTTCCGGTGCGGACTTTGTCGACACGATTGTCCGGCTCGATGACGGCCTGTGCATCATTGTCGATCCTGAAAAATTCCTGTTCGAGGATGAAAGAACGCAGCTTGGCGACGCCTTGGGGAAGTCCTGTCATGAAACGCAGTGAAGGCATGTCGATGCCGGACCGGATGGGGCGGCTGGCGGAAAAAATCGAGAGCGAAATGGGCTTGTCCTTTTCGGGGCTGAAGCGGCGCGACTTGCATGGCGCGGTGCACCGCATGGCCGAATCGAAAGGCTTGGAGGACGATGTATGCATTGACTGGTTGCTTTCCGGTCCCTGGGACAAGCCGAAGTCCGACCTTTGCGCGCTGCACCTGACCATCGGAGAAACCTACTTCTTCCGCGAGCCGCGCGCGCTCGATATGGTGTGCGACTACGCCAGAAAGAAAATGCAGGATTGCGATGGCACGGACTGGCGGCTGCGGGTCTGGAGCGCCGGCTGCTGTACCGGCGAAGAGCCTTATTCGATCGCGATGGCGCTCAAGCAGACGCTGCCGGAACTGGCCCTGGAGAGCGTGTCCATTCTCGCCACCGATATCAACAGCCGCCATTTGCAAGTCGCCAGGGACGGCGTGTACCGCCAGTGGTCGTTCCGAAGTACCGGCACGGCGCTGCAAAACCGGCACTTTTCGGAACAGGACGACAGCCGTTTCCAGGTCAATGAAGACATCAAGACTGCGGTCAAATTTGCCGAACTAAACCTCGCGGCAGCCGTGTATCCGTCGGTCGCAACCGACACCCATGCGATGGACATCATTTTCTGTCGCAATGTGCTGATGTATTTTTCCCGGGAGCAGGCGAAGCGGGTCATCGAACGCTTTCGGCACTGCCTGGTCGATGGCGGATGGTTGATCGTCAGTCCGAGCGAAGCATCGTCCGAGCTGTTTGCCGGATTTACCGGGCTTTACCACCCGGATGCCATCTATTTTCAGAAGAAAGTGGGCGTTCAGGCCGGCAAGCCGCCCCTGCACCTGTGTTCGACAGGTAGCCTGCCCGAGGAAGGGCAAAGACAAGACAGCGCATGTCGCACCCCGCACCATGCCCGTGTACAGTCCGGACCGCGGGCCGGGAAGCCGATACGGGCAAAACGGAAATCCGTGCCCGCACTCAAGGAGGGTGTCGCCCAGGAAGAGGCAGCCAACTCCGCCGACCGCAGCAAGGCTGGCACCGATGCCGTCATCGTGGCGCGTGCGCTGGCAAACCAGGGGCAGGCCGCCGGCGCCATGCGCTTGCTGGAACAGGCGATCGCTGCCGGCCCGCCGACGGCAGCGCTTTATCATGCAAAGGCCCTGATCGCGATGGAAGTCGGCGACCAGCGCGATGCCCTGCAAAATCTCAGGCGAGTGGTTTATCTGCAGCCTGACTTTATTCTCGCCCACTACCTGATGGGCGTTCTGCAATCGACGCAGAACAAGCGTGGCGAAGCGATCCGCCAATTTGGCGCGGCAGATGAACTGCTTGCCGCACTGGACGATGACGACATCGTGCCCGGATCGGATGGCTTGCACGTTGCCTATCTGCGGGAATCGATACGCGCTTACTTGCGGAAGGACGGCCAATGAGCTTGAAACGCATCACAGACAGCATCGATTGGGACGACATCCGCCAGCGGCTTGAGCAGAGCCGTCAAGCCATGGAAAACCTGACTGAACCGGATAGTGTCCGCCAGCAGCAGATATTGCGCGAGCGCGCGGTGACGCTGGCGCAGGTGGCGGCGCCATCTGCCCCTGTGGAGCCTTTGGGCGACTGCATTGACGTGCTTGCGTTTCGGGCCGCCGGAGAGCGTTATGCCGTCGAGACGGTCCATGTGGCGCAGGTCTATCCGATGTTGTCCATTACCGCCATCCCCGGCGTGCCGGATTTCGTGGTCGGCATCGTGGCTGTCAAGGGCGATGTGCTGTCCGTCATCGATTTGCGGTCGCTGCTCGACTTGCCGCTGGCGCGGCTGGAAGAGCCAAGCGCGATCATCGTGCTGCAATCGGAATCGATGGAATTCGGCATCCTGGCGGAAGACATCCTGGGCGTCGAGCGCTATGTGCTGCAAACGCTTGAGCGCACGCTGCCGACGCTGGGCAATATCGAGCAGACGTATCTGAAGGGGGTGGCGCCCAATCGTACCGCCATTCTGGACGCGGACTGGCTGCTGTCCGACCCGAAGTTGGTGATCGAGGCCGCTTAACAATAAGTGGACTTACGCAAAAGTGTCCCAGCCGCGTTGTGTTGCCCTGCCGTACTAGAGATGGATTAGATGACCTGTCTGCGGCAACACGCCTTGCTGGAACAATGTTGCGTAAGTCCTCCGTAAAAAGACTGGAAAAAGACTGGAGTAGATATGAACATTTTTATGAATCTCAGTACGCGCGCGAAACTGTTGTTGGGTTTCGGCTTGATGGTGGTCTTGTTGGCGGCGGTCAGCACGCTCGCTTATCGCGACATTGGTCGCTTGAAAGCATCGCAAACTGCCTTGTTTCATGACGATCTGTCGGTGGCCGTCAATTTGATGAAGATGCGCAATGGCATTAACCGTGAGCGTGTCGTTGTGTTGTCGCTGGCGATTGCCAGTGCGGCAGAGCAGCCGAGACTATTACGACAGCTTGGACAGGAGTCGGCGGCGCTTGCAACCATTGTTGCCAATCTTGCCGAACATAAGGTGGCGAGTGCCGCGTTTGCCAGCGAATTCGACAAGCTGGTCCAGGCGCGACGCGAGTTTCTCGCACTGCGCGAGCGCGAGGTATTGCCTGCACTGCAGTCCGGAAAACGCGATCAGGCAAGCGCGGCCATTGTCGGCCCCATGCAGGAAAAATTTGAGGTGATCCGCAACATCGCCGACCGGCTCGGCGACCAGCAGTTCGTCGACGCCGAAAAGCGCATGCAACAAGCGGAGGTACTGGTCGACGATGCGCAAGCGACGCTGGTCGCAGCCAACATGGTGGCGATCCTGATCGGACTCCTGCTTGTCATCTGGTTCGACCGCATCATCGCCACTCCGCTGCGGCAGGCAACGGCCACCGCACAGAAAATTGCCAGCGGCGATCTGACGGTTGCGGTGCAAACTTCCGGCGGCACGGACGAAGTCGGGCAACTGCTGCAGGCGCTGGAATCGATGGTGAACGCCTGGAAGCAGCAGGTGAAGGAAACCAACTCGGGAATCGTTACGCTCAGCACCGCCGCCAGCGAAATTCTGGCCGGCACGATGCAAAGCGCCGCCGGTGCCACGGAAACCGCCGCTGCGGTCAGCGAGACCACCGCCACGGTCGAGGAAGTCAAGCAGACCGCGCTGCTGGCTAGCCAGAAGGCGCGCATGGTATCGGACGCGGCGCAGAAGGCGGCGCAGACCGCCGACACCGGACGCAAGGCAATCGAGGGCGGCGTCGATGGCATGGAAAACGTGCAGGAACAAATGGAATCGATTGCCGAAACCATCGTGCGCCTGAGCGAACGCAGCCAGGCTATTGCGGAAATTATCGCCACTGTCGGCGGACTGGCGGAGCAATCCAATCTGCTGGCAGTGAATGCCGCCATCGAAGCCGCCAAAGCCGGCGAGCAGGGCAAGGGGTTTGCCGTGGTCGCGCAAGAGGTGAAGGATCTGGCCGAACAATCGCGGCAGGCCACCAAACAGGTGCGCCTGATTCTCAGCGATATCCAGAAGGCCATCGGCGCAGCGGTCATGACCACGGAACAGGGATCGAGAACCGTCGCCAGCGGCGTGGTGCAGGTTGGCGAAGCCGGCGATGCCATCAAGATTCTGGCCGACAGCATTGCCGATGCGGCGCAGGCAGCGGCACAAATCGCCGCCTCCAGCCAGCAGCAATTGGCAGGCATGGACCAGGTCGCGCAGGCGATGGAGAACATCAAGCAGGTCAGCGCGGAAAACGCTGCCGGCTCCAGGCAGTCCGAAGCCTCTGCCCAGAACCTGCATGAGCTCGGCCAGAAACTCAAGCAAATGAGCGAACGCTTCAAACTCTAGGCGGCGCGATGGCGGACCCGAGTAAAGAATTCTTGCGCAAGCTGCAGGCGACATTCCGGACCGAGGCGGAAGAGCATCTCGCCGCCATTGTTTCCGGCATCGTCCAGCTGGAGCAGGCGAGCGATGGTGCGCAAAAGGAGCTGGTGGAGCGCATTCTGAAAAAACTCCACACGCTCAAGGGAGCCGCGCGGGCGGTCAATCTGCCCGACCTGGAAATGCTCTGCCATGCGACGGAGAGCGTTTTTTCAGGGCTGCGTACATCCGGTCGCTTGCTGGAAGCGGCTCAGTTCGACCTGTTGCATCAGGCCGGCAACCTGGCAGGCCAGCTTTTGGAGCAGCCGTCGGGCAGAACGCGCAACCAGGCGGCGGCGTTGACCGGACGCCTGAACCAGTTGAGCGCAACGATCCCGGCTGGCGAAAAGCGGGACGACATCATGCCGCCGGCAGCGGAATCGGACGTGGCAGAGACCGAAGCCGAGATCGCACAGCCGGCAGACGAACCGGGCGCAATCGATCAAACGGTCCTCGCCGTCCCGAGGTCGGCTGGAACTCAGGCAGAAGTGATCCGTGTGCATAGCCGCAATCTCGATGCGATCCGTTATCAGGCAGAAGAGTTGCTATCGGTCGAACTAGGCTTGCAGCACCATATCAACGATTTGCTGCAACTGGCCGACAGCATGCGCGAGCAGCGCGAGCGCTTGCAACTGACCGAATCCGACTCCCGGCGCATTGTCCGCAAGCGGCAAGCCATACCCTCGGCACCGTCGCTGCAAACGTCCTCGGCCGGTGATGCCGCCAGTGCCGCCGGCAGGACAACGGATGCCGAGAGCGTCGATGACAGCGTCGAGCGGCAGTGCCGTCGTGTAGCGGGGGCCTTGGCCAAGACCCGCCGTCAATTCGTGATGACCCGCGCGAAGTTGATGGAGGCAACATTGGAGACCGCGCTGGTGCCATTCGCCTCCGCGCTGGAACAGTTGCCGGGCCTGCTGCGGAATCTGGCGCGCAGCCGTGACAAGCTGGCGCTGCTGGATATCCATGACGACAGCATCCAGATCGATAGGCGCATCCTGGACGTTGTGCGCGAGACATTGATTCATCTGGTCACCAACGCGGTGGACCATGGCATTGAGCCGCCAGCCGTGCGACTGGCAAGCGGCAAGCCGGCGGACGGCACTATCCGGATCAGGGTGCGACAGCGCGACGCCAATCGCGTCTCGGTCACCGTGGCCGATGACGGCGCGGGAATCGACATCGCCCGCCTCACCAGTGCCGCCATCAGGGATGGCAGCTTGAGCGAGGAGCGGCTGGCCGGACTGGACGACCGGCAAAAACTGCATCTCGCGCTACAGGCCGGCATCTCCACCGCTGCGCAAATCACGTCCGTGTCAGGGCGCGGGATGGGACTTGCCATCGTCGCCGAAAAGGTGGCGGCAGTCGGCGGCGAACTGTTGATCGACAACCTGCCCGGCGTAGGGTGTTCTTTCGAACTGTTGCTGCCGGTGCGCTTATCGACCTTGAGAGGATTGGTATTGCGTGTGCGGGGAGTGCCGTTCGTGTTTCCGCTCTCCGGCATGGAGGCGGTGCGCGCGCTCAAGGAGGGGGACCTCTGTACGGTTGAAAACCGGGAGACACTGCTGGTCGCCGGACGCGTGGTGCCGGCCATCCGGCTCGGGCAGTTGCTCGGCATTGGCCGTGCCGAACCGTCTCAAGTGGCAGAGGACGGCGTTGCGGTGATTGCGCGCGCGGCGGGGAGCACCTTTGCCTTGCTGGTGGACGAGATTCTTTCCGAGCAGGAGGTACTGCCAAAAAGCCTGGGCAAGCAGCTGCGCCGGGTCCGCTGCATTACCGGCGCGACCCAGTTGGGAGACGGCAGCCTGGTGCCGATATTGGGGCTGGAAGACATTGCGCGTTACGGACTGGCAGCCGGAGAGGGCGCAGCACCTGTCGCTGTGCAGCGTGACGCGGCAGACAGGAAGCGGGTGCTGGTGGTGGAAGACTCGATCACCTCGCGCCTGCTGCTGAAGCACATCCTGGAGGGGGCCGGATATCAGGTGGATACCGCAGTCGATGGCCTCGATGCGTTGTCGCAGCTACGGCAGGAGACCTTCGATGCGGTGGTCAGCGACGTCGAAATGCCGCAATTGGACGGACTGGCGCTGACCGAGCGCCTCCGCGCCAATCCAAAGACGGAGGACATGCCGGTGATTTTGGTGACTTCGCTGCAATCGCCGGAGGAAAAGGAGCGCGGCCTGCGGGCCGGGGCCGATGCGTATGTAGTGAAAGGGGCCTTCGATCAGGATAATCTGTTGAAGACGATCCGCCGTCTGATTTGAAAGTGGGACTTACGCAAAACCGCCCCAGCCGCGTTGTGTTGCCCTGCCGTACTAGAGATGTACTAGATGTACTGTCTGCGGCAACACGCCTTGCTGGAGCAGTTTTGTGTAAGTCCTAGAAAGGAATGCCGCGATGACCCGAGTGATGGTAGTGGACGATTCGCCGACGGTGCGCGACCTGCTGGTCTACATATTCGCATCCGACCCGGAGATCGAGATCGTAGGCTGCGCCGCCGACGGTGAAGAAGCGGTGCGGATGGTGCAGGAAAAAAGGCCGGATGTCATCACCATGGATTTGCACATGCCGAATATGGATGGGTTCGAAGCCACCAGTCGCATCATGCAATCTTGCCCGACGCCGATCGTGGTCGTCAGCGGCAGTACCGACGCGGGTGAAGTCGGCGCCAGTTTTCGCGCCATCGAAGCCGGTGCACTGGTAATCGTACGGCGGCCTTTCGGGCCCGGCAACGAGGCGCATCACGAGACGGCACGCGCGTTGATCCGCACCGTCAAGTCCATGGCGGAAGTCAAGGTGGTGCGGCGCTGGCCGAAAACGCCGCAGCGCGGCAAGCACGCAGACGCCAAGGAAAACGGCACAGCCGGCACGCCCCGGCAGTCGCGCCGGCTGGTGTTGATCGGCGCTTCCACCGGCGGGCCGGCGGTCATCGCGGAAATCCTGGCCCAGCTTCCCGCCGACTACCGCCTTCCGATCGTGATCGTGCAGCACATGGCGGCCGGCTTTGCGCAGGGGTTCGCGGAATGGCTTTCTTCGGCTACCGGATTTGCGGTCGGTATCGCGGCGCACGGCGACCACCTTGCCGGCGGCCGCGCCTATCTCGCGCCCGACGGTTTTCACATCGCGGTCAGCCGGGAGTCGCGCATTGCGCTGTCGCGGGGCCGACCGGAGCACGGGATGTGTCCGTCCGTCTCGCATTTGTTCCGTTCGATTCACAAGGACATGTGCGGCGGCACCGTCGCCGTGCTGCTGACCGGAATGGGTAAGGATGGCGCGCAGGAACTCCGGCAGCTCAAGGAAAACGGGGCGGTCACGATTGTCCAGGATCGTGCGACCTCGGCGGTATACGGAATGCCGGGCGAAGCAATCAGGCAGGACGCCGCCCGGCTGATTCTGGCGCCGGCGGCCATTGGGAAGATGTTGTACACATTAGGGCAGGATGCTTCGTCGAACTTCCCGTTTCTCGGTACTTGAAAGAAGGAAAAATGGATAAGCACGCTAAACAGTCCGGACAACCGGGACAACTGGGGCAACTGCTACAGCTGGAAAGCAGCACCGAGATCCTGATTGTCGAAGACAGCGACACGCAGGCGGATCAGCTGGCGCATTTGCTGTCATCCAACGGCTATCGCGTTCGCGTGGCAAAAGACGGACGGGCGGCGCTGGCGCAAGCGCGTGCCGCCAAGCCGACCTTGATCGTCAGCGACATCGCGATGCCGGAGATGGACGGTTTCACAATGTGCCGGGAACTGAAAAAGGATCATGCCCTGCGCGATGTGCCTGTCATCCTCCTGACTGCGCTCACCAGTCTGTATGACGTGATCAAGGGATTGGATTGCGGGGCCGATAATTTCATCCGCAAGCCGTTCGACGGCAAATATCTGCTCGGACGCATTCGCTTCATCCTGGCTAATCGTGCGCTGCGAAACGACGAGCGGGTGCAGCTCGGCATGCGCATCAACCTGGGTGGACAGACGCACTTCGTCACGGCGGAGCGGCAGCAGATATTCGACCTCCTCATCTCAACCTACGAGGAGGCGATACAGATGACGGAAGAGCTGCGCGCGCAGCAGACCCGCATCGCGCATTCGTACCAATCGTTGGAGGGCCTGTACAAGATCGCGGAAGCCCTGAACCCGGCGATCACCGAAACCACGGTGTCCGACATGGCGCTGGAACGGGCGCTCGACCTGCCGGGCGTGCTGGGTGGATGCATCAAGCTGCTGGATGCGGAAGGACGGTTTCACCTGGCGGCGGTGCGCGATTTCGGTGGTGTCGATGCGGCATCGGCATGCACGGATTGCACCTGCCAGCGCAAGCTCGTTACCGGTGAACTACGTACGCCGCAGATCGTCGAAGATTGCGCGCTGCTGATGGTCTCCCAGACCCCCGGTCCCGCTACCGGTGTGCATGTCAGCATCCCGCTGGCAGTGGGCGAGCGCACCCTGGGCGTGATGAACCTGATCAGCGCGCATGACATCGCGTTGAACGACGAAGACTTCCAGGTGCTGGAAACCGTCGGCAACCAGATTGCCATCGCACTGGAGCGGGCCAATCTTTACGCCAACATGGAAACCCTGGTCAACGAACGCACCGAAGCCTTGCAGACAGAGC
Organism: Noviherbaspirillum sp.; assembly: GCA_035539595.1. Taxonomy (GTDB): domain Bacteria; phylum Pseudomonadota; class Gammaproteobacteria; order Burkholderiales; family Burkholderiaceae_D; genus Noviherbaspirillum. The sequence continues at coordinate 17,284 of DATLIB010000117.1, forward strand.
GCAACCGGTTGTCCGCAGTGGTTAATACAACCGGCGCGCTGGTGCTGCTTACCGATCCGCAGGGACGCATTGTTAAATTGAACCCTGCCTGCGAACGCAGCCTGGGCTGGACCTTCGAGCAGGTGAAAAATCGCTTTTACTGGGATGTCTTTTTGCCGCCGGAGCGAGCGCAAGTCGTCAAGGAACTCTTCGACAATCTGAAGCCGGAAAAGCTGTCCATTCAAACCCAGCAGGAGTGGGTTACCCGTGACGGAGGCAGCCGCATCATCATCTGGTCCACCAGCGTGCTGACACGACCGGACCAAACGGTGGAGTTCCTGCTGGCGACCGGGATCGACGTGACGGAACTTAGGGTGGCGGAAGAAAAGGTGCAATATCTCAGCAATTTCGACGTCCTGACCGGGCTGCCCAATCGCGTCCTGCTACGAAACCAGATCCGACTCGTCAAGGAGCGGGTCCTTGCCAGCGGCAAGCTGATGGGCTTTCTGATGATTCACTGCGCGCGTTTGCCCCTGATCCATGAAAACCTGGGGGAAAAGGCGGAGCAGGCCCTGCTGCTGCAAGTCTCCACGCGACTGAAGGAGTGGGCGGCAACGGGGGACAATCTTGCTCGCATTGGCGATCACAGTTTCGCCGTGGTGGTGGTGCGAGATAAGGCAGCGGAGCTGTCGGTGGCTGCACGGCAGATTCTCGCGCTGCTGGACGAGCCGTTCCTGTTCGAACAGCAGGAACTGCACCTGGATGCCGGTATCGGCATCACCATTTTTCCCAACGACAGCGAAGACTTCGTCGAGCTTGCGCAAGGTGCGGAAGCTGCCATGCGCCGCGCCTTGGCCGGCAAAAGGGAGCGCTACGAATTTTATCGGCCGGAATTGAACCGGGGTGCAAACGAACGCTTCAAGTTCGAAAGTGCGCTGCGTCGCGCCTTGAGCCGCGATGAATTCATGCTCTTTTACCAGCCGCAGGTTAGTCTCACCACGGGAAAAATCATTGGCGTCGAGGCGTTGCTGCGCTGGCAGCATCCGGAATTCGGCCTGATTGCCCCTGGACGTTTCATCGGCCTGGCGGAAGAGACCGGGTTGATCCTGCCGATAGGCGAATGGGTGCTGCGCAAGGCGTGCGAGCAAAGCTGCGCATGGCAGCGAGCCGGCTTGCCGAAGATCCCGGTGGCCGTGAACCTGTCCTCCAAGCAGTTTTCCGGGCGAATCGCCGACACCGTGCGGGAAATCCTGGACACCACCGGTCTTCCGCCCAGGCTGCTCGAACTGGAGCTGACCGAAAGCCTGTCGATGGAGGATCCGGAAAACACCATCGAGATTTTGCGCACCCTGAAAGCGATGGGCGTCGGCCTGGCGATCGACGACTTCGGTACCGGCTACTCCAACCTGAATTACCTGAAGCGCTTCCCTGTGAACCGGCTCAAGCTCGACCAGTCTTTCGTGCACGATCTGGTTTCCGACCCCGACGATCTGGCGATTGCACGCGCAGTCATCGCGATGGCGCATAGCCTGCGCCTGACGGTGATTGCGGAAGGAGCCGAAACCGAGGCTCAGCTCGCGCTCCTTGCGCAAAACGGTTGCGATGAGGTGCAGGGGTATTTTTTCAGCAGGCCGGTCGATGCCGATACCTGCGCAAAGATACTCCGGGATGGCAAGTCGCTGGACATGTGCGCCTTGGTACCGCAGCCCTACGAACGGACTCTGCTGGTTGTCGATGATGAGGTCAACCTCGGCGCGGCGATCCAGCGCACCCTCAGAAACAAGGGATACAAGGTGCTCGTGACGGATACCGCCTCGCGCGCATTTGAAATTCTGGCAACGTCGGAAGTGGGTGTCGTTCTTTGCGACCAGCGCATGCCTCGCATGAGCGGAACCGAATTCCTGTCACGCGTGAAGCAGATGTATCCCGCCACGGTCCGCATGGTGTTGAGCGGCTACACCGACCTGCAATCGGTGACCGATGCGGTCAACCATGGCGCTATTTTCAAGTTCCTGACCAAGCCTTGGGACGATGAGGAGTTCCTGGCGGCGCTGGCCGATGCTTTCCATGAGTTCGAGTCGAAGCGAAGCGCGCATCCTGTATACACAACAAAGGACGATAAATCTTGAGTGGTGCCGCGGAAGATGACATAAAATGGTTGCCGGTTGGCAACACAAGCGGGTATTGCTCCCGTGTTTCCGTGTTTGAGGTTATCCATAGGCCGTAGAAATATGCCACGTCGTCGCTCATCTCCCTCTCTGTCGTCGCAGGGGTTTTCCGTACTGCTTCTAGGGCTGCTTGTCACTTTCCTATTTTTTATCGGCATCAGGACGTTTGAGTACAACCGGACCGCGTTTGAATTCGAACGGCAGGCCGAAACCCGGATTGCGGCGGTACGGAACGGCATGCAGGAAGCCGCCGAGGTGCTATCGGATGTCAATCGACTGTTCAGGACGGCGGGACCGATCAGCCGCGAGCAATTCCATGCTTTCACCCAGCCGATGCTGGAACAGAACCCTCACATCCGTTCCATCGCATTTCAGCGCGTGCTGTCCAATGACGAGCGGCCGCAATTCGAAGCTGCTTTGCAGGCGCGGTATCCGGGTTTCAGCATCACTGAATTGGTGGATGGAAAGCCGGTGCCAGCGGGCAGAAGAGAGCGCTACCGGGTGATCGATTATCTGGAACCCCTGTCCGGCAACGAAGCAGCGTTCGGTCTCGATGCCGGTACGCGCACGGCTCAGGACGAGGCGGCACGCCAGGCTTGTGAAACAGACTCCGTATCAGCTACAAGGCTGTACCGGCTGGCACAAGAAGTTGACTTGCAACGCGGATTTGTGATGCTGATGCCGGTTTATCAGACAGACACGGTGCCTGCCGACGCCGCGTCCCGTTGCCGCATGCTTGCAGGCTACACAACGGTGACACAGAGCGGAAAGGAATTGGTGGAGAAGACGCTGGCTACGCGTAAATTGCCCGATTCTTCCGTGCTTGACTTGAGTGTGTATGCGGACGGTATCCCCAACGAAGAAAGTCTTGTCTTTCGCACAGGAGCGGCCCCGTCCGCAACAGCGGCCACCGCCTCGTTCCTCAACTGGTTCAATGGGACGCCGCGCAACGTGTCGCAGACCTTCGACGTTGCTGGCAGGCAGTGGCACATGGTCGTTTCGCCGGTGCCTGGTTCGGTATGGGATGCACATTGGCATCTGGGTTCCTGGTTCGCCCTGATTTTCGGTGTATGCGGCAGCGCACTGGCCGCAATCTACATGCACACGCTCGCGTCGCGTTCGCACCACATACAGCGTATGGTGGAGGAGCGCACGACAACGCTGCGCCAGGTCAACGAATCGCTGAAACTGCGCGAACAGGCCATCGAGGCCTGTGTCAACGCGATCATCATTACCTCTGCTCGCGCGCCGGACTATCCGATCGAATACGTCAATCCGGCTTTTGAAAAGGTCACCGGGTACACAAGGTCGGAGGTGATGGGCAAGAGTTGCAGTCTGCTGTGGCAAAACGACCACGCGCAGAGCGGCGTCAAGGAAATCGTCACCATGATTCGCCAGAAGCGCGAGGTAAAAGCCACCCTGCGCACCTATCGCAAGGACGGCAGCTTGTTCTGGTCCGAAGTGTATATTGCGCCGGTCAAGGACGACTCCGGCGAGGTGAATCACTTCGTGGTGGCGCATTACGACATCACCGAAACCAAGCAGCATGAAAAAGAGCTGGAACAGCGGGCCAATCATGACGCGCTCACCGGCGTCGCCAATCGCAAGCTGTTGCACGAACGACTGGAGCAGACTTTCGCCCGCGCAGCGCGCGACGGGCAGTCGGCGTGGGTCATGTTCATCGACATCGACCGTTTTAAGTTTGTCAACGACAGCTTAGGCCACCATGCCGGCGACCTGTTTCTCAAGACGATTGCGGAACGCCTGCAATCCCTCGTGGGCGAATCCGATACCGTGGCGCGCGGCGGCGGAGACGAGTTTGTGCTGGTTGTGTCCCAGGCCGATCAGCAAGGTCCGACGAACATTGTGCAGCAGCTCATGGACGTCATGGCGGAACCGCTGACGTTTGAAGGACGTCAGTTGTTTCTGACCTGCAGCGTAGGCGTGGCGATTTATCCGAGCGATGGCGGCGACCCGGACACCTTGCTCCAGCACGCCGACCTCGCGATGTATCGGGCCAAGGAGCTGGGTCGGAATAACTGCCAGTTTTATACGCAGGCCATGAATGAACGCGCTCAGGAACACATGAAAGTCGAGTACGCGCTGCGTGAAGCGATCGAGCGCGACGAATTCCTGCTGCTCTACCAGCCGCAGGTGGATCTTTCCAGTGGGCGCGTGGTCGGCATGGAAGCGCTGCTGCGTTCCCGGCATCCCGATCTGGCGGCGGTGGCGCCCAACCGTCTGATCCACATCGCGGAAGAAACAGGCTTGATCGTACCGATCGGCGAGTGGGTGCTGCGCACTGCCTGCAAGCAGGCCAAGGCTTGGCAAACCCAAGGACTGGGCGACTTCCGCATGGCTGTCAATCTGTCGGCTCGCCAGTTCCTCCAGCCCGGGATCGCCAACCTGGTGGCGAGCGTACTGCAGGAGACGGAGCTGCCGGGATCGCTGCTCGAAATCGAACTGACCGAAAGCCTGGTCATGAGCGATGTGGAGCGGGCAATCGATGTGCTGGTCGCGCTCAGGGCATTAGGCGTGCAACTGGCCATCGACGATTTCGGGACCGGCTACTCAAGCCTGGCTTATTTGAAACGCTTCCCGATCGACGTACTCAAGATCGATCAGTCCTTCGTGGGAGAAATCTCGCCGCATTCGAACGATGCCGCCATTTCGGACGCCATTATTTCGATGGCGCATAGCCTGGGCATGCGGGTGACTGCCGAAGGCGTGGAAACCGAACTCCAGTGCGAATACCTGTCCCGCAATATGTGCGACGAAATCCAGGGATACCTGTTTTCCAAGGCGCTTCCGGCGCCCGAGATCGAAGCCTTGCTGACGGACGGGCGGTGTTTGCCGGGGCATTTGCTGCGCTTGCAAAAGCGTCCGCGTACTTTGCTGCTGGTGGACGA
>DATLIB010000118.1:0-6979 GCA_035539595.1 Noviherbaspirillum sp.
GCATGTGGTGCTCGATACGCCGGCCGGTTTGAGCGGGACGCGCCTGGAGGAGGTATTGCGGATTGCCGACAAGGTCGTGGTGCCGCTGCAGCCGTCGATGTTCGACATTCTGGCGACACAGGACTTCCTGCAGAAACTGGCTGCCAAGCATGGCAAGACTGCAGTCGGCGTGCTTGGCATGCGCGTCAATGTGCGTACCCGCGCGGCCGATCAGCTGGCGCATTACGTGCAAGGTTTGGGACTGCCGATGCTGGGTTATCTGCGCGACACGCAGAACTATGTCCAGCTTGCCGCGCATGGGGTCACCTTGTGGGATGTAATGCCGTCGCGCGTCGAGAAGGATGTGGCGCAGTGGCAGAAGATGGTGCGTTGGGTGCAACAGTAGCGGGTTTTTAGGGCTTGTTGCGTACCGTGTCGAGCTGTTTGCAAAGGGCTTCGGTGCCATCCAGGATGCGCGGCCCTGAACGGCTCAGCAGGTTGGCATCGAAGCTCAGCAGGTTGCCACGCTTGACGGCCTGCATGCCGGGAAAGCGTCGCCATATTGCCAGCATGTCGTCCTGTTCGCCGAGTGTGGCAATGATCGCCTCGGGGTTCGCTTGCAGCACAGCTTCCGCCTCCACAGTGGGGGCGAGTTGGGGCAGCCCGGCGAACACATTTTCGCCGCCGCACAAGCGTAGTGCCTTGGAAACGAGGTGGGCGCCATTCAGTGTCATCAGCGGTGCGCGCCATATCTGGTAGAACACCGTCACCTTGCGGCGCTGCCGGTAGGTGGATTGCAACATCATTAGCCGTGAGCGAAAGGCCCGCGCTGCTGCTTGGCCGGTGGCTTCGGTACCGGCCAGTTGCGCCAGCCGTTCCAGCGATAGAGCGATGGCCGCAAAGTCATACGGTTCGCTTCTGAAGACAGGAATGCCGAGTGCTTCCAGCCGGGCGAGTTGCACGGCGGCAGCGCCGTTATTCCATCCAACGACAAGGTCGGGCTTGGATTGCAGGATGCGTTCCAGATCAAGCGACAGGCCGCTGCCGACCGAAGGAATATGCCGTGCTTGCGGCGGGTAGTCGCTGAACTCGGTGACACCGACGATGCGATTTCCCGCGCCTGCTGCAAACAGCAGTTCCGTTGCATGCGGGGCCAGACTGACGATGCGGCGGGCGGGCGCGTGCAGGGTGACGATGCGCTGCGCGTCATCCTGCACCGACACGGCGGCGAGCGCCGGCACGACTAGCAGTGATAGCGCGCATAGCCCCAGACCGACCATCCAATTTCGTTGCATGGCTAAATAGGTGTTATGTCTTGCGCGCCGTTGCCGCAGCAATCAGATTTCCAGATTATCGATCAGGCGCGTGATGCCGAGCTTGGCGGCGGCCACGACGACCAGTGGTGCGCCCTGCGCCAAGTCGCCGGCGGATGGCGGCTGCAGGTCGGCGCGCTTGCGAATGGAAATATAGTCCGGCTTCCAGCCGCGTTCTGCCAGCTTCGCCATGGCATGGCGCTCCAGTTCGAATATATCGAGGTGACCGGAACGCACTTCGTGCGCCACTTCATTCAGCAATTGATACAGCATGGGTGCTTCGGCGCGTTCCTGTTGCGACAGGTAGCCATTGCGTGACGACAGTGCCAGACCGTCTTCCGCACGCCAGGTTTCGGCGGCGATGATTTCGGTCGGCAGGGCAAACTGCTTGGCCATGTTGCGCACGATCATCAACTGCTGGTAATCCTTCTTGCCGAACACGGCAACGCGCGGCTGCACACAGGAAAACAGCTTCAACACTACCGTGGTCACGCCGGTGAAAAAGCCTGGGCGGAATTCGCCTTCCAGAATATTGCCGAGGTCGTCCGGCGGGCGCACGCGGTATTCCTGCGGTTCCGGATACAGGTCCTTTTCGGTCGGCGCGAACAGTACATAGACGCCTTCCTTTTCCAGTTTTTCGACGTCTGCCTGGAAGGTGCGTGGATATTTGTCGAAATCTTCGTTCGGCCCGAACTGCAGGCGATTGACGAAGATCGATGCCACCACCGGATCGCCATGCTTGCGCGCCAGACGCATCAGGGATAGATGTCCTTCATGCAAATTGCCCATGGTGGGCACGAAGGCGGTACGGAGTTGGCCGCGCAACTGGTCGCGCAGTTCTTCGATACAGGAAATGATTTTCATGAAACAGCCTTGCTACGGTAAATCGCCGGCATGCGGCGAGGGAGAGATTAAGCCGGCGAGTAGGCCAGTCGCACGTAGATCGGTGCAAATGCTTCGGCTTGCGTGATTTCGATCAGCGTTTCCTTGGCCAACTCGAGCAGCGCGATGAAGTTGACCACGACCACCGGCACGCCCCGTGAAGGGTCGAATAGGTCGGCGAACTCGACAAATCTCGCTGATTGCAGCCGCCGCAGGATGCCGGTCATGTGTTCGCGCACCGATAGTTCCTCGCGGCTGATGGTGTGGTGAGCGGTCAGCTTGGCGCGCTTGAGAATGTCGGCCCACGCCGCCTGCAGCTCCGATATGCTGACTTCGGGCCACCGCGTCACCGTTTCTTGCTCGACATGGACTTGCGTGCGCACGTAGTCGCGGCCAAGCTGCGGCAGCTTATCGAGTTGCTGTGCCGCCAGTTTGATCTGTTCGTATTCGAGCAGGCGGCGCACCAGTTCCGCGCGCGGATCTTCCGCTTCTTCGCCGTTACTCGTCTTCTTGGCCGGTAGCAGCATGCGCGATTTGATCTCGATCAGCATGGCTGCCATCAGCAGATATTCGGCCGCCAGTTCCAGGTTGCGCGAGCGGATCTGGTCAACGTATTCCAGATATTGCAGGGTGACCTGCGCCATCGGAATGTCGAGGATGTTGAAGTTTTGCTTGCGAATCAGGTAAAGCAGCAGGTCGAGCGGCCCGTGAAAGGCTTCGAGAAATACTTCCAGCGCATCCGGCGGAATGTACAGATCGTTTGGCAGCTTGAACAAAGGCTCGCCATACAAAGTGGCAAACGCCACGCCATCAATGACGTTCGGTGTCGAATCCGGCTGGTTTGCCAACGCCAGTTCTGGGGCGTCGGCCGGCAAATGCGCGAGCAGCGCGTCCTGCTGAGAACTCATCAGAGCTTGTTTTGATACACGTAGGCTTGCTGCTTGATGCGCGACTCTTCGGCGCGCTTGCGCGCATCGAGATCGATCGGGCTCTTGTCCCAGAAAATCGCGCGGCCTTCGCGCTGCTTGCGCTCAAGCTCAGGATCTTTTTGCTTCAGTTCGTTGAGGAACTTGGTGTAGTCGGACTGGTATATCCGGTTGTGCTTGCTGAATGTCATGATGGATGGGGTTACAGTGAAAAGCAGCGGCTATTTTACCCTGTCTGCGCCGGTATTCCGCTTGGCGAGCCGGGCGAGTTTGGCATTGGCAAAAGAGTTGTTATTGAACTGGTTTTCTGGCGGATGATGCCTGGTTACGCCGCCAAGGCATTTGCACGCGCGATTGCATGTTCCAAATTGGCAACGCAATTGTCCGGGCCGAGCCGATCGATGAAGCCAGTGCGCTGCATCAGACCGAGCGGTTGATGGTTGGCGCCGCAAAGGATCAATTGGCAACCCTGCTTCTGCAAGGTCCTGTGCACGGTATCCAGCGCGTCCAGACCGGTAGAGTCGAGATTGATGAGTTGGCTCATTTTCAGGATGCGCGCTTTTCCTGGTGCAGGATCGCTGTCGGCCAGGCATTCTAGTTTGCCGACAGCGCCGAAAAACAGCGATCCGAAAATCGAATAGACACTCACGCCGGGGGAGAGCGCCACAGGAAGTGCATCTGCCGACAGTGCTTCAATACGCGTCAGGCTGGATATGCGATGAATGAAAAATACGCAGGCCAGCACCAAGCCCACCTCTACCGCCACGGTCAGGTCAATGATCACCGTCAGCAGGAAAGTGGCGATCACCAGAATGCGATAACTCAGTGCAAACTTCGCCAATCGGACGAATTCATGCCACTCCCCCATATTGAAGGCGACATGCAGCAGGATCGCCGCCAGTGCCGCCAGCGGTATGTTGGTGGCCAGCGGTGCGGCGACCAATACGATGGCCACCAGTGTGCATGCATGCACGATGCCGGCAATCGGGGAGGTGGCGCCGGAGCGGATATTGGTCGCCGTGCGCGCGATGGTGCCGGTGGCGGGAAGCCCGCCGAAGAAGGGAGTAACGACATTGGCGACGCCTTGTGCCATCAATTCCTGGTTGGGGTCGTGACGATCGCCGGTCAGGCCGTCCGCCACGCGTGCACAGAGCAGGGATTCAATCGCCCCTAGCAAGGCAATCGTCAGTGCCGGCGCAAATAATTGCTTGACCAGTTCCCAGTTGAAGGGCGGTAGTGCGAAGCTCGGCAGACTTTGCGGTATGCCGCCGAACCGGGTGCCGATCGTTGCAATGGGAAGATCGAGGACGCTGACGGCCAGTGTGCCGAGTGCCAGAACGACGATGGGTGCCGGGAGCGGTTTCAGCAGACGTGCCAGCGTTTGAAAGTCGGATCGCGCCCACATGCGCCGAATCAGCGCCGGCCAGCCGAACATGATGATCAGTGCCAGGATGGCGACGATGAGTGTAGTCGGATCGACGGTGTACGCAGCGCTTGCCAAGACCGTGATCTGTGCAAAAAAATCACCTGGCATTTTCTCCACGTCCAAGCCGAAGAACTCCTTCAGTTGCGAGAGCGCGATCAGAACCGCGATGCCATTGGTAAAACCGATCACGATTGGCACCGGAATATAGCGAATCAGTGTGCCAAGCCGGAACATACCCATGGCAAACAGCAGCATGCCGGCGAAGATGGTGCTGATTAACAGATTGGCAAAGCCGTATTTCTCAATGATGCCGTAGATGACGACAATGAACGCTCCCGCCGGTCCGCCGATCTGCACCCGCGATCCGCCCAGTGCGGAAATGAGAAAACCGCCAATGATCGCCGTGAAAATGCCGGTTTCCGGCTTTGCGCCGCTGGCAATTGCAAACGCCATGGCCAGCGGCAGTGCCACCACGCCAACCGCCATGCCGGCGCTGAGGTCTTGGCCGAAGCGATAGCGGTCATAGCCTTTAAGAGCATCGAGCAGGCGGGGGTGGAAATCAAAATGGGGCAGAAGCATTCGCTTGTTTCCCTCTTCGCCAGCCGTATGTACCGTGCACGAGTGCGCGGGCGAGGCAATCGTGCAGGATGCGATGTGATACGGTGGTATTTTGCGCTCGGCCGTGGCAGCACGCAATGCGCGAACGCATCACTAAGGCGTCGCGACTGGGATTAGTGCCCCCCTTAATAGCCCAGCATCCGGCGCATCACGGTCGGTGCCGGTTCAATCGCATTTGTATGGGTGTACTCCAGTTCAGGCGCGAGTTCGAAACCAAAGGCGGCATACAGGTCAAGCAGTCGCGCCTGGTCTGCGCGTACGGCCAGTCGCAGTTCCGTGACTTCCGAGGCGAGCGCCCGGTGGATGACTGCTTCGAGCAGGTGTTGTGACAGGTGTTCGCCGCGACAAGCGGGCAGCACGCCCATGCGTACGACTTCCCATATCGAGGGTTCGCTATCGACCGGTATCCAGCGCACCGATCCGACCGGTTCTTCGTCCCTGAGCAGGATGAAGCCGCCGCCATCCTGCAGGTCCTGCAGCACACGCACCGCTGTTTCGCGGTGTCCGCTGGAGGTGACAACCACTTTCCCGGACCATGCTGCCCGGGTCATGTCTGCTACCAGCTGGGCATCGTCAAAACCGGCTTCCCGGACGCGGATATTCATCGGTGCCACAGACCGATGCTGTGTACTGGGAGAGTCTGTCGGTGTCATGTTCAACGCACCCGCATGCCAGGCTCGGCCCCCGGCCATGGGTTCAGAACATAGATGCCGGGATTGGTTTTTTCGTCGGTGGAAGAAGCTGCCAGCACCATTCCTTCCGAAATACCGAACTTCATCTTGCGCGGTGCCAGGTTGGCGACCATGACTGTCAATTTGCCGATCAGCTCTTCCGGTCGGTAAGCTGACTTGATGCCGGAAAAAACGTTGCGCGTACGGCCTTCGCCGGCATCCAGCGTCAGACGCAGCAATTTGTCGGAGCCTTCGACATGCTCACAATTGACGATTTTTGCGATGCGCAAGTCGATTTTTGCGAAGTCGTCGATCTTGATCTCAGGGGCGAGCGCCTCGATCGTTTCGCCTTTTTCCTCTTTTCCCTGGGATGCGGTGACCCCACCGCCGACAGACTGTTCGGGAGGTTCGAACAAGGCATCCAGCATCTTTGCATCTACTCGTGTCATCAAATGCTCGAATGTTCCGATAGCCGACGGGCTGTGCTGCAAATCCGCCCATGTCAGGGCGCGCTCAATGCCGAACAGCGTCGATACCTTGCGCGCCAGCGACGGTAGGATCGGCGCGAGATAAATCGTCAGTTTGTAGAATGCACGTAGCAAGTTGCTGCAGACGTCCTGTAATTCCTGATCATTGGCAGCGTTTTTCGCCAATTCCCACGGTTTTTTTGTGTCGACATACTGGTTGATTTCATCCGCCAGTGCCATGATCTGGCGGATTGCCTTGCCGTATTCACGTGCCTCGAACGACTCCCGGATGGCCGCTTCTTCCTGGTTGAAATGCGGCTGCCAAGTAGCCTCGGCACTGAGCTGGCCGCCAAAACGCTTGGTAATGAAACCCGCCGCCCGGCTGGCAATGTTGACATATTTGCCGATCAGATCCGAGTTGACCCTGACGACAAAGTCGTCCGGATTGAAGTCAACGTCCTCCACCTTCGCATTGAGCTTGGCGGCGATGTAATAGCGCAGCCATTCCGGATTCATGCCGATGTCGAGATAGCGCAGCGGCGATATGCCGGTGCCGCGCGATTTCGACATTTTTTCGCCGCTGACCGTGATGAAGCCATGCACGAATACATTATTCGGCACTTTCAATCCTGAAAATTTCAGCATGGCAGGCCAGAACAGCGTGTGGAAGTAAATGATGTCCTTGCCGATGAAGTGG
>DATLIB010000119.1:0-26047 GCA_035539595.1 Noviherbaspirillum sp.
CGAAGAAGAATTGGTTTTTGTCGCCGGCGGCCTGCTCGAAGTCCAACCCGACGAGGTGACCGTGCTGGCGGAAACCGCCATCCGCGGACACGACCTGGACGAAGCCAAGGCGAACGAAGCGCGCAAGCAGGCGGAAGAAGCGTTGCGCAACAGGGGCGGGAAAATCGATTACGCGAAGGCGCAGGCCGAGCTGGCCGAAGCCATTGCGCAGATCCAGGCGATTTCGAAAATGCGCCAGAAGCGGTGATGGCGCATCCAATAGGACCAGCCCTTTCAAGGTGCAAGTTTTGACGAAGAAGGAATCATCTTTATGTGCACATCCGATGACCTTTCAAGCGGCTTCTGACGGCCCCTTCCCCCTCTTAGGGGGATGAACGCGGGGTTTCGCAAAGCATGCTTTGCGCCGCGTGAATCCGAGCAGCTTGCAAGCTGCGAGGTGGAAGGTTGGGATGGGGGTAGTGCGCTCGAGACATAAACTTGGTGTCTCGAACCTACCACCCCCACCCTAGCCCTCCCCCTTACAGGAGGAGGGAACCGTTCGCTATTGCTTTTGGGGACAGCGGATGAATGAAATAAGGACTTACGCCTCGCTGCCGATTTTCGAAGAACAGGTATCTCCTCATTTTCTACGAAGAGACATCAGCGTTGCGTAAGTCCTCAACCAATCGTGAGATATCGACATGTCCTCTGCTGTATCCGAAACCACGACCCACGCGCCCACGCCTTCCGAATACATTGCCCACCACCTCGGACAGCTGACATCCCGTTCCCAGGAAAAGATGATCGATTTCTCGGTCATCAACATCGACACCGTATTCTGGTCCATCCTGATGGGCGTGATCGGCTGCTTCATCCTGTGGCGTGCCGCGCACCGCGCGACTTCCGGCGTGCCGGGCCGTTTCCAGTCTTTCGTCGAAATGCTGGTCGAAATGGTCGAAGACCAATCCAAGGCGATCATCCACGGCAATCGCCGCTTCATCGCCCCGCTGGCCTTGACCATATTCGTCTGGGTCGTGCTGATGAACGCGCTCGATTTCCTGCCCGTCGATCTGGTCCCTTCGATCTTCCGCGTATTCGGCCTTGACCTGCATCATCGGATCGTGCCGACCGCCGACCTGAACGGCACGCTCGGCATGGCGCTCGGCATGTTGGCCCTGGTCTTCTATTACAACATCAAGATCAAGGGTTTCGGCGGCTGGGTGCATGAAACGGTTGCCGTGCCGTTCGGCATCTGGATGGCGCCGTTCAATCTGCTGCTGAACCTGATCGAATACATCGCCCGTACCGTGTCGCTCGGCATGCGTCTCTGGGGAAACATGTATGCCGGCGAATTGCTGTTCCTGCTGATTGCGTTGCTGGGATCGACGGCCACTGTACTCGGCTTCTTCGGTCAGGTCATCGCCGGCACGATGTGGTCCATCTTCCATATCCTGATCGTCATTCTGCAGGCATTCATTTTCATGATGCTGACGCTGGTGTATATCGGCCAGGCGCACGAAGGTCACTAATACGAATACCAACCTTTTGAAGAGGAACTCACATGACTGACATTTCTTTTGTTGCTCTGGCTTGCGGCTTGATCATCGGCTTGGGCGCCATCGGTGCTTGTATCGGCATCGCCATCATGGGCGGCAAGTACCTGGAAGCATCCGCGCGTCAGCCGGAACTGATGAACACGCTGCAAACCAAGATGTTCCTGCTGGCTGGCCTGATCGATGCGGCATTCCTGATCGGTGTCGGCATCGCCATGTTGTTTGCTTTCGCCAACCCGTTCATCGCGGAGTAAGTCAATGCGTTTTTTGTGAAGGAAAATGCCGTGAACTTGAATGCCACCTTGTTTTCCCAGTTCGTGGTCTTCTTCATCTTCGCCTGGTTCACGATGAAATTCGTGTGGCCGCCGCTGATGAAAGCCCTCGACGCGCGCGCCGCGAGGATCGCGGACGGTCTGGCGGCCGCCGACCGCGGCAAAGCAGAAATGATTTCTGCGGAAAAGCGGGCGCAGGCGCAACTGGCTGTCGCGCGCGATGAAGGCCAGAAGCTCATCGGCGACGCGGAAAGGCGTGCCGCAGCGCTGATCGAGGAAGCCAGGAAAACCGCCTCCGACGAAGCCGCGCGCATCCTCACCGCTGCCAAGGCCGACGCGGCACAGCAAGTCACTCGTGCACGCGACGCACTGCGCGCCCAGGTCGCAGCGCTCGCGGTCGAGGGTGCGGAGCAGATTTTGAGGCGTGAGGTGAATGCAGCGGCGCACGCCGAACTGCTGAACCAACTGGAGACGGAGTTATAGCCATGGCCGAACTCGCAACAATTGCCCGCCCTTACGCAGAGGCGCTGTTCCGTGTCGCCCAGTCCGGCAACCTCGCCGCCTGGTCCGATCTCGTGTCGGAAATGGCGGCGGTGGCCGCCCTTCCCGACGTCAAGACCTTCGCCGGCAACCCGAAGCTGACGGATCAGCAGATTGTCGACACGTTCCTGTCGCTGCTGAAGTCCAGGGTATTTGCACAAGCGAAAAACTTCATCGGCATGCTGGTCGAAAACGACCGCCTGACGCTGTTGCCGGAAATCGGCATGCAATTCCACGCATTGAAAAATGCCGCGCAAGGTGTAGCGGATGCGGCCATCACGAGCGCGTTCGAGCTGACCGACGCGCAAGTAAAAGACTTGGTGGCGACGCTGGAAAAGAAACTCGGCCGCAAGCTCAATCCGTCCGTGGAAGTGGATAGCGCGTTGATCGGCGGCGTGCGTGTGGCAGTGGGCGACGAAGTGCTGGACACCTCGGTGCGTGCCAAGCTGCAGCGGATGCATATCGCGTTGGCATCATGAGTCCAGCGTAAGCTGGAAAAACACATTTCAGGAGTAGTCATCATGCAACTCAACCCGTCTGAAATCAGCGAACTCATCAGGAACCGAATTCAGGGCCTTGGCGAAGAGAGCGCCGAAGTTCGCAATCAAGGTACGGTCATTTCAGTGACCGACGGCATCTGCCGCGTCCACGGTCTTTCCGATGCGATGCAAGGCGAGATGCTGGAATTCCCGGGCAACACCTACGGTCTCGCACTGAACCTCGAGCGCGATTCCGTCGGCGCCGTTATTCTGGGCAGCTACGAACACATTTCCGAAGGCGACACCGTCAAGTGCTCCGGCCGCGTGCTGGAAGTGCCGGTCGGCCCGGAACTGAAAGGCCGCGTGGTCAACGCACTGGGCCAGCCGATTGACGGCAAGGGCCCGGTCAACACGAAGATGACCGACGTGATCGAAAAGGTCGCGCCGGGCGTGATCGCACGCGAGCCCGTGAAGCAGCCGATGCAAACCGGCCTGAAGGCCATCGACTCGATGGTGCCGATCGGACGCGGCCAGCGCGAACTGATCATCGGCGACCGTCAGACCGGCAAGTCCGCGGTAGCGATTGATGCGATCATCAATCAACGGGGGCAGAACATGACGTGTATCTACGTCGCGATGGGCCAGAAGGCGTCGACGGTCAAGAACATCATGCGCACGCTGGAGCAGTCCGGCGCGATGGAATACACCATCGTGGTTGCCGCAACCGCTTCCGAATCCGCCGCCATGCAGTACATCTCCGCCTACGCCGGTTGCACGATGGGCGAATACTTCCGCGACCGTGGCGAAGATGCCTTGATCATTTACGACGATCTGTCCAAGCAAGCTGTTGCGTACCGCCAGGTGTCGCTGCTGCTGCGCCGCCCGCCGGGACGTGAAGCCTATCCGGGCGACGTGTTCTACCTGCATTCCCGCCTGCTCGAGCGCGCCGCCCGCGTGAACACAGACTACGTCGAAGCATTCACCAACGGCGCAGTCAAAGGCAAGACCGGTTCGCTGACCGCGCTGCCGATTATTGAAACGCAAGCCGGCGATGTGTCCGCCTTCGTTCCGACCAACGTGATTTCGATTACCGATGGCCAAATCTTCCTGGAGACCTCGCTGTTCAATGCCGGTATTCGTCCCGCGATCAACGCCGGCATTTCGGTGTCGCGCGTCGGTGGCGCAGCGCAAACCAAGGTCATCAAGAGCCTGTCCGGCGGTATCCGTACCGACCTCGCACAGTACCGCGAGCTGGCGGCGTTCGCGCAGTTCGCGTCCGACCTCGATGAAGCGACCCGCAAGCAGTTGGATCGCGGCGCGCGCGTGACCGAACTGCTGAAGCAGCCCCAATACTCGCCGCTGCCGATTTCGCTGATGTCCGTGTCGCTGTTCGCGGTGAACAAGGGCTACTTCGACGACCTCGACGTGAAGAAAGTGCTGCCATTCGAAGCCGGCTTGCACAACTTCATGAAAACCAGCCACCTTGCGCAATTGCAGAAGATCGAAGACACCAGGCAACTCGATAAGGACGGCGAAACTGCGCTGTCCGCCGCGATTGCCGACTTCAAGAAAACCTTCTGAACATGCGTGCACGTTCCTAAAGGAGTAATGACACATGACTGATGGCAAAATCGTTCAGTGCATCGGTGCCGTGGTGGACGTGGAGTTCCCGCGCAACGCGATGCCCAAGGTGTACGACGCCTTGAAGATGGCTGGCTCCGAACTGACCCTTGAAGTACAGCAACAGCTCGGCGACGGTATCGTCCGTACCATTGCGCTGGGCTCCTCCGAAGGTTTGCGTCGCGGCATGGCGATCCAGAATACCGGCGCGCCGATCTCGGTCCCGGTTGGCTCGGCAACGCTAGGCCGCATCATGGATGTGCTGGGCAACCCGATCGATGAGCGCGGTCCGGTGTCCGCCGCCATGACTGCGCCTATCCACCGCAAGGCTCCTGCCTACGAGGATCTGTCGCCGTCGCAGGAACTGCTGGAAACCGGCATCAAGGTGATCGATCTGGTGTGCCCGTTCGCCAAGGGCGGCAAGGTCGGTCTGTTCGGCGGCGCGGGTGTGGGCAAGACCGTGAACATGATGGAACTGATCAACAACATCGCTAAGGCACACTCGGGCCTGTCCGTGTTCGCCGGCGTGGGTGAGCGTACCCGTGAGGGTAACGACTTCTATCGTGAAATGGCTGAATCGAAGGTGGTCGACCTCGACAACCTGGCCAACTCCAAGGTGGCCATGGTCTATGGCCAGATGAACGAGCCGCCGGGCAACCGTCTGCGCGTGGCGCTGAGCGGCCTGACGATCGCGGAATCCTTCCGTGACGAAGGCCGTGACGTGCTGTTCTTCGTCGATAACATCTACCGTTACACACTGGCCGGCACCGAAGTGTCCGCGCTCTTGGGCCGCATGCCTTCCGCAGTGGGCTACCAGCCGACGCTGGCCGAAGAAATGGGTCGCCTGCAAGAGCGTATTACCTCGACCAAGACCGGTTCGATCACCTCGATGCAGGCCGTGTACGTCCCTGCGGACGACTTGACCGACCCGTCGCCGGCGACCACGTTTGCGCACCTGGACTCCACCGTCGTGTTGTCGCGTGACATCGCTTCGCTCGGTATCTACCCTGCGGTTGACCCGCTCGACTCGACTTCGCGTCAGCTCGACCCGAACGTCGTCGGCCAAGAGCACTACGAGACCGCACGCGCCGTTCAGGGCACGCTGCAGCGCTACAAGGAACTGCGCGACATTATCGCGATTCTGGGCATGGACGAACTGGCGCCGGAAGACAAGCTGGTGGTGGCGCGTGCGCGCAAGATGCAGCGTTTCCTGTCGCAGCCGTTCCACGTCGCTGAAGTGTTTACCGGCACTCCGGGCAAGTACGTTTCGCTGAAGGACACGATCAAGGGCTTCAAGATGATCGATTCCGGCGAACTCGATCACCTGCCGGAGCAAGCGTTCTACATGGTCGGCACGATCGAAGAGGCCATCGAGAAAGCCAAGAAGATTCAGTAAAGATGGAGTGTAGTGCTTCGCAATTGATGAAACCACCAATTACGAAGCACTACACTAGCCCGGATGCCGTGTTCAAAGAAAGTAGGGCCTCGTAAATCCTAAGGAGATCAATCATGGAACTTACTATCATCGGGGTCTATGAGGAACAGCAGAATGCGCGCAGTGCGAAATATGACCTTCTCGCATCCGGCTTTTCGCGCAGCAAGGTGCAGTTGAATCCTGACGATGAGTTTTCCGCAACGACGAGCCGTTCTGCTCAAAGTCAGAAAAACGCATCGCTCCATGCCAGCATTGATAATTTTTTCAACTCGATGTTCAACGTTCACGGCAAACACACCTACAGCAACGTCTATGCCGAAGCAGTTAAGCGCGGCGACTCCGTATTGACCGTGGATGTCGTCACCGATGACGAACGCGCGCTCGCGAAGGAAATCATGGCGCGGCACGGCCAGGCCGAGATCGAAGAACGTTCCGCCGACTGGATCCGACATGGCTGGCGCGGACACGACCCGGAAGAAGAGTCTTCTCAAGCCGGCACGTCAACTCCGCCCAAGAAGGATACAGGCGGACAGGATTGAGCTTGCTTGAACTTGCAGAGCTCTCGCCAAGGAATATGCATGAAATAACTTCTTGAACTCACGGCGGGGCGTGGGGGAGATGCGGTAATTTCTCGTGCATGTTCCCAAGCCATCATTTCAATCATTTCAAGGCTGCGTCTTTTTCCACCCGGTCCCCGGATCGAAAGCGGTCATTTGCGCGCCGATGCTGGCAGTCTCTTTGCCGAGGTCCTTCTCGTAGACCTGGCCGTTGTGGCTGACTACGAAGGTCATTACCCCCGTTTCTCCATACTTGTCTGGATACGCCACCATCGCAAAGCCGGCGATCATCCTCCCGTTGATGACATAGTGGTAAGCGCCTCCGGGGGTATTCTTGCCCTGCTGCGTCAGAATCTGGAAGTGGTAGCCGTGGTAGGGATCGCCCTTTTTATGGCCGGCGAGATAGGCAGAGCTTCCGGCGATCAGCGGTCCGAAGGGGCTTTCTTCTTCGCCCTTGGCGGCATCGGCGGGCCAATAGAGACCATCTTGCCGGCCCGGCGCGCTGGCGAGCTTTTGCGCGTATTGCAGCACATCGTCGCCATCACGGTCGCGCGAGGCATACTCGCGTTGCGCGTCAAGATACGCGTGTAGCACATAGATGGCGTTGCGCTCGTTCCCGCCGATACGCCGGTTCAGCATTTCCGTCACGCCTTCCTCGGTGGCGAAGCGCCATTGGCCGTCTTGCCGCACCAACGGAATCGGAACCGGCCATGCTTGCGCGCCCATTAGCACGATGCGGCGGTCGTCGCCCCGCTTTTCCAGCGCGTGGAAAGTCGTCAGCTGAGCGGCAGCATCGGCATGCGTCGCCATGTCGTTTGCCGGGTCGCCAGTGACAACGAGATTTTTGTGCTTTTCGCCGAAGATGGCCACGAGCGCTGCTTCGTCGTTTGTCTTCAGCGCCGCGATAGTCGCCTTCACGGCAGCTTCGGGAGTGTCGAACATTCGCTGGTCGAGCGCAGCGGACGTCAGCGGCAATGCGAGCAATAGTGCCAACAATAGCGAGCGGTGCGCCATTTTTACTCCGAGAGCATTCATGGGTGTTACGTTATTCAAATACGTGCAGGAGCTTAATAACAAACGCTAGCGACGACCGCCTCGGCCGCCACCACCGCCACCTCTGCCGATGCCTCCATCTCTAAAGCCTCCGTTCGACATCGCGCTACGGCTTGACGCGCCGCGCGAACTATCCAGATGAGCCTGGTATCCGGAAGAAGACCCGCTGAAGGCGCTGCTGCTCATGCTTTGGCGACTTGCCGGACTGCTGCCGCTTGCGCTCTGACGATTCACACTGCTGCTGCGGCTACTGGCAAGGGTGGACTGCGCCGGCACAGGTCTTGCGCCGGCAGTGCCGGTGCTGCCGGTACTGTATCCAACGCGTGCCGAGGAGGGCCGGCTAGCCGTACCGCGCACCTGTCCCGGCTGCTTGTTTGCCTTCCATTGGGTGCTGGACGTCCGAGCAGACGACACGTTGGATCGATTGACGTTGTTGACGGTTGCGCTTCGATTGATGTTGATATTGGCCGTGCCTCCGCCGCCGTAATGGGCAGTGTAGCGGCCGCCGTTCCACGCTGCGCCGAGTGCTGCACCCCAGACCAGGCCGGTCGCGAGCGCGGCGCCGGGCGGATAGGGGTAGTAGTAGACCGGGTAAGGCGACGGATAGTAGTCAAAGGAAGAATATCCGCCGGAGACAACCACCGTGCTCGGGTTGTACTGCGGCACGTAAATCACTTGCGGGTCTGCGGGAACAATCTTCACGACCTCATTCTCGACCACGACGACCTGTTTGTCGTCGCTCTCAAGATTGCCTGCCGCCTGCGTTTTGCGCCGGAACGTCTGAACCGCCGCCAGCACTGCGCCCTGATCGGCGACGACTGCCTCGCCCAGAGAGGCCGTCCAATCGATGTCGTTATTCATGGTCTTGACGACCTCGGGATAGTTGAGCAGCGATTTCACCGCGTCATCCCATTTCTCGTCGACCGGCAACTGCGGATTGCCCTTGCGCTTCTCAAGAAAGCGATCCGCCTGCACGATCTGCAACGGATTCGTCGATGCCGGCAGGATGAGGGCAACCAGGTCGTCCGGGTATAGCGCGATGGGGCTGACGAGTTTGTCGAGTTCTTCCGCCGGGAGTGGGGGCGCTGCGCCTCCTGGCACGGACGGCGCCTGCGCAAACACATTCACCGCGAATACAAGCGCGGCAAACGCTGCGACGATGGCAAACCAGTGTGAATTGCTGCTGTTTCCGGCAATCATGGCATGAATGATTAATGGAGATTCATCACAGGTATTCCTGTTGCACAGAAGTGCGCAGAAGTTGCGACAGAAACGATTGAAAACCTGTCGTCTAAATTACCTTGTTCTGCGTAATGCTAGGTTACCGTGGGTGAAGCGTCGATTGGACTAACGTCCAATTGTCCGCAGGATGCGCCGGGCTTAACTTAGGTGTTTTGTCAATTAATTTAATGTGGAATGGCCCCGAATTGACGACACGCCAAAGTGAAGGAAATCATCATGAAACTCGAAGGAAAGTCCGCCATCATCACCGGGGCTGCAAGCGGCATCGGCAAGGAAATCGCCCTCACCTACGCGCGCGAAGGCGCGAAAGTCGCGATCGCCGACCTGAACCTCGACGCGGCGAATGGCACTGCTGCACAGATTCGCGATGCCGGCGGACAAGCGCTTGGCATTGCGATGGATGTGGCGAACGAAGATCAGATCAACGCTGGGGTGGCAGCCGTCGCCTCCAAGTGGGGTGGCATCGACATCCTGGTCAGCAATGCCGGCATCCAGATCGTGCATCCGATCGAAGATTTCAGCTATGCCGACTGGAAGAAGATGCTCGCAATCCACCTCGACGGCGCATTCCTCACCACGCGCGCCTGTGTACGGTACATGTATCAGGGCAACCGCGGCGGCAGCATTATTTATATCGGTTCAGTGCATTCGAAAGAGGCCTCACTGCTCAAGTCGGCCTATGTGACCGCCAAGCATGGCTTGGTGGGCCTGACCAAAGTAATGGCTAAAGAAGGCGCAAAACACAATGTACGCGCCAACCTGATTGCTCCGGGATTCGTGCGCACTCCGCTGGTCGACAAGCAGATTCCGGAACAGGCGAAGGAGCTGGGCATCTCGGAAGCCGAGGTGATCAAGAACGTGATGCTGAAAGAGACCGTCGATGGCGAATTCACCACGGTGCAGGATGTGGCGGAAGTGGCGCTGTTCTTTGCCTCGTTCCCGTCAAACGCGCTGACCGGGCAGTCGCTGATCGTCAGTCATGGATGGTTTATGGAGTAGCGTCACAACGAGGTGGTGAAGAAAGCCAGAAGCGCCATCATGGCCCTTGTCCAATTTTCCTCTCACGCCTGCAATTCGCTTGGGTGATTGCATCTGAACACGGCAGATTCGATCTAAGGCACCGCACAGGAATAACTTGCACAATGTTGCTGGCCGTAGCGGGCGCGCTGCAGCGTTGCTCGTCGTCGCCATAGCCCGCTATGACTCCTCCTCGCGCCTTGCATCGCCTCCCGCTACGACAGCCAAATTGCACAAGTTATTCCTGCGCGGCGCCTAATCAATGAGGACTTACAGGACTTACGCAAAATTGACCCAGCAAGGCGTGTTGCCGCAGACAGGTCATCCAGTACGGCAAGGCAACACAACGCGGCTGGGTATTCTGATCTGCGCCGGATGGTCCTGCTACGTTTTTCGCGCCGGAATATTGCGTGCTGGTTGATGTCCAGTGCTTTGACCCGGAACAAGGCGATGCGGCGATCGTCTACGTACTATCGGTTGGTTGTTCGCACATTGAAAGACGACGGCCACACACAACCATCAAACGTGCATGCGAGAGCCTGCTGGCGGCAGCAATGATGAGCAACGCTGCACATGATCGTGTCTCCGCCGCCTTAGTGCGGCAGTCATGTGAGCGATCACATGACTGCCGCTGCCGAAACCGATGTCTCATTCCATTGAACAGGAGGTAAGTCATGAAGAAATGTAAACGATACTGCAGCAGCCTTGCCACAATAGCCGCTCTGCTGATCTCTCCCATAGTTGCTGCGCAGGATGTCATTCCAATCGAGTCTCCGAAAGAACGAAACTTCGTCGGCCTCGGACTCTTCTCGATTCCGGACTACTACGGCTCGCAGGATAACCAAGGCGCGATCGCTCCGCTTGTGCGCTATTCGTTTGCCGGAAAGCGCTACGTGCAATTGCTGGGACCGGAGCTGACGGTGAATCTGCTGGATCAGAATGAGTGGCGTGCAGGCGTTCTGCTCAGGTCGCGCGCCCGACGCGATGACGACGTCGACGACGGCCTCATCCAGCAGATGCGCCACATTCCCAGCGCGGCGGAGCTAGGCCTGTTCGCCGCCTATCACATGCCCCTGGACTACAACCGACCGCTCCACAAGATCGTGATTAGCGGCGACCTTGTGACCAATACAAACGACGTGTACGACGGCACTACCGGCAATCTGCGCGCAAACTATATTTATCCGTTCCAGCAGACGATGGCTGGGCGGCCGATGGTCGGAAGCATCGGCATCGGCATGTTCTTCGCTAGCAGCAGTTTTAACCGCAGGTATTTCGGCGTCACGGGGTCGGACCTCGCGCTCTTCCCGGGCCTTGGCGGGCGAGAATACCGCCCCGAAAGTGGAGTGACTTCGGTGAAGATTCCCTTTAGCCTTACCACGCAACTGAACGAGAAATGGCTGTTAACCTTTGCTGGCCGTTATGAACGCCTGCTTGAGGATGCCAAGGACAGCCCCCTGGTCAATGACCGCGGTGACTCCAACCAGTGGTCGCTTGGCGTTGCCGGCTCTTACCTCTTCTGAGCGTGCTTGACCCGGTGGATGAATTTCCCGCCGGCATTGCCGCACCGGCGCGCGCTATGGAGTTGTGAGGTCATGCCTGCGGTATGCCCGCTGTATTGCAGGCATGAACGAGCGCTACCACGGAGCGCACTCCCATCTTCTCCATCGCGCGTGCACGATGTACTTTCACTGTTTTCTCCGAAATGCCCAGGTCTACCGCGATCTGCTTGTTCAGGCGACCGCCGATGACCTGTCCCATGACTTCCCGCTCACGGACCGTCAGGCAGGCATGGCGTTCCCTGATCTCGTCCAGGTGCATCCGTCGCGACTTCTCTGTCGCATGTATGACAATGGCTTGACGTATCGCTTCCAGCAACGTCTCTTCATCGACAGGCTTGAGCAGGAAATCGACCGCGCCCATTTTCATCGCCTGGACGCTGGTCGGGATACTGCCATGACCCGTCAGAAAAACGACCGGTAACGAAACTCCCTTGCCGGCCATCCACTCATGCAACTGCAATCCCGTCAGCCCCGGCATTTGAATGTCGAGCAAGACGCATGCCGCGCCGGGCGATGGCATGCGCTCCATGAATTCGTTTGCGGACGAAAATGTTTCCGCATCCCAGCCAGCGGCGCGAATGAGGCGGGACAGGCTTTTGCGCACGCTGACATCATCATCTACAACGGAAACGACGGGCGCGCCGATTTCCGTTTTCATCCTTGTTGTCGGGTACATGAACGTCACCTATTCTGTTCATCATGATATGCATTTTTATGCCAGTTTTTTACTGGGCGATTTGATCGACATTAACCCGGGAGATGGCGTTACGAGATCCCTGCCGATTCGACCTGTCGCGCGCCAATTGCGATGTTGTGAAGAAATCGTGGCGAGCAGTTCAAGGTCGGGCCTGGGCAGTAGATTGATTCACACCCCCTTTGCGCGCGGAAAAGTATTTCGTACTCGTTCCGTATTCCTGAACGGTTCTCTATGCCGCCAATGGCAATCTAAGCAGAAAGATGGCGCCTTGATCGCTGTTGCATTCGGCCCATATTCGGCCACCGTGCGCTTCGATGATCGAACGGCAGATAGCCAGCCCCATGCCTAGACCATGCGCTTTGGTTGTCCAAAATGCGTCGAACACACTGCCGAGCTGATCCCTCGGAATTCCGACGCCGGTATCACTGATCGAAACCTGTACCTCGTCCCCATCATTTCGCTTCACCTGAAGCTGGATGCGTCGCTTGTCTGCGGGCTGACTGCGCATGGACTCGACGCTGTTCAACATGAGGTTGAGCAAAACCTGTTCGATCTGCGCCTTGTCCGCCTGGACGAAACAAGCACCGCTACATGCCAGATTCACCTCGACTTGCTGCGCGACGAACTCGCTGTGCAGCAATGCAAGCACCTCGCGTATGATGTCCGTGGCGTCGATCCTCACGCGTCCGGTTTCCCCTCCCCGGATCATCCCGCGCAGCGCGTCGATGATGTGTCGCGCCCGCCGGTTATCTGCAACGATGTCCGTCAGGATATCGAAGATCTCCTGTTGGTCGAGCGGCACGCGGGATAGAAGCCGCAAGCCGGCCTGGGCGTTGCTGAGAGTCGCTGTGAGCGGCTGGCTTAGCTCGTGTGCGAGTGAAGCGACAAGCACGCCGGTGTGCGCAACGCGATCCGCGTGCCAGTATTGGGAGCGCAGCAGCTGCA
Source organism: Noviherbaspirillum sp. (assembly GCA_035539595.1). Taxonomy (GTDB): domain Bacteria; phylum Pseudomonadota; class Gammaproteobacteria; order Burkholderiales; family Burkholderiaceae_D; genus Noviherbaspirillum. Next base: position 12,952 of record DATLIB010000119.1, read on the forward strand.
ACTCCTGTTCGCTGCGACGCGCATTGGTGACATCTTGAAAGGTTCCAATCATTCGTGACCCGCTGTCCGAACGGGCAACTTCAAACCGGCTCCTGGCAATGCGGATATCGCCGCGACGCGTGCGTATCCGGTATTCGATCAAAAGCTCGCTCCCGTTGTTGCAAAGGGCATTGTCGATCGCCTTTTGCAGGAGATTGCGGTCTGACGCATGAACAAGTTCCACGAAGCTCGCCTGGGTGTCGGGTTTGATGCCAAGAATCCGGTCTACCGCTGCCATTTTCACGATCCTGCCGCTTCCAATATCCCACTCCCAGCTTCCCAGTCGATAGATCCGCTGCGCTTCGGACAGATCTCGCGCAGTGCGTTGAAGGGCTTTCTGCATGCTGCTTCGGCACATCGTGTTCACCAGGATCTCGGCTAGCAGACGCATCTGCGAAACATGCTCTTTGGACCATGCCTGTCTGTTGCATGCAGATGCCAGCATGAAAAGATAGTCGGTGGATGCGCTGGTCGATATCGGCACAAGCAAGAGCGATTCGAGACCGCAATGGGCGAGCAGCGCTCGATCCTTCTCTGCCCATGGGGGCAGATCGTCAGGCCTGTGCAGGCAGAAGGTCTGCTTGTTGCGGAGAACGTCCCTGAAAATTTGCAGAACTGGAGTCGGCACATCCCGGCCTGAATATGATGAATATGCCGATGTCATGCGTCGTGCATCAATTCCCTGCACAAGTACGACGTCATCCTCGTTCCCGTGCGATTGGTATATCGCGCAGCAATCCACAGCGAAAAAATCGATAATGCGCTGCAGCGCGTGCCGAATCTCGTCATCCATTTTTTCGGGCGCGATGCGGACGAATTTTGATGAAAGATCGGATGCAAATTCGAAATAACTGGAAGCAGTAGACACGATGTTGCTCTTTCAATTAGGACTTGCGCAAAATTGTTCCAGCAAGGCGTGTTGCCGCCGGCAGGTCATCTAGTGCGACAAGGCAATACAACGCGGCTGGGGCGGTTTTGCGTAAGGAACGTGCACGAAATAATTTCCCGATTTGTTCCACGTCTGACGGGCGCACTGCGGCGTTGCTCGTCGTCGCCATAGCTCGCTATGACTCCTCCTCGCGCCTTGCATTGCATCTCGCCAGACGCGTCCACATCGGGAAATTATTCCGTGCACGTTCCTAAGTCCTGTCAATTTGTCCGGCACGGTCGCATAGCATTGGCTGAGGCAAAGCGCGATCAAGTTTCTCACTCTGGAATATCAACGTATTGTTGCTGTCGCCAGCCGGGGGGCGAGGGGGCCTCTCTTCTCTTGCATCGTCGCACGTGATCTTGCTCGCGAGCCAGGTGGCCGAGCGCTGGTCTAACAGTTCATGACGAAAATGCTACCCAAAAACATGAAAGCGCCATGGCATCCCTCACGTTAATCATTGGTCGGCATCTGACTTGTGATCACAATAAGTAAGCCTTGTTCGTGCTCTCCATTTGTGCGCGCTCAGGATTTGTGGCGATGCCGTTCATGTCTAAGTCCTATTTGTACAACACTGGCAGCTGGCATGTCAGAACTTGCCGCCAAGTGCAAGATGAAGATTCACGCGTTGCGTCAGCCGCTCGGCTTGTGTACTGACCAGCTGCACGCGAGCGCTGTAAAGCTTTAATTGCTCGTTTTGCACCACGCGCGAATCAATCTTTCCGATCTCATACTGAATTTCCGCAAGCTCTAATGCGCGCTCGTTGTCCAGGACTAGCTGCTGGAGCGCTGCGTAACGGTCGGCCAGCGCAGCCTCGTTTGCAAGCGCCGATTCGACTTCGTGAAACGCCTTAAGACCGATTGCCGTGTATTCCGCGACTGCGCGTTTCTGTTCTGCAGTCCGTACCTCGACCTGACCTTGCAATGCACCGCCGTCGAAAATCGGCGCGGTGAACCCGATGCCAACACTAGAACTCGGGTCATCACGATTTTCAAGAACAAAGGGACTACCGGAGATCCATGCCATTCCCGCGAGCAGGTTGATACGTGGCAAACGCGCCGTCTTGGCTTCTTCCACGCGATCAAACGCCACGGCGACGCGGCGCTCGGCGGCAATGATATCGGGACGACGTTCAAGCAGTTCGGATGGAATGCCGGTCGTCACCTGCGGAGGCAATGCCGGCAATGTTTCGGCTGCTGACAGCGTCGCAGCGGGATAGCGTCCGGCGAGTATCTCCAGCGCTCGCAGCGCCTGCTCGCGTGCAAGATCGAGCTGTCGCAAGCTGATGCGGTAACTTTGGACATCAGCGTCAGCGCGCGCAGCATCCACTTCGTTGGCGGACCCTACGCGTACGCGCGTCTTGGCCAGTTCCGCCAACCGCTCCGCCGAAACCAGCATGTCTTGCGCCAGTTTGCGCTGCAATGTGCTTTCCGCGGCAACGAACCAGCTTCTTGCGACCGTCGCGACGAGTGACATGCGCGCGAACTCGTAATCGGCTTGCGCGGAATCATACTGGCTGACGGCTGCACGTTGACCATAACGTAGGCGGCCCCACAGGTCGAGCTCCCAAGACGCGTTCAGGAAGACGCCGGTCAAATTAGTGTCGCCGCCGCCCTTGAATTTCTTGCTGCTCCGACCCAGCGCGTCCACTGCGGGTAAAAGCGACGCACCAGCGATCTTCAGCGCCGCCTCGGCCTGCTCGATTCGTGTGGCTGCAATGTGTAAGTCTGCGTTGCGTGCGAGCGTTTCTTCTATTAGCGCATCGAGCGGCTGTTCGTTCAACGTCTTGATCCAATCGCCTGCGACCGGGCCGGACATACTCGCGCCACTGCCCCACTGCGCGGGTACTGCAACATTGCTGAGCGACTGTTTAACCAGGTCACTGTGTTCTGGCAAAGGCTTGAGCGCACACCCCTGCACCGCGAAACAGCTGATCCCGACGGCCGCGAGTAACAACAGGGTTTGGATCGAGAGTTTCATGGCGGTGTGTTTAGTGAGCCTTCAGGATCAGCCAATCGAGCTTCGTGCCAACGCGAAGAAACGCCTTGCGGATGATGTGAAGCGGCTCCATGGAGTCTGTATACACGGCGCCGTTGCCGACTGCACCGGTAGCCAGAAACAAACCTTTTTCCTTTTCGTCCAGCATGAGCTTGACTGCATATTTGTTCAACATGGGGGGAGTGCCGGGCTGCGCCAGCGCTCCGCCGAACGGCAACTGCCCCGTGCCGGTGGCCCAGACGATGGAGTCGACCTTGCACTTGATGATCCGGTTTGGATAAGTCCTGAGCGCAACCTCTGCCTCCTGCCCCGGCTTGATGGCACGCAGTTCGTTTTGGGCGTAAAGCGCAATGACCCACTGTTCGGTTTCGACAAAACTCATTACCGGAAGACCGGCGAATGCCGACGCGGTTGAGCCGGCGCGCAATTGCAGGTTGATCGGGTAGCCATCGGCGGGCGCATAAACCGTTGTTTCGGATAGCTTCCAGTTGGCGTCCGCCAGTTGCGCTTCAGCCGTCGCAATCTGCGCGCTGCTTGCTGCCAATTGCGCCTTCGCCGATGCAACCTGCGCCTGGTCGCCGCCCACCTTGGCGGAAAGTTTTTGCACGATCTGTGCTTGAGCGGCACGGCTGCTGTCAAGTTGCGCTTGCATTTCTTTCAGATCCGCTTCAGCGGCTTCGCGGTCGAACTCGCTGCCCGCGCCGGCGGCGGCCAGCTCGCGGTTCTGCTTGACGCGTTTGCGGGCAAGTGCGAGCTTGGCCGATATCGCGCCAACCTCGCCGACCGCGACCTTCAAACTTTCACGCAGTTCACGTGCGCCGGCTGACGCATCGGATAATTGCGCTCCCGCTTCGCTGAGCTTGGCACGCGCTTCAATGAGCTGGGCCTCAGCCGCTGCGGCTTCGTTCTTGAACGGAGTAGGATCGATGCGAAACAGCACCGCGCCCTTTTTTACCAGCCGGTTTGGCTCTACCGGCACTTCGATCACCCGGCCGGTGACCCGGGGCACGATCTGCACGACGTAGTTGATTACCCGCACGTCACTGCTCGATGGCGCACCGAGGTTGAGCAACAGGATGACGATAGTCAACCCGATAATAGGTAACGTGAAGACGATGACCTGGCTGACAATATTCCAGGGCAACCATTTGAACTTGAAGAAAATCAGCCAGACGAAGGCCGAATAAATGAGCAGCAGGATAAGTTCCATAATGCTGCCTCAACTTCTTGTGGTTGATCGCTGGGCAAGTTGCGCTTCGAGAGCCGCAACTTGCGAGCGTAACGATTCCAACTCGCCTATGGTGGCCGGCTCGGATGGGGAGATATGGGCCTGCATTTCCTCTTGCCCGGACGGTTCGTGCCGCACGGCATCTGTGCCGTAAGCCATTTTGTAGAGAACCGGCTTCGAATAGGCCCACAACAAAGCGATTGGCCATAGCAAGCCGCCGAAAACCAGCGACAGCAAGCACAGCATCTGGATCGCCTTGGCTTGCGGATGGTGTTTCTTCTCGGCGATCTTTTCCGGCAAGATGTGCACCAACCAGAATAAACCGATGAGGACAATCGGCGCGACGATGAGCGCCACCCAGCTAACGACTTCGGCAACCTTGTCGAGCGCCTCGCCTTTGAAGAATACGGCTTGGGCTGGCTGGGCGAGCATCATTCCCGCAGCAATAATGCTTGATATATAGATACGGTTTTTCATGATTTTATGAGGTCATACCCATTGAGGAAGTTCGATTGGGCCAATAAATATGGCGTGGCTTTGCTTGCTCTTGCCGAGCGTATGTCCTGCCGTAGTGGAGACTTCTCTTATGATGTTTATATTAAATTTTTGGCTCGTACTCGGGCAATTGGACTTTAGTCGCATACTATTTCGTGCACGTTCTAAAGTAGCAGGAGGCACAGAAGGGAGTCGCCATGCAAGAGAAAAACGCTTATCCACGCGACCTGGTCGGTTATGGCCGCCATGCCCCGCATGCACGCTGGCCGGGCCAAGCGCGCATCGCCGTGCAATTTGTCTTGAATTACGAAGAGGGCGGCGAAAATTGCGTGTTGCATGGCGACCCGGCTTCCGAGCAGTTCCTGTCGGAGATCGTCGGCGCTGCCGCCTACGAAGCGCGGCATATGTCGATGGAATCGATCTACGAGTATGGATCGCGCGCCGGCGTATGGCGCATCCTGCGTGAGTTCGAAACACGCGGCTTGCCCTTGACGGTGTTCGGCGTGGCGATGGCATTGCAGCGGCATCCCGCGTTGACCCAGGCCTTTGTCGCGCTGGGGCACGAGATCGCCTGCCACGGCTTGCGCTGGATTCACTACCAGCATATCGACGAAGCCACCGAACGCGAACACATGCGCATGGCGGTCAACATCCTGCAGCAGTTGACCGGGCAGGCGCCATTGGGCTGGTATACCGGACGCGATTCGCCCAACACGCGGCGACTGGTGGTCGAGCACGGCGGTTTTGCCTACGATGCGGATTATTACGGCGACGATTTGCCCTTCTGGACCGAGGTCGCGCTGCCCGATGGCAGCAGCAAGCCGCACCTGGTGGTGCCGTATACGCTGGACAGCAACGACATGCGTTTCGCTACGCCGCAAGGTTTCAACAGCGGCACGCAGTTCTTCGAGTACCTGAAGGACAGTTTCGACGTGCTGTACGAGGAGGGCGACCCGCAAGGGTTGAATGCGCCGAAGATGCTGTCGGTCGGCATGCATTGCCGACTGCTTGGGCGGCCTGGGCGCTTTCGCGCCTTGCAGCGTTTCCTCGATTATGTGCAGTCGCACGACAAGGTGTGGATTTGCCGCCGCATCGACATCGCCCGGCATTGGGCCAGCACCCATCCTTATCAGGGCGAAAAATGACGCCGCCGTTTTCGCTTGCCACCCTCAACGCCATGTCGGCCGAGGAATTTACCGCGGCGCTCGGCGACATTTTCGAGCATTCCCCATGGGTTGCGCAGCGCGCCGCACCGCAAAGGCCATTCCATGCTGTCGCGCATCTGCATGCGGCCATGGCAGACGCTGTGCGCAATGCGCCGCAGGCGGACAAGCTGCGGCTGATTCGCGCCCATCCGGAACTTGCCGGCAAGGCGGCGGTGCGCGGCGAACTGACCGCCGCATCGACACGAGAGCAGCAGGGCGCCGGTTTGGATCAGTGCAGCCCGGAGGAATTTGCGCGCATGCAGGAATTGAATCGCCTGTACAACGAAAAATTCGGTTTCCCGTTTGTGATCGCCGTGAAAGGACATGACCGGCACAGCATCCTGCGCCACTTTGCGGCGCGGCTGCAAAACGATCCCGAAACCGAGGCAAGGGAGTGCATCGAACAGATCATCCTGATCGGTGGTTTTCGACTCGCGGCATGCATTGCTGGCCCGCAGCGATAGCAATCCGTACTCGGCGGAGAAGTTCAGATCAGCTTGCCGATCTTCTGTTCCACCGCCGCCCGCACCGCACCGCTGGTGACGAAGGAGCGTGCCACCGCGATATCGTCATGCAGCCAGCGGTCGCCGTCCAGGCAAGCCGGTATCTGACGGCGCACCTCGTCATACGCGGCCTGCGTGCCTTGGCCTAATACAACGCCGGGCAGTAGCGATTCTGTCATCGTTAATCCCTGCGCCGCCAGCAGCATTTCGACACCGACGATGTATTGCGTGTTGGCGATGACCGTGGCGGCCTTGCGGGCGCACCAGGTGGAATTGGACACATGGTCTTCGCTATTACCCTTGGCCGGGATGCTATCGACGCTGCCCGGCATGCATAGCGTGCGGTTTTCCATCACCAGTGCGCTCATCGAGCACTGCACCACCGGATAACCGGTATTGACGCCGCGGATGCCGCTCATCAGATTGCGCGGCAGACCCCACGACAGGGTGGGGTCGATCAGGCGGGCAATGCGGCGTTCGCAGATGCTGCCAAGATCGGCCACGGCCATTGCCAATAAATCCATCGCCTGTGCCAGATACTGGCCGTGGAAATTGCCCCCCGAAATAATCTCGAAGCCGCCACCGTCCTTGCCGAAGATCAGCGGATTGTCGGTTGCGGAATTGATTTCCCTCCTGACGATGGCATCGATGTAATCGAGCGCATCGAACACCGGGCCATACACCTGCGGCGCGCAGCGCAGCGAATACACGTCTTGAATGCGCGGTGTGTAAGGGATGTCACTGCGGCGCAGTTCTTCGGGAAAGGGCACGGCGCGTGCCGCATGCGTGGTGCGGGTCGAGCCTTGCAACAGCTTGCGGATTGTCGCCGCTGTCTTGATCTGGCCGGGATGTGGACGCGCCAGATGGATGCGCTCGTCGAAGGCGGACATTTCGGCGCGCATCGCTTCCAGCGTCAGGCCCAGCGACAGACAGGCATCCGACAGCAGGTTGCGCGCATCGTGCGCGGCCAGCACGGCCACGGCGAGCGAGACGGTGCAGCCGTTGATTAATGCAGAGGCATCCTTGGCGTGCAGATCGAACCGGACCGGATCGATGCCGGCGGCGGCGATGGCTTGGGGGGCGCGCATGCGCTGTCCCTGGTACATCACTTCCGCTTCCTCGAAACCGGCGATGGCGGCAGCCAGATAAGCCAGCGGCGCCAAGTCGCCGGAGGCACCGACCGATCCCTTCTGCGGCATGATCGGATGGATGCCGGCGTTGAGGAAGGCCAGCAGACGATCCACCACTTCGACACGCGGGGCGGAGTAATTGCTGGCGAAGGCATTGGCGCGCAGCAGCATGGTGGCGCGGCTCACTTCTTCCGGGAACGGTTCCCCCATGCCGGCGGCATGCGCCTTGATCATCTGGTTCTGGAACAAGGCGATGTGCTCGACCTTGATCCGGGTATCTTTCAGCAGGCCCACGCCGGTATTGAAGCTGTACATCATGGGCGCTTCATCGTGCATCCAGGTCGCCTCGATATAGTCGCGGCTCTGCTGCAAGGCGTTACGGGAGAAGGGCGCGAGGCCAACCTTCAGGCGCGGGTTGCGCGCCAGCGCGATAACCTGTTCCGCTGTCAGGTTAAAGCCGTCGATAAGAATGGGTGTCATGGCGATTCCAATGAGTTTGTTTTGCAAGAGGAAGTCTGTGGAGCGAAATGTTCGACAAAGCGGCGAAACACTGCCGCCGCCGTTTCCGCGTCCTGGGCGCTCATCGTTTCGTCCGGATGATGGCTGATGCCGCCGTTGCCGCAGCGGACGAACAGCATCGCTACATCGGTCAGCGCGGCGATTGCCATCGCGTCATGTCCGGCGCCCGATGGCAGCTGCCGCAGCGGCAAGCCGCAATGGGAAATCGCGTCAGCCAGCTGTCGCTGCAACCAGTCGGCACAGGGTACGCTCGGCGCTTCATGCGTGCGATGGATGTCGAGACCGACGTGGCGCCGCGCCGCAATGGTATGCATTTCATCCAGTACATCATGCACTGCCGCGGTCCGCACCGCGTCGCTTTCTGCACGGATGTCGATGCTGAAGACGGCCTTTCCAGGCACCACGTTAGTCGCGCCGTTGGGCACGGTGAATTGTCCGACGGTGCCGACCAGACCCGGGCTGCCACAACAGCGTCGTTCTACATACAAACCGATTTCGGCAGCGGCCATCGCCGCATCGCGGCGCAAATGCATCGGTGTCGTGCCCGCATGGCCGGCTTGGCCGGTCACGCTCACCATGTAGCGCGACGCACCGGCAATCGCGGTGACGACACCCACTGCCAAACCTTCCTGCAGCAGCACCGGCCCTTGTTCGATATGTACTTCCACGAAACCGAGTACCTTTTCCGGCCGGAATGCCGCTTGCTGCAGCAACGCGGCATCCAGTCCCGCCGCGCGCATCGCTTCACGCATCGTGCAGCCGTCGGCGTCGTGCTTGTCCAACACGCTGCTATCGAAGGTGCCGGCAATGGCGCGACTGCCCAGCAGTGTGGCGCCGAAACGCACGCCTTCTTCCTCGGCAAAGCCGATGACTTCGATGGCGAACGGAAAGCGACGCCCTTGCTGCTGCCATTCGGCAATGCAGGCAATCGGCAGCAGAATGCCGAGGATGCCGTCGTATTTTCCGGCATCGCGCACCGTGTCGAAATGCGAGCCGGTCAACAGGGCCGGCGCATCCGACATCAACCCTTCATAGCGGCCAATAACATTGCCGGCGGCGTCGTGCCGCACCTGCATCCCCGCTTCGCGCATCCATTGTGCAAGTTGTTGCGCGGCGCTAGCGTGCGCCGCGCTCAGGTAGGTGCGGGTGAGCATGCCGGGCGCTTCACTGTGGCGCGCCAGTTCATCCGCCCAGCGCATGATGGTCGCGCCGGTGCCGCTTGCCTCAATCATCGTGTCTCCTGTCAAGTGACCCACTAGTAGCGAGCATGCCATGAAATCGCAAACGCGTAGAATAAGGCCGGCTTGCCGCGGTGGCAGTCTTTCTTCTTGCCGCGGAAAAATTTATTCACGCAATGATGAGAGCCTACCCCATGGATGCGCTGAAAGCCCGCCAACTTTTGCTCGACATGTATGCCAGTGCCGTCGCGGCGGTGAGTGCGGACAAGTGTCTTCCCGCCTTTTTGCCAACACCGCCGGATGGCGGCCGCACGCTGGTCATCGGCGCCGGCAAGGGCGCGGCGGCAATGGCGGAAACGGTTGAAGCGCATTGGACGGGCGACATCGGCGGGTTGGTCGTTACGCGTTACGGCCATGGCGCCAATTGCCGGCGCATCGAGGTGGTGGAAGCCGCGCATCCGGTGCCCGATGCGGCTGGACGGCGCGCCGCCGCACGCATCATGGAGATGGTGCAGGGGCTGGGGCCAAACGATTTGGTGCTGTGCCTGATTTCCGGCGGCGGCTCCGCCTTGCTGGCGCTGCCGGCGGACGGCATTACGCTGGAAGAAAAGCAGGCAGTGAGTCGGGCCTTGTTGAAAAGCGGCGCCAACATCGCGGAAATGAATTGCGTGCGCAAGCACCTGTCCGCCATCAAGGGAGGTCGCTTGGCGCTGGCCTGTGCGCCGGCACAGGTCGTGACACTTCTGATATCAGACGTACCGGGCGACGATCCCGGCGTCATTGCCAGCGGCCCGACGTTGCCCGACTCCACCACCTGTGCACAGGCACTGGCCATCTTGCATCGATACGACATCGATATTCCGGCCAGCATCCGTCGCCACCTGATGTCGGGTGCGGGGGAAACCCCCAAGCCCGGCGACCCGCGCTTTGCGCGCAACCAGCAACATGTGATCGCTACCGCACAGCAGGCGCTGGCCGCCGCAGCGGAGACAGCCAGGGCGGCAGGAGTTGCGCCCTATATCCTCGCTGACGATATAGAAGGTGAGGCGCGCGACGTAGCCATGGTGCATGCGGCGTTGGCGCGTCAGGTGGCATCGCACGGACAGCCCTTCCGCAAGCCTTGCGTACTCATCTCGGGCGGCGAAACGACGGTCACGGTGCGTGGAAAAGGGCGCGGCGGACGTAATGCGGAATTTTTGCTGAGCCTGGCGGTCGCGCTCAATGGCGCCTCCGGCATCCATGCACTGGCCTGCGATACCGACGGTATCGACGGTTCCGAAGACAACGCCGGGGCGCTCTACCAGGACGATACGCTCGCACGCGCAGAACGGCTCGGGCTGCATGCCCGCACGCTGCTCGACAACAATGACGGTTATGGTTTTTTCAGCGCACTGGGCGACTTGGTGCTGACCGGCCCGACGCGTACCAACGTCAACGATTTTCGTGCAGTCCTGATTCTCTAATCTGCACCGTTTCTGTCCGGCATGACCAGCCGCATTGACTTCGCGTAAGATTGTGGCCGCAGCGCCATCGCGCTTGCCTGAATGACATCTCCACAACCAGTCTGCCTTCTCCGATGAGCGATTTTCCACAAGATATTTATACCGAACCGTCCGCCGATGTCGATACGCTGCGCAATCTCGGACCGCTGCGCCCCATGGCGGGCATTTGGGAAGGCATGCGCGGGCTGGACATCAAGCCCAAGGCGGATGGTCCGCGCAAACAGGCCTACCACGAACGCATCGAATTGCAGCCCATCGATCCAGTCACCAACGGCCCGCAACTGTTCTACGGTTTGCGCTATCACGTGCATGTGACCAAGCCGGACCAGGTCAAGACCTATCACGATCAGGTCGGTTACTGGTTGTGGGAGCCGGCGACCGGCACCGTGATCCAGACCCTGGCCATTCCGCGCGGCCAGATTGCGATGGCGTCCGGCCGCGCCAGCGCCGATGCCAGCAATTTTGAATTGCTTGCCACCCGTGGCGCCGAGAATGATGGCATCTGTTCCAACCCTTTCCTCGAATACGCATTCAAGACCGTGGAGTATCGCATCAAGGTCAGTATCAACGCTGATGGCACCTGGTCTTACGACGAAGATACCGTCATGATGATTCGCGGGCAGGAAGAGCCCTTTCACCACATCGACCGCAATACGCTGACCAAGGTGGCGGAACCGACACCGAATCCGCTGGCCCGGCGGTAAGCGTAGCGTTCAACCCCCAATCGAGGAAAAAAATGAGTCACAAGCCCTCCCGCACGCTTCAGTTCAAGTGCAAGAAATGCGCGAAACCCGTCAAGGTGTATTTGCAGAAAGTCTCCGCTTGTTCGCACATCCAACCGTATCAGGGCATCTGCACCTGCGGTGAAATCATGCGCCATGCGACCGGACAAAAAGAAGCGGTCGAATCCTATCTGGCTTCGCCGGATGGCAACTGGTCGCATCACCACTAAACGTCATGCCACAAGACGCCATGCGAATCGCTGTTGCTCTTCTTTTTCTCGCTGCCATTCTGGCTGCCGCCATAGTGGGCGAGGTGCCGGCTGCGCTTGCCGTCTTTTACCTAGTGGCGAGTGCCGTTGCTTTCATCGCCTATGCGCGGGACAAATCGGCTGCGGCAGAAAATCAATGGCGCACGCCGGAAGGTCGCCTGCACCTGTACAGCCTGGCCGGCGGCTGGCCAGGTGCCTTGCTGGCACAAACCGTGTTGCGCCACAAATCGCGCAAGCAGTCGTTTCAGGCAGTGTTCTTCACGACAGTCCTGTTGAACCTGGGCGTACTGGTGCTGTATGCCATCCCAGGTGCCTTTGGCATGTTGTCGCGCCTTGCTGACCTGGCCCGTTGAGGCCGACTCCGCCCTAATGGGCGACCGACTTCGAGAATACATTTAGTATCATCACGCCGACTACGATGCAGCCCAAGCCGACCAAGGCTGGCATGTCGAGCGTTTGGCCGAACATGACCCAGCCGATCATGCAGATCAGCGAGATACCGACGCCCGACCATACCGCGTAGGCAATACCCATCGGAATCGTGCGCAAGGTCAGCGATAAAAAATAGAATGAAATGGCATAACCGACTGCCAACGTGATGGTCGGCCCAATGCGTGTAAAGCCGTCGGATGCCCGCAACGCGGACGAGGCGATGACTTCGCTGACGATAGCAATACCCAAGTAAAGCCATTTCATAAGAGGCGGTCCTTTCTCTTCAACAAAACAACAAAAAGCCAATTAGACCCTGTCGATGCTAAAAAGCTCAGTAGGGCGAACTGCGCTATCGCAGGGAGTTTGTCTGGATGCCGATGGCTGGTTATGCGTGGAGTTGGCAATCGGGAAAAATTTCCCTTGTCCATTGAACGTGTGAGACGGAAAGATGTCTTATGGTGTTTGCCATAAGACATCGCCATGATTAACTCGCATGAAGAATTGCTAGCCTTGCTGGCCAACGACTTGTTCAACAAGCGGCAGCACCTGATCCAGGTTAGCCAGCCGGTGGTTGATGCGATTGATGAACGCACTCTCCAAGGGCTCGAAGCGGAATACGAAAAAGCGCAAGCCGAATATCTGGAAGCCAAGGCAGCATTCGCCCGTGCCATGAAGACCGATAAGCGCGCCGCCTGAGACGTTGCATGGAACGAAGACGGTGGCTAGCATCCCCTTCGGGCGCAACACTTAGGCACCGCACAGGAATAACTGGCACAATGTTGCTTGCCGTAGCGGGCGCGCTGCAGCGTTGCTCGTCGTTGCCATAGCCCGCTATGACTCCTCCTCGCGCCTTGCATCGCCTCCCGCTACGGCCGCCAAATTGCACAAGTTATTCCTGCGCGGCGCCTTAGAACTGCCGCTCCTCGAATGCACGACGGGCACGTTCT
>DATLIB010000120.1:0-5342 GCA_035539595.1 Noviherbaspirillum sp.
CAATAGTGTTCGGCACAATTGATGCTTATGCGTTTCGGCGCTGTTATTACCCTGCGTCGTTTGCCAAATCCTCGTCATTCCGGCGAAGGCCGGAATCCAGCGACGTTTGTCGCATACCGGGGAAGCCGTTTAGCAAGTGCGGCGAGAAATTTTGCTGCCTATATGCATGAAAAAAGCCGGTGCTGCATGACAAACGCCCCTGGGTTCCGACTTCCGTCGGAACGACGAAGCCCTTGGCAACGTCATGCAATTGCGAAGGCGGCTCATGCATCAACTGTGCCGAACACTATTGAGCCTTCCCCCTGCTAGGGGGAAGGAGCCATGCCCAGGCGGTGCTGCCGTCGTCTATATTTCTGACTTGTTTTCTGATTGATAAGTGACTTTGTCGTATTCCTCTGCTCTTGGGCGCAAGGAGCAGCAAGGTCTTTCACACACAAACCGCATCCTCACGTTCCCCTATCAAGGCAGAGGATCGATGGGGAGTTTGCTTTGCACCATGCAGCCGTCAATCAGGTTATGGAGGCGACGCGACAGACGACGCGTGTTGTGCCGCTCGATATAAGTCCGCGCCTTGTCTACATATTCCTGCGCCCGTCCGCTGTGCGCGAGTTCTTCCAGAAGCGCGCCGATTCCCATAGCCAGCGCATCTGCGTCGGTGCCGGGCAACGTGGCGCAGGAGCTGGCGACATCGCTGAAGATCGATAACGGAGTCACGGCAACCGGACGCTCCGCTACCAGCGCCATGCGCACCGCAGCGGAAGAGGATTCTTCGCTGTTTTGATAGGGGAAAGCAATCAAATCAGCCAACGCCAGCAGGCTTAATGATTCTTCCTCGGCGAGGAAGTCTGTCTGCAGGGTGACGTGATTGCCAAGGCCGAGTTCGGCAATACGTTGCTTTAGATGCTTGAGTTCTGCGCCTGATACTTCTTCGGAGTAAATGGCGTTGACCATTAACAGATGCAGGTCGGGATGCGCTTTAAGCAGGCGCGGCATGGCTTCAACCAGCACGGACAGGCCCTTGTGCGGCATCAGAAAGCCATAGGTGACGAGCACTTTTTTGCGTGCGAGACCAAGGTTCTGGCGTTGCCGGGTCAAGGCTGCTGCGTCCGGCAAGGTGACCGGATAGACGCCTAACGGGAACAGGGTGACGTTGTCTTCGTAGCCGAATTTCTTGAGGCGCTGAATGTCGCCAACCGAGTGCACCAGTAAGCGCTCGCAGCGCGCAAGGGTCGGCTGTATGTTGGCCAGTTGGGCGGCGATGCTGCTGCTGGTGTTGTGGAAGAACAGGTAGACCTTGATGCCCTTATCCGTCATGCGCGTCACCAGGTCGCTCAATGCGTCTAGCGAGAAGAAGGCCCAGTTGAATTGCACGATCAAGGCATCGAGCCGTTCCGCGATCGCATCCTCGCAGAGCTGGTTCAGTTGACCGGTGCCGAGTACCCAATTGCGCGAGACATTGGGTCCATCGGCCATTTCCACTGTTTCGTTATGGGGCGCATAGACGAAGAGCCGCTCTGCCGGAAATGCCGCGCTCAGGTGTGCGGAGTAAGCGGCGATTCCGCAGCGGCTGCCCCATGTGCTGATCCAGCCGATCCGTGGCTGCGGCAGCGGTGCTGGCAACGTGTTGACCGCATCGATAGCGGCAAGCGTGCGTTGCGCCACCTGGCGCCAGGTGTACCGCGCGGCGATCTGGGCGCGTGCGCGGTTGGTCTTGCGTGTACGTTCTGCCGGTGTCAGCGCGTGCAGCTCGCGCATGCGCTGTTTCAGGCTTTCCACGCTCGGCTCTGCCCATAGGGAGTTGGGCAGGTTGATATGGGTTTGCGCCGGCTCTGGGTTGTAGTCCACCAGCCAGACGGTGTCGTCCGTACAGAAGTCAAGTTGACCTCCCCAGGCTGTGGTGATGACCGGCAGGTCGTGCAGCATCGCCTCGGCCATGGGAAGCCCGAAGCCTTCGCCACGGCTAGGCGCAACCAGCACATCGCAAGCATGATAGAGGCCGACGATCTGCTCCGGGCTCCAGTCGTCTTCGATGAGTTCGACGCGCGGATAGTTGGGATTTTGCGCGCGTTTGCGGGCAAGTTGGGCAGCGATATCGTTATGCGGATTGGGAAACGTTTTGATGATCAGCGTGACATCGTCGGAATTGCGGAACGCTTCACCATACGCCTGCAGCAGCAGGTCCGCTCCTTTGCGTGGAAAGCACGATGACACATGCAGGAAGCGGTAGCCGCCGGGCAGCTGGCGCGGTAGTGGGGCCGGCTTGATATTGCCTAGATGATCGACACCATTGCCGACCACGGCAATCGGCGTGCGCACGCCGGCATCACGCAGCACCTTGGCGGTTTGGCTGGACACGACTGCAATCAGGTCGAGGTTCCGGTTAAATTCCTCCACCAACGCATCTGGAAAGGCTGTCTCCTCCCATGCGTAACTAGCCAATACCCGGCGTGCGCCGCGCATGTCGCGCACGACCGGAGGCCATGCATTACGCAAGGCAACCGCAGGCGGACGGGGATGCTGACTACGCGCCCACATTTGCTGCAGGCGTTGCGGATTTTCTACCGTATCCCAACGCAAGTCGGGGGCCGGACCTTGCTCATAGGTGTACAGCGATACTTGTTGGCCGATGTCGTCGAGTGCCATCGCCAGATGACGATTGACGATGGCCAGACTGTAGCTGGTATCGAATACGCCTTCCACCTGATAGACAGGCTTTTCAGCGGGGTCGTTGTTCTCTTGTTCCACCCGCGCTGGCACGTCGATGCCTACCGAAGCAAGCCATCGCGCCAGTACAGCACGTTGTGCTTGCGGGTTGTGCCTCTGACGCAGCGTTTGCTGGGCATCCAGTGTGCGCCGGCGAATCGACGGGTCGGTTGACAGAAGAAGCAACAAGCCAGCCAGTTCTTCCGGCCTGGCGTCGCTGACGCCGATACCGGCACCGGGATATTCTGCCTCATTGGCGAGCGTGATGGCCAAGGGCACTTCACATAGCATGACGGCATACAGGTTTTGTGCCCCGCCTGCCTCACACCACAAGGCCGCATCTGCATTTTGCAGAGATTGCGCATAGCTTTTTCCGTGTGGGGTCATCCATGCGATATCGGCGTTGCGATAGATAGCGGCGTCAGCGGTAGGGCAGTCGCCATCAGCTTGGGCATCGATGACAGTCAAGCGGACCTGGCGCGGCGACAGGCGGTCCAGATGGTTTTTTAGTGCGGCGAAATACTCGGCTTCATTCGGCTTCTGTTTGCGAAGGCGACAAATGCGTATCCTTCCCGCTCTTCCCTGCTCTCCAGGAGGGTAGGCATATCGCGAAAGAATCCCTCATCGTCAAAAACGAAGGGGACTGTGTCAGGCGCGCCATGGTCATTCATGCCGATCTTAAGCGCGGGAATAGCATCAATGCGGCGGCTGTTATCGGCTTGCGGTTCTGGGGTTCGCCCATCCGGCATATGAAGTGCGAGGTAAATTGGCGAGCCTTCGTTGGCGACGCCGATGGAAAGTCCCAACTCGCTTAACCGCAGGTTTAATGCGGCGGCATAGCGTTGCATGTCGCTGTTCGCTTGCTGAACTGGCCAGAGCGGATGAATCGTTGGTGCTGTCATAGGGGTTTTCGTGCTACCAGTGCATAGTCCTGCTCGCAGAACAAGAGCTTGTTGAGTCTGTTGGCGACAGGTGTGTCTTCCGGAAAATGCTGTTCCGCCGGCCAGGGGTGTGTGCGCACAATGCGTATGTCAATGAAACCAAAATAGCGCGCGAAGTAGTCAAGCAGTGGCGGAGGCAGCGGACGTATATGGGTCGGGTCTAGCCAGAAGCTATAAGACGAGACCTGTAGATTTTCGGGGTTGGGGGTTTCGAGCACGAGTACGCCGCCCGGTCGCAGGATGCGCTTGGCGGCGGCAAAGAGTCGCATGAGCACGTCCAGCGGCAAATGCTCCACGACCTGAAATGCAGTTACCCCACCATAGCTGTCGGGCGAGGCATTTTCTATGAACGGGAGCAGATCGCCTTGCACCACGTTTTCGCCCCGCTCACGTGCCTGCGCCAGCATGGCGGCATCGGCATCGACACCAAGCGCATTCAGATTTTCACGCCGCAGGATTGAAAGCCATTCGCCACGCCCGCATCCGAGGTCGAGCACTGGGTCGCTGGTGCCTCCTGCAGCGGCTTCTTGCATAAAGGCCAGATACGGCTCAAAGCGCGCTTCAATGGCGGACGATTCGCCGCGATAGAGATTTTCCAGGGCCAGATAATAATCGGCGTAGTCGGCTTTCGCGGTGTCATTTTCCGCATCGATAGCTGCGCCACGGGCAGCTTCGAGCCGCACTACACGGGCTTGAGTATCGGCACTGATTCGCTCGCGCAAATGTATATCGTCGGTAAGCGCCTGATATGCATTGAATTGTTTTGCGAGACTTTCTTCATGCCGTTGCTGTTCAATGACTAGCCGGGCAATCTGTTCATTACTTTCATGCAGTTGATGCTCCAGCCGATGCAAATGGCTGATTACCTGTCTGCGGAAATACAAAAATGCCCTGACTCGCCGCCCCACTGGACGAACCATCGGAACTTTAAGTAGCAGCCAGCGCAATGAATAGCCCGCGAGATGCCACCCTTTCAGTCCGTTGACGATTTTCCGGGGAAGCGGGCCGGAGGCGGCGAAACGGCGCACAAGACGCCGTGACAAGCTCAGTTTGACTGGTGAAAAGGTGATCCGCTCTGGCGGCTCTTCCAGAATCTCTTTCAGTCTCTGTTCAAGGGCAGGAATGTCGTGTGTCGGGGTATGAAACTTGGGCATTGTGGCGCGCGCCTGTTGAGGCGCCGGTTCATTCTTCATTGAGCTATGTTGGGTGTATCAACGTAGCCAGACATGGCCATCGTACTTACTTGATTGGCGACCGGTGTCGCATCAATCCGATTGCCCTTCATTCTTCCAATTTTGGGCATTACTCCGCTTAAGACTTGCCGTATCAAGATTCCGGCTGGTTTGGAAGTACCGCAAAGACGGCAAAACGAAACCTGCACTTTGAGCATGAGTATCAGATCAGGCGATGTGACGACTATCAGGACGGACGCCAGTTGCGGGTTTAACCGCAGATTTTCTGCGGCGCACAGTTTACCACCGAAGGGCCCGCCGGATAGTCACAAGAGGTGGCATCCCATTGTGACCAGAATCCCAAACATGGTTGCCAGAGCGCTAGCCCGGATATTTCATCAGAACGCGGAGTGATGGCGCGCGAGTTGCGAGGCAGTTTGCGTTCCCGCGCCAAGCCAATAGCTTGCCTATTGGCGCGAAGCGGGGACGCAAAATGGCCGCAAATCGCGCGCCAGCACCCGCGTAG
>DATLIB010000121.1:0-3016 GCA_035539595.1 Noviherbaspirillum sp.
TCATCAACCAGGATGAAGCCGAAGCGACGCTGATAGTGCTCGCGCAATTCTTCGTTACGGTTCAGCACTTCGTAAGTTCGCAACAATAGCTCGGCGAAATCAACGACGCCTTCGCGCTGACACTGCTCGTCATAGGCGGCGTAAAGCTCCACCATCTTGCGCGAGTGATCGTCGTAGGACTCCGCATACTGCGCCCGAATACCCTTCTCCTTGTTGCCATTGATGAAGTGCTGCACCTGACGCGGCGGATACCGCTCCTCGTTAACGTTCATCGATTTCATCAAACGCTTGATGGCGGCCTGCTGATCCTGCGAATCGAGAATCTGAAACAACTGCGGCAGATTCGCTTCCCGATGATGGGTACGCAGGAAACGATTGCACAGGCCGTGAAAGGTGCCCACCCACATACCGCGCACGTTGACCGGCAACATGGCGGATATCCGGGTCAACATCTCCCGAGCGGCTTTATTGGTGAACGTAACAGCGAGAATTCCGCCTGGACTCGCTTGCCCCGTCTGAATGAGATAGGCGATACGCGAGGTGAGAACCCGAGTCTTGCCGCTGCCGGCGCCGGCCAATACCAGCGCGGATTCGCGCGGCAGGGTGACGGCTTCAAGTTGTTCGGGGTTGAGGCCTTCGAGGAGATTTGAGTGCATTGTGGAAACCGGCGCGAATGACGCGATGGAAGCAGGAGTCAAAAAAGTGGGTGGACGAATTATACGGCCCTGAGTCGTTCCCGGCGCCGTTTCCAGCAGCGAATTTTCGGACGAACGATCAGCTATGCAAAAAGCGTAGGAGCGAAAATTGTTCTGCAATCAAACGCCATTAATCGTCATTCTGTAGGCCTGCGGCCACATTATGAATCGCCTCACCCGCATCACACGTCGGCGAAAGCGTCTGCATCTCGGCTACACTGTCCTTCGCGGTTATAATGCCGCCTTTAGCCCCTTTCAATAAGCCCCCTCCTCATGCAAGAGCAATATCGTCCCGATCAAATCGAAAAAGCCGTCCAATCCGAGTGGGAAACGCAGCAAGCCCACAAAGTCACCGAAGACACTTCAAAGCCCAAGTACTACTGCCTGTCGATGCTGCCCTACCCTTCCGGCAAGCTGCACATGGGCCATGTGCGCAATTATTCCATCGGCGATGCGCTGACGCGCTTCCTCGGCATGAGCGGCCATAACGTCTTGCAGCCAATGGGATGGGACGCATTCGGACTCCCCGCCGAGAACGCCGCGATGAAAAACGGAGTTCCGCCCGCCAAGTGGACCTACGACAACATCGCGCATATGAAGGGGCAATTGAAATCACTGGGCTTTGCGCTGGACTGGTCGCGTGAAGTGACAACGTGCAAGCCGGACTATTACCGCTGGAATCAATGGCTGTTCCTGCGCATGTGGGAAAAAGGCATCGTCTATCGCAAGTCCGCCGTGGTGAATTGGGACCCGGTCGATCAAACCGTTCTCGCGAACGAGCAGGTGATTGACGGTCGCGGCTGGCGCACTGGAGCAGTAGTGGAAAAGCGCGAGATCCCCATGTACTACATGAAGATCACTGCTTACGCCGATGAACTGCTGGCGCAATTGGAGAAACTTGGCTGGCCGGAACCGGTCAAGCTCATGCAGAAAAACTGGATCGGCAAGAGCGATGGTGCGGAGATTCACTTTCCGCATGAGGATGGCGGCGGCGTATTGAAAGTTTTCTCGACACGCCCAGATACGCTCTATGGCGCATCGTTCGTGGCCGTGGCGCCAGAGCATGCGCTGGCGCAAAAGGCCTCCCAGAACAACCCCACGCTTCAAGCATTCATCGAAGAATGCAAAAAAGGCGGCGTCACCGAAGCGGAACTCGCGACGCAGGAGAAGAAAGGGATGGATACCGGGCTCTTCGCCCTTCATCCGCTCACGCAACAAAAGCTGCCAGTCTGGGTCGCGAACTACGTGTTGATGGGATACGGCGAAGGCGCGGTGATGGGCGTGCCTGCGCACGACGAGCGCGACTTTCATTTCGCCAAGAAATACACACTGCCTATCCTTCCTGTTGTTGGGCAAGCCGACAAGACCTATTCAACCGACGCATGGCAGGACTGGTACGCCGAAGATGGCGTCGCTGTAAATTCCGACGATTTCAACGGCAAGACCACTGCTGAGTTCAAGAAGAAAATCGGCGCGGTGCTTGCAGCGCTGGAGCTCGGCGGCCCGCGAATCACCTACCGTTTGCGCGATTGGGGCATTTCCCGACAACGCTATTGGGGCACGCCGATTCCGATGATCCATTGCGAATCCTGCGGCGAAGTTCCCGTGCCGGACGACCAGTTGCCCGTCGCGCTGCCTGAAGAACTGGTGCCGGACGGCAGCGGCAATCCACTGGCGAAAACGCCCTCGTTCTTCACCTGCAACTGTCCAAAGTGCGGCAAGGCCGCTCGCAGGGAAACGGACACGATGGACACATTCGTGGATTCCTCGTGGTATTACATGCGCTATTGCGCTCCCGATGCGAAGACCATGGTGGACGATCGGGTGAATTACTGGATGCCGGTCGATCAATACATCGGCGGCATCGAACACGCCATCCTGCACTTGCTCTACTCCCGTTTCTGGACCAAGGTCATGCGCGACCTGGGGCTCGTCAACTTCGACGAGCCGTTCACCAACTTGCTGACTCAAGGCATGGTGTTGAACCACATCTTCTTCCGCAAGAGCGAGAAAGCTGGAATTACCTATTTCCCGCCGGACGAAGTGCAAGTTCACAAAGATGAAAACGGCCGTATCACCGGCGCCACCGGACCCGATGGGCAGCCTGTGGAGTACGGCGGCTTCGGCACAATGTCCAAATCCAAATTGAACGGCGTAGATCCACAATTGATCGTCGAGAAATACGGCGCAGATACGGCTCGGCTTTTCGTGATGTTCGCGAGCCCGCCGGATCAATCCGTGGAATGGTCCGACGCAGGTGTTGAAGGCGCATTCCGCTTTCTGAAGCGGCTATGGAAAATCGTGCACGATCACGTCAGCGC
>DATLIB010000122.1:0-3028 GCA_035539595.1 Noviherbaspirillum sp.
AACTCGACTACGCCACCCTGGACCGGCGCGCCAACGCCCTGGCCTGGCAATTGCGGGAAGAAGGCGTAATCGAAGGTCAAGTCGTCGCGGTGATGCTAGAGCGCAACGCCGACTGGCCGCTCGCCCTGCTCGGCGTACTCATGGCAGGCGCGGTATACCTGCCGCTGGACTTGCGCCATCCCGCAGCCCGCCGCCGCGAACTGCTGCGTCAGTCCGACGCCAAAGCCCTGATCGCTGCAGCAGCGGATCTGGACGTCTTTGCCGACACCGGCCTGCACCTGCTGACGCCCCCTGTCGAGACATTCGCCGATGCGCCGCCGCTCGCCATCACCAGTAGCGATCCGGCCTACCTGATCTACACCTCTGGTTCGACCGGCGTACCCAAAGGCGTGCTGGTGCAGCACCGCGCATTCGTCAACATGATCCTGGCGCAGATTCGCGGCTTTGCACTGACGCCGGACGACACCGTGCTCCAGCTCGCCTCCTGCGCCTTCGACGCCTCGCTCTCGGAATTGTTCATGGCATGGCTGAGCGGCGCCTGCGTCGCCATCGCCGACCATGCCAGCGCACGCGACAGCGCCCTGCTGGCACAAGCGATCGCCGGATACGGCGCCACGGTCGCCACCTTCACGCCTTCGCATCTGCGTCAGCTCGACGACAGCGACCTCACTGGACTGCGCAAAGTCATCCTCGCCGCCGAAGCGGTATTGGGACGCGACGCACGCCGCCTGCTGGCGCTCGGGATCGACTGCTTCAACGCCTACGGCCCAACCGAAACAGCCGTCTGCGCGACGCTCACGCGCATTACCAAGGTCAACGACGATGCCGCCCCGGTGCCCATCGGCCGTCCCTTGGACAACCTGACGTTACGCATCGTCGATGCCGCCGGGCGCGACGCGCCACTGGGCGTAGCAGGTGAAATCCAGGTACTGGGAGAAGGCGTCGCGCTCGGCTACCTGCACCAGCCGGAAAACGCCGAATCGCCCTTCTTCACCTTGGACAACGGCCTGCGTGGCTACCGCACCGGCGACCTCGGGCGCTGGCTGGCGGACGGCAATATCGAATACCTGCACCGCAAGGACGCCCAACTCAAGATACGCGGCCATCGGGTCGAACCGGGCGAAATCGCCACCGCATTGACGGCAGTCGCTGGCATCCGCCAGGCGGAAGTCATTGCCGAACAAGGACCAGCCGGCGTTTTCCTGATCGCCTGCCTGTGCGGCGAACGGCAAACCGACGCCGCCCTGCGTGCGCGCCTGTCCGACACGCTGCCGCCGCACATGCTGCCCGCCCGTTTCGTCTGGCTCGAGCGCATGCCGCTCACCACCAGCGGCAAACTGGACCGCGCCGCCCTGACCGCGCTGTTGCCGACCATCGACACAGCGCAAGCAGCACCCGCCGCCCCCTTGAACGATCTGGAGCAAACCCTGCTCACGCTATGGCGGGACATGCTGCCCGGCGACATCGATGCCGACACCGACTTCTTCGCCGCCGGCGGCAACAGCCTGCTGGCAATGAGCAGCGCGCGCCGCATCGCGCAGCACCTGGGCCGCTCCTGCCCTGCTCTGCAATTCTTCAAAACCACCACTGTGCGCAGCATGGCCGCCGCCTTGAATGCGACGGATGAAGACGACGCCCTGCTGCACACCTTCGGTAATGGCCCGCAAGCCGTATTCGCCCTGCCCCCCGATCCGGCCTTGGGCTTGGCCTATGCACAACTGTCACGCGCCATGCCGGAACTCTCCATCCATGCGCTACGCTTCGCCGACAAACCGCTTGACGACCTGATCGCCAGCTATGCGGACGCCATCGCCAGCCTGAAGCCGGCCAACGAAGCGCTGATACTTGGCTACTCCGCCGGCGGCAAACTGGCATTGGCACTGGCGCAGACATTGGAACAACGCGGCATCCCTGCACGCGCCGTGGTACTCATCGACACCTGGCACTGGTCACGCGCCACGCCGGAAATCCGCCATCGCATCAACCGGGAAATGAACGAAGCACTGCCGCAAGCAGCCGCTACACCCTTGTCCGCTGCATACCGGGTGCGCATGGAAGACTTCGAGCCGACCGGCATGGTGAACACACCGCTGCATCACCTGATGGCAACCCTCGACACGGCACCGCCGGACGGTGTCAGCCGCGATTGGAGTCGCTTGGCAGGTGCGGGTTATTGGGAGCAGACGCTGAAGGGGAATCACCATCAGTTGCTGGATGCCGCGCATGTGGGGCAAGCGGTCGAATGCCTGCGAGGCGTGATGAGCAGTTCGACAGGCTCATCTTGGTCAGAGACAGCAGCGCATATAGGGCCTGGGGAAAGATGACGCGACGGTGAATAGCGCAAAACAGGACGACCCAACTCTCGCGATGGTAGATGGTAGATCGACGCGGCGACGTTCCTTTCAGGCATCCTTTTTCGTGCATGTTCCTTAGCGCTGGGCCAAAGCAATTCCTCGCCATCAACTGGTTGCGGTGAATCAAATGACAGGCGTTCAATTGCATTAAGGTGTTCCCGTGCTTTGGATCACCAATCCCGTTTTTCCTCTGCTGCCGATGCCCCTCTCCACCTTGGTCTTCGATGCTTAGGGACCGTCCAGGAATAAGTGTGCACATTTTTGTTGGTCGTGGCGGGCGCGTTGCGGCGTTGCCCGCCGCTTGCAGTGCTCGCACTGCGGCGCGTCGTGCGCCTTGCATCGCATCCCGCTACGACCACCAAAATGCACAACTTATTCCTGAACGGTCCCAAAGCACGGGAACACCTTAATGGAACTGAACGTCTGTCATTTGACTCGCCGCAACCAGTTGATGGCGAGGAATTGCTTTGGCCCAGCACTAGCGGTAGTTTGTCGAAACCGAATAGTTTGTTGAAACGAGGTTGCACTAGGAAAACAAGGGAACTGAAATCACTCGGCTGTTCCCTGTTCCCTGTTCCCTGTTCCCTGAACATTCTGCGATTCCCTTCCCATTGATCTATATTTCGCCGCATTCGACAAACTACCAGCGGTGCGCCAGCAGCGCGAGTCAGGTG
>DATLIB010000123.1:0-5087 GCA_035539595.1 Noviherbaspirillum sp.
TCTGATGGAATCGCTCTATCTGCTTGTGCCGCTCAGCGTCGTGCTGGTGTTCGTGGCGATCTGGGTTTTCTTTCGCATGTCCGACAGCGGACAGTTCGACGATATGGTCGGTCCTGCATTGCGGATATTGCAAGACGATGACCGCAGCGACGAAGCCAAGCATAGCGACAGGCCCGGCGACTCCGCCAGCGATCCCTCCAGCGACATGCTGCATCGATAACGTTCCACCACCTTCACGCCATCAGCGCCATCAGCGCCATCAGCGCATCAAGGACACGCCTTGCGCCAGCCACCGTGCGCGTAGCGTCGACGACGCATTTGTAGCCACCCGGAAAAATTTGATTCACATCAAGGTTTTTTAAAGTGCGCCCACGTACTCTGGCCGCATTGTGATAGCTCTTTCGGAGATCGTACGTGGATACAGCACTTAACTACAACTACAAGGTCGTGAAGCAGTTTGCGATCGCCGCAGTAGTGTGGGGCGTGGTCGGCATGCTGGTCGGTGTTTTCATCGCCGCCCAGCTTGCATGGCCCGCCCTCAATTTCGATACGCCGTGGCTGAGTTACGGGCGCTTGCGGCCCTTGCACACCAATGCGGTGATCTTTGCCTTCGGCGGCTGTGCGCTGTTTGCCACTTCCTACTACGTCGTGCAGCGTACCGCGCAGGTGCGCCTGTTCTCCGATGCGCTGGCCGCGTTCACTTTCTGGGGCTGGCAACTGGTCATCGTCGCCGCGGCCATCACGCTGCCGATGGGACTCACGCAAGGCAAGGAGTATGCAGAACTGGAATGGCCGATCGATATCCTGATCGCCCTGGTCTGGGTCGCGTATGCGTTCGTCTTCTTCGGCACGCTGGTCAAGCGCAAGGTGCCGCACATCTATGTCGCCAACTGGTTCTTCGGCGGCTTCATTCTCGCGGTTGCGCTGCTGCATATCGTCAACAGTGCCGTGGTGCCGGTCTCGCTCGGCAAATCGTACTCGGCCTATGCCGGCGTGCAGGATGCCATGGTCCAGTGGTGGTACGGCCACAACGCAGTGGGCTTTTTCCTCACCGCCGGCTTCCTCGGCATGATGTACTACTTCATCCCCAAGCAGGCCGAGCGCCCGGTGTATTCCTACCGCTTGTCCATCGTGCACTTCTGGGCGCTGATTTTCACCTACATGTGGGCCGGCCCGCATCACTTGCACTACACCGCCTTGCCTGACTGGACGCAATCCATCGGCATGGTGTTTTCCCTGATTCTGCTGGCGCCGTCCTGGGGCGGCATGATCAACGGCATCATGACCTTGTCCGGCGCATGGCACAAACTGCGCACCGACCCGATCCTGAAGTTCCTGGTGGTGTCGCTGTCCTTCTATGGCATGTCCACCTTCGAGGGGCCGATGATGTCGATCAAGACCGTCAATGCGCTGTCGCACTACACCGACTGGACCGTCGGCCATGTGCATGCCGGCGCGCTGGGCTGGGTCGGCTTCATCACCATGGGATCGCTCTATTACCTGATCCCCCGTCTCTCCGGCAAGAAGGCGATGTGGAGCGTCCCCCTGATCGAACTGCACTTCTGGGTCGCGACCATCGGCATCGTGCTGTACATCGCCGCCATGTGGATCGCCGGTGTGATGCAGGGCCTGATGTGGCGTGCAGTCAACGCCGACGGCACGCTCACCTACACCTTTGTCGAATCGGTCAAGGCAACTTACCCGTATTACGTGATCCGCTTCGGCGGCGGCCTGCTGTACCTCGCCGGCATGGTGATGATGGCCTGGAATGTGTTCATGACGGTGCGCGATGCCAAAGCGGTCGATACGCGCATTCCGTCGCTCGCCTCGGCGCACGCTTGAATCAAGGACTGAAAAAATGAAGAAGTTTTCGCATGAATGGATTGAAAAGAACCCCTGGCTGCTGATCGTGCTGGTGGTGCTGGTGGTGAGTGTTGGCGGTTTGGTGGAGATCGTTCCGCTGTTTTTCCAGCGTTCGACCACCGAGCCGGTCGCCGGGCTGAAACCGTATTCGCCGCTGCGCCTGGCGGGCCGCGACGTGTACGTGAAGGAGGGTTGCTACAACTGCCATTCGCAGATGATCCGTCCGTTCCGCGCCGAGACGGAGCGTTACGGTCATTACTCGGTCGCCGGCGAATTCGTGTACGACCATCCTTTTCAGTGGGGTTCCAAGCGCACCGGTCCTGACCTGGCACGCGTCGGCGGGCGCTATAGCGACGAATGGCACATCGCTCACCTGAACAATCCGCGCGATGTGGTGCCGGAGTCCAACATGCCCGGCTATCCGTGGCTGGCCACCGCCAAGCTCGATCCGCAGGCGATCGTGCCAAAAATGCGCGCACTCAAGCTGCTCGGCCATCCATACACAGAGGAAGAAATTGCCCAGGCGCCCAAGGAGCTGCTGGACAAGACCGAGCAGGATGCGCTGATCGCTTACCTGCAAGGCATGGGCATACAGATCAAGGCAAA
This sequence comes from Noviherbaspirillum sp., assembly GCA_035539595.1. Classification (GTDB taxonomy): domain Bacteria; phylum Pseudomonadota; class Gammaproteobacteria; order Burkholderiales; family Burkholderiaceae_D; genus Noviherbaspirillum. The sequence continues at coordinate 2,470 of DATLIB010000123.1, forward strand.
GAGGTAATCATGACAATCGAGAATTTTCTGTTCGACGCGCGCAGCGTCATCACGCTGGTGAGTTTTATCACCTTCATCGGCATCATCCTGTGGGCATACAGCGGGCGACGCAGCGAAGACTTCAAGGCCGCCGCCTGGCTGCCGTTCGCCGACGAAAAACCGGCCGACCTGGTGGAGAAGAATCATGGCTGACTTCACCAGTGAGTTCTGGAGCGGCTATATCGCGCTGCTGACCCTGCTCGGCATTGCCGGATGCGCATTGCTGCTGTGGGGACAATCGAAGGTCAAGATAGACGCCAGCCAGCTCGATGAAAACGGTCAGGTGAAAACCACCGGCCATAGCTGGGACGATGGATTGACGGAGTTGAACAACCCGATGCCGCGTTGGTGGATGTGGCTGTTTTACATCACCATCGTGTTCGCCCTGGTGTATCTCTGGCTCTATCCCGGACTCGGCACCTTTGCCGGCAAGCTGGGCTGGCAGTCCAGCGGGGAGTATCAGGCGGAGCTGAAGAAAGCGGACGCCGAATACGGCCCCTTGTTCAACAAGTACTTGCAGCAGGATTTGAAGGCGGTTGCCGCCGATCCGCAGGCACAGGCCATCGGCGAGCGCCTGTTCCTGACCTATTGCGCGCAATGCCACGGTTCGGATGCGCGCGGCAGCAAGGGCTTCCCCAACCTGGCGGACCAGGACTGGTTGTACGGCGGCACGCCGGATGTCATCAAGACCACCATCATGCAGGGACGCAATGGACACATGCCGTCGATGGCTGCTGCGCTCGGCAGCGACAAGGATGTAGAAAACGTAACCCACTATGTGCGCAGCCTGTCCGGTGCCGCCGCCGATCCGATCAAGTCGGTGTTCGGCAAGGCCAAGTTCGGCGCCTGCGCGGCTTGCCACGGCGCCGATGGCGGCGGCAACCAGATGCTGGGTGCGCCTAACCTGCGCGACAAGATCTGGCTGTACGGCGGCAGTGCCGAAACCGTGATGGAAACCATACGCAAAGGCCGCAAGAATGCCATGCCGGCTTTCCATGAGTTCCTCGGTGAGCCGAAAGTACACGTCCTTGCCGCCTATGTATGGGGCCTGTCGAACAACCCGGTCAAGGTCGTACAAGATTGACCGCCGACCACCTGCTGTCAGTAAAAAAGTAAAGCAATGAGCAAGACCGATCCTGCCGTATCCGTCATCCACATGTACGCTGCCCGCGAGGAAATCTATCCTCGCGAGATCAGCGGACGCTATGCGCGCTTGCGCTGGGTCTGCGTGTGGCTGACGCAACTGGTGTTTTACGGATTGCCCTGGATGTCGTGGAACGACCGTCAGGCGGTTCTGTTCGATCTGGTGGCGCGCAAGTTTTACATCTTCGGCATCGTGCTGTGGCCGCAGGATTTCATCTATCTTGCCGTGCTGCTCATCATCTGCGCGTTCTCGCTGTTCCTGTTTACCGCCGTGGCGGGGCGGGTGTGGTGCGGGTATGCCTGCCCGCAAACGGTCTACACCGAAATCTTCATGTGGATCGAGCGCAAGATCGAGGGCACCCGCAGCGCGCGCATGCGGTTGGACAAGCAGCCCTGGTCGTTCGCCAAGGTCTTGCGCAAATCCGCCAAGCATGCGGCATGGGGCGCGGTGGCATTGTGGACCGGTTTTACCTTTGTCGGTTACTTCACCCCGATCCACACGCTCGCGCGTGAAGTCGCCTCGCTCGGCCTCGGTCCCTGGGAATGGTTCTGGGTTCTGTTCTACGCCTTCGCCACCTACGGCAATGCCGGCTGGATGCGTGAACAGGTATGCAAATACATGTGCCCGTATGCGCGCTTCCAGAGTTCCATGTTCGATCAAGACACCTTGATCGTGACCTACGATCAGGCGCGTGGCGAACCGCGCGGCGCGCGTGCCAAGGCGGCTCCCCGTTCGGTGCAGTCGGTGCAATCGATGCAATCGATGCAATCGATGCAGGCACCGCAGGGCGACTGCATCGACTGCACCATGTGCGTACAGGTCTGCCCGACCGGCATCGACATTCGCGACGGCCTGCAGTCCGACTGCATCGGTTGCGCTGCCTGTATCGACGCCTGCAACCTGGTCATGGACAAGGTCGGTTCCCCGCGCGGACTGATCCGGTATGCGACCGAAAACGCGATGAAAAACCAGCTGTCTTCACAGCAGATGCGCAAACGGGCAATGCGGCCGCGAGTCATGATTTATACCGCCATCCTGACGCTGGTGCTGGCGACGTTCTTCGGCGCGCTCTTCACCCGCTCGCCGGTGAAACTGGACGTCATCCGCGACCGTGGCGTGATGGGCCGTGAAGTCGAAGACGGCATGATTGAGAACGTCTTCCGCCTGCAGATCATGAACACCGACGAGCGCGGGCATCGCTACCGGATCGTGGTGTCCGGCATCGACTCCATTGCCCTTGCAACGCCCGATGTCATCGAGCTGGATGCCACCGCATCGCGCGCGGTGCCGGTGCGCGTGCGGGTCGCGCCAGGCAAGGGCCAGACCGGCTCCAACAAGATCGCCTTCGCGCTCCAATCGCTGGACGACGACACGGTACTGGTAGAGGAAAAAGCGGTGTTTTTTGTACCGCGCTGACTGGAAACGACATGCAAAC
>DATLIB010000124.1:0-100484 GCA_035539595.1 Noviherbaspirillum sp.
TGCGACATACATAGACGGGGGCTGAGCTTGGATACAGCGGAAGTTATGTCATAAGGCAGCGGTGTCACCCCACAATTGCTGCATGCTGAAGCGGACCGTTGCCTCCTGTCGGGAGACGGCTTCTCGGATCGTAAACGTATCCGTAGCGGTATCCCGCTGTAAAGGAAACGAAAATGGTTCGCCACGCGGACCAATAAAGGCATGGACTATGGGATTTGTCCTGGGTTGCACACGGCGTGTGACAACGCCGATTTCACCATTTCGCAGCCGGACCACGGTTCCAGGCGGATAGTTACCGAGCTCCTTGACAAAGTAGGCAGAAAGCATGGGGTCGCTGGCCTTGCCGCCCGCTAGCAGTACATCCCGCAGGGCGGAGTTCGGCAGGAGTGTTTTACGATATGCGCGATTTGCGATCGATGCACAAAAGCGGTCAGCTAGTGCCAGAAGCCAAGCATTTTGTGGAATTTCCCGGGTTTTTTTTCCGAGCGTACCGCTGTCGTCGTTATTCTCGTGATGGAGTTGGACGTAAGACAGCCATGCCGGGTCGCTTATTCCGATCTGCCTTAGCATTTCCGCGCTTTCGTGGGCATGGTTCCTGATCAGCTCAGCTTCCTTTTCCGACAACGGTCCCTGCTTGTTTTCCAAGTGGTCCTGCTGCCGCAGCATGCTGACGTTCATGGTGAGAGCCGCTGACATGATCGACTGTATTTCGTCTTGCGTCTTGTTCATGGCACGCGCGACTATCAACGCAATCAAGGCGGTGTCGGTGCAGTGCCGTACTGCATAGCTGGCGGCCTCCTGATTCAGCAGAACGCTGGCGATAGCGACGTCGGCATTGATGTCCACTGCATCGCGGAGCGCTTTGGCGACGTCGAGTACCTTGGCCTGTGCGTCGGTTTCATTGGGCAGGTTGTAGAGCAGGCGCTCCAGTCGTTGGTGAACCAGATTAATGATACGCAGTGCCGATGGCGCTTCACGCTTGCTCGCCTGCGCATCTTTTTTTAACTGTATCGCCGTCGGGCCCGCATTGACAAACAGTCCACGCTCAAGCAATGCCGCTACCTGACCGGCACTTTCGACGATATGACCGCGGCGCAGCAGCAACTTGTTGCTGTCGTCGTAAACGTCCCAAGGCAAGGGTTCCCCGACTGTAAAGTCGGACATGCCGAGTCGTCGTTGATCCATTTGCCGTCTCCCAACATGCATGAAGGACTGCTGCTAATGCTGCGCTTATGCGGATATATACGCAACTCTGCCTATTGGCGCTTTCCCGCCGTACTCTTCTTTACGGCACTGATTCCTGTTTACTGAAGAACGAAGCCTGCTTTTTAGTTTTTATATTGTAGACAGCCGTTCCAGTGCGGCACGTAAGGTATCGTCCTTCTTCGCAAAGCAGAAGCGGATGATGCCCGATTCCTTTTTTTGACTATAGAAGGCCGAAATCGGGATTGCAGCAACGCCTATCTCGGCAGTTAGCCATGTGGCGAAGTCGGTTTCCGGTAGCGAGGAAATTGCAGAATAATCAACACATTGGAAGTACGTGCCATCCGACGGCAGCAGCTTGAAGCGCGTCTTTTTCAATCCATCACGGAACAAGTCACGTTTGTGCTGATAAAACGCCGGCAGTTCGAGGTAAGGCGCTGGATCAGCCATGTAGCGCGCGATTGCATGTTGTACCGGCGTATTCACAGTGAAGACGTTGAACTGGTGTACCTTGCGGAACTCGGCGCTCAACGCAGCGGGGGCCGCCACATAGCCGACTTTCCAGCCGGTGACATGATAGGTCTTGCCGAAGCTGGAGATCACGAAAGAACGCGATGCTAATTCAGGGTGGCGGCACACCGACTCATGCCGGGCTCCGTCATACACCATGTGTTCATACACTTCATCGGAAACGATGAGGGTGTCCGTGCCGCGCACGATATCGGCCAACGCATGGAGATCGGCTTCGACCAGTACCGAGCCGGTCGGATTATGCGGGGAGTTGATCATGATGAGCCGCGTCCTTGCGTTAACTGCGGCGGCCACCTTGGCCCACGGCACCGAATAACCCGCAGGGCCCACTTCCATCTGCACGAATACCGGCTTCCCGCCAGCGAGTTCGATTGCGGGAACATAACTATCGTATACCGGCTCAATGACTACCACTTCATCGCCTGCATGGACGCTGCAAAGAATCGTGGTGAGGATGGCCTGCGTTGCACCGGCGGTTACCGTGATCTCGCGGGTCGCATCGTAGGCATGGCCATAGATTTTTGCGATTTTGTCCGCGATTGCTTCGCGCAACGCCGGAACGCCGGTCATGGGCGGATATTGGTTCAATCCGTTTTTCATGGCGGTGCTCACCGCATCGACCAAGTTGGGATCGCAATCAAAATCGGGAAAGCCCTGACCCAGATTCACCGCACTTTTTTCCACCGCTAACGCTGACATGACGGTAAAGATAGTGGTGCCAACGTTTGGCAGTTTTGACTGCAGCGCGGAGAGATCGGTATCGGTGGCTGTGCGGGACATGTTCATGCTGATCAATGAAAGTGGATGAAATTGGCATTTTAACGATGGTGGAATGCTAATGCTGCTTGGGATTTATTCGGCTGGTACCCACTTGTCCGGTGTGACTATATTAAATAGTCCCGCGCGCGCGGTACGCTTTCCCAGCTTTAACAGGGCTTTGTCTTTCGTGATGAGGGTGGTGGCATCCGAGTCGCGCGCTAATTCGAGGAATTTTTGATCATCGGGGTCGCTACAGATCGGTAACCGAACGTCGCTGCGTGAGCGTAGCGATTCGGACGCAATGCAATGGATGAGGGCATCAAATTCGGAAACTGCAAGGGGGCGTGAATCGGAATCGAGCGGCAAATGCCGATACTCCAGCACCATGAGCCATTCCATCCTGCAATCGTCACGCGTTACGGCTTGAATGTGGCGTTGTTGCAGTGCATCATGCAATGCGCTCCAGCGCGGGTCACGGAATACGAATAGGTCCAGGCAGACATTCGTGTCGATCACAATGCGTTTCGGTATCATTGCCGCAATTCTGTTTTGTATTGAAAAATGGTTTGAGATGCTGATTGTTCTTTCGCCTGCCAAGACGCTCGACTATGACACGCCCCCTACCACTCGGGAATACAGCTTGCCCGAGTTTGTCGCGCATTCCGCTGAACTCATTGGAACCCTCAAGACATTGGCGCCTGCCGAGATATCCAGTCTGATGGATATCTCAGACGCCTTGGCAGTGTTAAACGTGACGCGTTATGCGTCTTGGTCGCGCAAATTCACGACCAAGAACGCGAAACAGGCGGTTTTGGCGTTCAACGGCGATGTCTATGAGGGATTGGATGCGCCTTCGCTCACTGCCTCGCAACTCAATTACACCCAATCGCATCTACGCATTTTATCTGGCTTGTACGGCATATTGCGCCCGCTCGACCTGATGCAGCCGTACCGGCTGGAAATGGGGACGCGACTGGAGAACCCCCGAGGAAAAAATCTATATGCCTTTTGGGGAACACTGATCACCGAGGCGCTGAACAAGGAATTCGCCGCGCAGAAATCGCGGACGCTCGTTAATCTTGCGTCTGAAGAGTACTTTAAGGTGGTCAAGTCGAAATTGTTGAATGCCGACGTGGTCACCCCGGTGTTCGAGGACTGGAAGGGTGGCAGATACAAGGTAATTTCTTTTTATGCCAAGCGGGCGCGCGGCTTGATGGCGCGTTACGCCGCCTTCAACGCTGTCAGAGATCCTGAAAAGCTGAAAGCGTTCGACAGCGAAGGCTATGCTTTTGATCCTCATGCCTCTACCGGGCAGACCTGGGTGTTTCGGCGTCGTATCGATGGCTAAAAAAAACCCCGCGATGCGGGGCTTTGGGGGAGTCTTCTCGGTGGCTCTCACCATATCTTCCACCAGGGTTCGCTGCGGTCCGGGCCGCCTCTAAGGTACACACTGTTTGGAAAATTTTTCTGTAGCACACGTCGCGCATCATCGCGCAACTCGGTTAATCCCAGTGCGTCGTATGAGCGCACCATGACGTACAAGGCTTCCTCGATTGCCGGTGCCTCTCGGTATTCCGCTACAGCGATTTGCGCCCGATTTGCCGCAGCCACGTAAGCACCACGCCGGTAGTAATAATTGGCCACGTGCACCTCGTACTGCGCCATGGCATTTACCAAGTATTTCATGCGGGCGATTGCATCGTCTGCATATTTGCTGGTCGGAAAGCGTTCTGCCAGCTGCTTGAATGCATCAAATGCATCGCGTGCGGCCTTTGGATCGCGTTCACTCGGATCTTGCTTCGACAAAAAATTGAGAAAGCTGACCTTGTCGTTGAAATTGATCAGGCCGCGCAGGTAATACATGTAATCGACATTGGGGTGATTGGGGTGGAGCTTGATGAAGCGCTCTACCGCAGCCAGCGCTTGTGCCTGATCGCCCTGACGATAGTGCGCATAGGCGACTTCCATTTGCGCCTGTTGTGCGTAGGTGCCAAACGGATAGCGCGACTCCAGCTTTTCAAAATGCTGGATCGCCTTTTCGAAATTTCCCATCGCAAGCTCTTCGCGCGCCTCCGAGTATAATCTCGAAGCCGACCAGCCCTTGGTTTCGTCAGTCTGTTCAGGAAGCAGGCTGCAACCGGAAAGAAACAACGCAAGGGCAATGGCAGCGAATTTCAACGATTTTTTTTGCATGACGTTTGCAAGAGCGCATCTGGACAAGGCAGGGATTATATCCGATGGCGCTTGCTTGCAAGCTATCAACTGAAACCCCTATTTTGAGCAAAACTTCTCTCGAAACCGATATTGACGATGGCGATCAAGACGATGGTGTCGCGCCAATCTTTCTGACACTGACTGCCGAATTCTGTGGTGTACGGCTAGATAAGGTACTTTCCCAGCTTGTCCCCGAATATTCCCGCAGCAGGCTGCAGCAATGGATCGATGCCGGACACGTGACGATCGATGGTCAGACCGTTCGTGCCAAGACGCTTGCACTTGGCGATGAGGTCATCGTTATTCGTCCACAGGCCGCGCCTGAAGACCAGGCCTACCAGCCGGAACAGATCCCACTAGCCGTTCTCCATGAAGATAATGCCATCCTCGTGATCGATAAGCCTGCCGGACTGGTTGTCCATCCGGCGGCGGGCAATTGGTCCGGCACCTTGCTCAACGGCTTGCTGCATCATGCGCCGACGCTGGTCGGCGTGCCGAGAGCGGGCATCGTGCACCGGTTGGACAAAGATACTAGCGGCTTGATGGTGGTTGCCAAAAGTCTGCAGGCACAAACCGATCTGGTTCGTCAGTTGCAAGCACGGACGGTCAAGCGCGAATACTTGGCGCTGGTATGGGGGATGCCGCATGCCAGCGGAAGAGTGGACGCGGCTATTGGTCGACATCCACGCGATCGCATCAAGATGGCTGTGTCGCAACATGACAGCGCCAAACCAGCCGTCACCCATTATCAGCGGCTTGCAGTCGGCTCGCTTGACGGGCGTCCGGTTAGCCTGATGCGTTGTCAACTGGAGACCGGCCGTACCCATCAGATCCGCGTTCATATGCAGTCGATCGGGTTTGCCTTGGTTGGCGATGCGTTGTACGGCAAGCCGCATTTGGCATCCGTATTCGGACGCCAAGCCTTGCATGCACATCGGCTTGGTTTGGTGCATCCGGCATCCGGCGATGCAGACGATTGGCATGCGGAGATTCCGGCTGACTTTGCTGAACTATTGGAACGTGCTGGTATTGATTCCGTGACAATTGCCTGAGTGAGTACAACAGCGATGGATTTTATCGTCCCAGACTGGATTGATGCACCTGCGAATATCGGTGCGCTATCAACGACGCGACGTGGAGGCGTGAGTGGCATGCCGTACGATGACGGCGCTGGCGGTGGTGGCTTGAATCTCGGTATGCATGTCAATGACGATCCAGAACTGGTACGACAAAATCGCGCGTTATTGCGCCGGCGGCTCCCCGCCGAGCCAGCATGGCTGACGCAAGTACATGGTACTAAAGTCGTCAATGCTGCCGAGGCTGCCGGAGTGCCGGCAGCTGACGCCAGCATCGCTACACAGCCCGGGGGCGTCTGTGCCATTCAGACTGCGGATTGTCTTCCTGTCCTTTTTTGTGATGCAGCCGGCCGGACAGTGGGGGCCGCGCACGCTGGCTGGCGTGGATTGGCCGCCGGCGTTCTCGAAAACACGCTAGCGCGCATGCGCGATGCCGGCGCAACTGACATCCTGGCATGGCTCGGGCCAGCCATTGGTCCACAGTGTTTCGAAGTGGGGCGCGATGTGTTCGATGTGTTCGTGGCGCGAGATCGCTATATGGCTGCTGCCTTCACTCCTATTGACGGCCAAGCTGAGAAGTATCTTGCAGATATTTTTGCACTAGCGCGCATGACGCTTTCCAACGCCGGAGTAAACAAGGTCTCCGGAGGAGGCAACTGTACCGTGACCGATGCACGCAGCTTCTATTCGTATCGGCGCGATAAAACGACCGGACGCATGGCATCTTTGATTTGGCTCAAGTAATCGGGTTGCACAATCAGCCAAGATGCACCGCGCCAATCTATCAAGCACCGGTTTTTGATTTTTCGCTGTCCGTGGTTGCTTGCTTCGCATGCTGTAACAGTTCTTGGGCCTGCTGAGTCCGCTGGTGTTTGCGCCGGGGTGTTCCCATCAAGTATAGAATTACTGTCAACGGCAGGATGCCATAGAACAGGAAAGTCATAACCCCTGCGGTCGCGGTCTGCTCAGTGATGGACATCATCATGACGACGTAGAGCCATGCGATGGCGACAATATACATAAAAGCAACCTCAAATACTCAATCAAACCATAACCTTACGTCAAATCAGAGAAGCAAGCATGAATATGTTCCCGCCACAAGGTACCAACGCCTGGATGACACAGTTCTCCGATCCTGCTGCATGGCAAGCCCTACTCAAATCGCAGCAACTTGATACGAAACCGATTACTGCAACAATGAAGGAATTCGGCGCAACCATTGATCCTTCGACGGTTGCGCAATTGCAGGGTGATTACATACAGCAATTATCGTCGTTATGGCAGGAGCTGCTTGGTTCGAAGACGCACGCGGTTGCCGACCGACGTTTTGCAGCACCGGAGTGGCATTCGAATCCGCTGCATACATTCACTGCTGCTGCATACCTGCTCAATGCACGATTCCTAATGCAAATGGCTGATGCCGTCGAAGCCACGCCACGAGCGAAACAGAAAATTCGGTTTGCTGTGCAACAGATGGTGGATGCCATGTCTCCCGCCAATTTTCTGGTGACCAATCCAGAGGCACAGCAGAAAATCATCGAGACCAAGGGCGAAAGCCTCGCCAAAGGGATCACCCACATGATCGAGGACATGCAAAAAGGCCGTATTTCGCAGACCGATGAATCGGCCTTTGAGGTTGGTAAAAATGTGGCGACGACTGAAGGTGCAGTGGTTTTCGAGAACGAGCTTTTCCAGCTAATTCAGTACAAGCCGCTTACCAAGGCCGTATACGAGCGGCCCCTCCTGCTAGTGCCTCCATGCATTAACAAGTACTACATTCTTGATCTACAGCCGGAAAATTCCCTTGTTCGATATGCGGTCGAACAAGGGCACACGGTGTTTCTTGTTTCCTGGTGCAACCCGGATGCCTCGCTTAGTCATGCCACTTGGGATGATTACATCGAAAAGGGCGCCATCACTGCCATCGGGGTGGCGCAGGAAATTTCAGGGCATGAACAAATCAATGCCCTTGGTTTTTGCGTTGGGGGTACGATTTTATCCACAGCACTCGCTGTATTGTATGGACGAGGTGAGAAGCCGGTTGCTAGCTTGACATTGTTGACGACCTTGTTGGATTTTTCTGATACCGGCGTGATCGACGTCTTCATCGATGAAGCGCAAGTGGCGTTGCGCGAACAATCGATCGGGCAAGGCGGGTTGATGCCCGGTCGCGATTTTACTTCCGCATTCTCCAGTTTGCGTCCAAACGACCTCGTATGGAATTACGTGAAATCGAACTACCTGAAGGGTGAAGATCCTCCGCCTTTCGATCTGTTGTACTGGAATGCCGATGCAACTAATCTCCCTGGGCCGATGTTCTGCTGGTACCTGCGCAATATGTACCTGGAAAATAACCTCAAGGTGGCGGGCAAGCTGACCGTGTCGGATGCCAAAGTGGACTTGGGCAACATCGAGGCGCCGACTTTCATTTATGGTTCGCGGGAAGACCATATTGTCCCCTGGACAGCAGCTTATGAGTCCATGTCGCTGCTCAATCCGAAAAAACGAAAAAACAATCGTTTCGTGCTGGGCGCGTCCGGACATATTGCCGGTGTCATTAATCCACCTGCAAAGAAAAAGCGCAGTTACTGGGTTAATGATCGGGTTGCCACCCATGCTGAAGAGTGGCTAAGCGGTGCCAAGGAAAATCCTGGTAGCTGGTGGACGGAGTGGGCGGCGTTCCTGGCTAAGCATGCGGGCAAGCAAGTGGCCGCACCTCGTAAATATGGAAATGCTGCCTACAAAACAATTGAGGCTGCACCCGGACGCTATGTGAAAGTAAAGGCAGGTTAATGTGTTGCCGGGCGTCTAACCCCTGTCAAGTGTTTCGCATGTCGCTTGCGCGGCAGCGCATGCGAAAAACAGGTACGACAGATGCCTGAATCTTCGTTTTTTCCCACTATAATAAAAATAGATAGAGTGAACATGTGTTCGCTTTTTTACTTAACGGCAAAAAGCGTTACGACGCAATAACTGGAATTTTCGATGAATAGTGCAAAAAAGAGTTCCGAGCGCTTGATCAAGAAGTATCCGAACCGCCGCCTTTACGACACACAAACCAGTTCTTACATAACGCTCTCTGACGTAAAGCAACTTGTGCTCGAGAACGAGGAATTCACGGTTGTCGATGCAAAAACCGAGGAAGACCTCACCCGCAGCATCCTGTTACAAATCATTCTGGAAGAAGAAGCAAACGGCACACCGATGTTTTCCAGCGGCGCGCTGTCGCAGATCATCCGCTACTATGGCCATGCGATGCAGGGCATGATGGGTTCTTACCTCGAAAAAAATATCCACGCGTTCATCGAAATTCAGAACAAGCTGGCTGAAAGCTCCAAGGGTTTTTATGAAGGAAAACCCTTCAGTCAAGAGATGTGGGCTCAGTTCATGAATGTACAGGGACCCATGATGCAAGGCATGATGAGCAACTACATTGAACAGAGCAAGAATCTGTTCATGCAGATGCAGGAGCAAATGCAAAGCCAGACCAAAAATATGTTCGGTACCTTCCCGTTTGTGCCGAACGACAAGAGCAATAAATAAAACAATGCCCTGAGCGCTGGCACTTTTGCCGTGCCGAACGGGATGGGCAGCATGAAGGGGTACAATAGCGGATTCGCTTTTGTTCCCCTTCTTTACATGTCAAACGCTTCCCAATCCCCTAAAGTCGGCTTTGTTTCCCTAGGTTGCCCTAAGGCGCTCGTCGATTCAGAACAGATCCTCACACAACTGCGCGCAGAAGGTTACGATACCGCTAAGTCCTACGATGGGGCTGACTTGGTGATTGTTAATACTTGCGGTTTCATTGATGCCGCTGTGCAGGAATCGCTAGACGCGATTGGCGAAGCGCTCAATGAAAATGGCAAGGTGATCGTGACTGGTTGCCTGGGTGCAAAGAAAGACGCGGCCGGCAACGACATTATCCAAAGCGTTCATCCGAAGGTGCTTGAGGTAACAGGGCCGCATGCGGTTGGTGAAGTCATGGCTGCGGTCCACAAACACTTGCCGAAACCGCACGACCCGTTTCTCGATCTGGTCCCTGCGCAAGGCATCAAGCTGACGCCGAAGCATTATGCCTACCTGAAAATTTCCGAAGGTTGTAATCATCGCTGCAGCTTTTGCATTATTCCCTCCATGCGCGGGGACCTCGTTTCACGCCCAATTGCCGACGTCATGCTCGAGGCAGAAAATTTATTCAAGGCGGGTGTGAAGGAGTTATTGGTCATTTCGCAGGACACCAGCGCGTATGGCGTCGATGTCAAGTTCCGTACCGGTTTCTGGAACGGCAAGCCAGTCAAGACACACATGACACAGTTGGTGAGCGCGCTCGGTGAGCTGGCAGCCCAGTATGGTGCATGGGTCCGGCTGCATTATGTATATCCCTACCCGCATGTGGATGAGGTGATTTCGCTGATGGCGGAAGGGCGTGTATTGCCTTACCTGGACGTGCCGCTGCAGCATGCGCATCCCGATGTGCTGAAACGCATGAAGCGCCCGGCCAGCGGGGAGAAGAACATTGAACGCATTCAGGCATGGCGCAGGATGTGTCCGGACATTACGATTCGCTCGACTTTCATTGCAGGTTTCCCGGGCGAGACAGAGCAAGAGTTTCAATACCTGCTCGACTTCCTGAAGGAAGCGGAAATCGATCGTCTGGGCTGCTTTTCCTATTCGCCAGTCGAAGGCGCAACCGCAAATGCATTGCCGAATCCAGTCCCGGAAGAAGTGCAAGAAGAGCGTCGTGCCCGTGTGATGGCGTTGCAGGAAGAAATTTCGAAAAAGCGGTTGCAATCAAAGGTAGGTAAAACCATACGGGTGCTGCTTGATGAAGTCAGCATGAGTGGTGGCGTAGCGCGTTCGGTATCGGATGCACCGGAAATCGACGGCGTGGTGTATGTGAAGCCCCCGTTTGAACCGCACCGGAAACTGAAAGTGGGCGAATTCGTTGATGTGACGGTGACGGGCGCCGATGCGCACGACTTGTGGGCGGAAGCATAAGTGCGGCATTTCATGCCTATGGCGCTGCTGGCTGCGTCCTTGTGCCTGCTTACTGGAATTGGGGGCGCCGCAGCACAGGAAGGGCAGGCAGTCTCGGCCAAACATCAGTTTGTGCAAGGACTATCCTTGCGCGGGACTCTCGGCAGCAGCAAGGTACAGGTCGACCTGCGTACCAAGGAAGAGTTTGAGGACGGCATCGAAGGCGGCTATTTCCTGTTCGGGCAGTCGCACACGATCTTGCTGGCAGGTGAAATCGAGGGAGATGAATTGTTTCTCGAAGAATCTGTGAACGGCAAGGACGTATCCGGCCAGTGGAATGGAAAAATGACCGGCGATACCATCACCGGCGAATGGCAATCGGTGGATGGCATGACTCACAAGCCGTTCAGCCTACGGATTGTTCTGCTGGCGACTCCGAAGAAGGCGTCCGAGCGCACCGCCAGGGTGGGTCAATATAAATAACAATGTAGGGGAGACGCGCAATGGATCGCAAATCGATTCAAACCACGTTAATGCATAGCGACTACAAGGCGCCGGAGGGTTTCGCCGCATTGCCGGTGCCGATCCACCATGGATCGACGGTGCTGTTCAAAAACGTGGCGGCGTTGCGTTCGCGCAGGTGGCAGGGGAAGACAGGGTATACCTATGGGCTGCATGGCACGCCGACCTCCTTCACGCTGGAAGCACGTTTGGCGGAGATCGAGGGCGGACAGCATTGCATACTCGCTCCTAGCGGCTTGGCAGCGATTGCATTGGTCAATTTTGCCTTCCTCAAGAGTGGTGACGACGTACTTATTCCCGATAACGTTTACAACCCGAGCAGTGACCTCGCGCGCTGGCTAGCCGAGGATTTCGGCGTTAGCGCGCGCTTCTATGATCCGATGATCGGCGCCGGCATCGCCCAGTTGATTCAGCCGAATACACGATTGGTATGGACAGAGGCACCGGGGTCGGTATCCATGGAAGTGCCGGACATGCCCGCCATCTGCAAAGTGGTGCAGCAAGCGCGGGCGGGCGGACAGGAAATCTGGGTGGCGATCGATAACACCTGGTCGGCCGGATTGGCGTTCCGGGCTTTCGATCATGGCGTTGATATCGTGATGCAGGCTTTGACCAAGTATCAGTCCGGCGGCTCGGATATTCTCATGGGCGCCGTCATCACGCGTGACGAGGACTTGATGCGTCGGCTGGAAAAGGCACACATGCATCTGGGCTTTGGCGTCAGTATGGATGATACCTATCTGGTGCTGCGCAGCCTGCCGACGATGAGGCTGCGTTTCGAAGCGCATGACGCCGGTGCACGCAAGGTGGCGGGCTGGCTAAAGGCACGCCCCGAAATTGCCCGGGTGTTGCATCCGGCCTTTGAAGATTGTCCAGGGCATGAAGCGTGGAAGCGTGATTTTACGGGCGCAGGCGGGCTGTTTTCCGTTGTCTTCGATGAACGTTACAGCGAAGCCCAAACGGATCGCTTCGTGGATTGTCTGAAGTTGTTCAAGATTGGTTTCAGTTGGGGGGGGGCGCATAGCTTATGCGTTCCTTACCGTATTCAAACCATGCGCAGGAATTGGTCTGGACAAGGGCAACTGGTCCGTTTCAACATCGGTCTGGAAGAGCCGGACGATCTGATCGCCGACATTGAGCAGGCGTTTGCCGCATTACACACGTAATACCAATGCGGCAAATCATCCTGCGTGAAGGTCGGCGTGGACAATGTTCATGGTGATAAAACCTGCAAATGCCTCTGCCGATAACGGCTTGCCGAAGTAATGTCCCTGGATTTCATCGCAGCCGCGTTCACGCAGGAACGCCAGTTGAGCCGCCGTTTCCACGCCTTCCGCCACAACCTTGATCTGTAGCCGCTTGGCCATCGTAATGATGGCTTCCGCTATGGCGGCGTCTGCGGCATCCCCAGGAATATCCTTGACGAAGGCGCGATCGATTTTGATAATATCCAACGGAAACTGCTTGATATGGGACAGGGACGAATAGCCGACGCCGAAATCGTCGACAGCCACGCTAATCCCCAGCGTCCGCAATCCAGACAACATGTGAATAGTCCGGTCGGTGTTGTACATCATCATGCTTTCAGTGACTTCAACTTCGAGCAACGATGGATCCATGCCGGTTTGCTGCAAGATGTGTGCAGTCTCGCTCAACAGGTTATCGTCCGTGAACTCGCGCGCCGAGAGATTGACGGCAATGTGCATGGGGGGCAAGCCTTGTCGCTGCCATGCGACGTTTTGCAGGCAGGCTTCTCTAAGCACCCATTTCGACAACGGCACAATCAAGCCGGTTTCTTCCGCCAAGGGGATGAAATGCACGGGTGATACTAAACCCAACTCGGGATGCTGCCAGCGCACCAGTACCTCGGCGCCGGCGACCCGGCCGTTGCGGGCATTGACCTTCGGTTGATAGTGCAGGGTAAGTTCTTTGCGCTCAATCGCGCGGCGCAATCCGGATTCGAGCGTGAGCAGCCTTGCCGCATGCGCATCCATCTGAGCGGAATAAAACTGCAACGTGTTTTTACCCTTGGCCTTGGCGCGATACATGGCGATATCGGCATGCTTCATCAATGAAAACTCGTTGCGTCCATCGTCCGGGAATAAGCTGATCCCAATGCTTGCGGTCATGTGGACCAGTTGCCCATCCAGCATGTATTCCTTGACCAGGGCGGCGAGTATGTCGTGTGCAATCTGGCTGACTTGGGTGCTGCCAGCTGCGTCCTCGATTAACACCACGAACTCATCTCCGCCGAGTCGAGCCACTAGGTTCTTCCGGTCGAGCCTATCTGTATGGTCGCTGCCATGCAGGCAGGTGCAGAGTCGGTGTGCCATCTCGCGCAGCAGGCGATCTCCGGCGTCATGCCCGAGCGTGTCGTTGATGTTCTTGAAGCGGTCGAGGTCGATGAATAATACGGCGAGGCGCTTGTGATAGCGCTGTGCCTGCGCGACGGCATGCTGCAGATGGCGGTTGAACATCGCGCGGTTCGGCAGGTCGGTCAGCGAATCGTGATACGCCAGGTGTTGGATATGGTCCTGCAGTTGCTTGCGCTCGGTAACATCGCGCACTAGCGATAGCAGATGCTGCCGGCCGCTGATATTAATGGGCCCCATGCGGATTTCCACTGGAAATGTGGTGCCATCCTTGCGGCGGTGGCGGCTTTCGACAGCAATCGGTATGCCTTTGACGATCTGCTTTTGCAAGTGGTGCAGTTCGGGGATCGAAAGGTCGACGTCGATCTGGACGATCGACATGGTCAGCAACTGTTCGCGCGAATAACCCAAGCTGTCGCAGCCATGCTGGTTGACGTCGAGGATGCGTCCTTCGGCATCGTGAATGTAAAAACTGTCCGAAGCCTGTTCGACGACTGAGCGGAAATGTGTTTCGCTTTCCCGCAGCGCCTGCTCGGTCAGCCTGCGCTTGGTGACATCCATGACCGTGCCGTGAAGACGTTCGACGGCGGCATTGTTGCCAGTGGTCTTTTGCCCCAGTATACGTACCCAACGAATATTGTCATTAGGCAGATCCAGCTGAAGTTCGATTTCAAATTTCTTGTCAAGTCGCAGCGCATCCGCGATTGCCTGTTGCAACCGAGGCCTTTCCAGCCGAGGTATGCGTCGTAGAATTTGTCGATATCCGGGCGCACAGGCCGTGGGTGTGTCTCCAAAGATGTGAAAGCATTCTTCCGACCAAAGTCCCCGATAGCCAGGAATGACATACGACCAGTTGCCGAGGCCGGCTATGCGCTGCGCTTCTTCAAGGCGCAGGTAAAGGTGCTGCATCTCGCGCGATGAAATATCACGCAAGCGTTCAATCCGGTTACGCTCTTGGTCGACTTCGGTGTAGGCCTGGTCGATACGGCCAAGAAACTGTTTCCATTGCTCTTCATTGGGAAGAGTCTCGGCGCTGTCGAGTCCCAGTTTTTGTAGCTGCCGGAACAATAGCGGATGAATTCGGGACACAGGGTTACGCTTTAGAAAACATCTTCACAGACAATGAAGGCGAGGTGCGCTGCTAATAACGTAGGGTGAGGTGATACCACGGCAATATGCCTCATCACGGTGCAAGCATGAGGCGTCGCAAGGTTGCGGGATGTCTGTCACTTTGTCAATGCGCTTTACGATAAGAAATGTGACGTGTTGGAATTTGTCTCATGGTTGAAAATGCATAATCTCTTGATTATTGGGCGCGAAAACACCAACACGTTCGGCCTCTACCATGGCGAGTTCAGGGCAATGTTACGCAGGCATGGCCTTATTGTCGTTCAGATCGACAAGGCCTTTGATCAAGCGGTAGGCTTTCCATATCCAGGCACCGGTCCAGACTAGCCAAGCCAATGGGATACCGATGACCGTTATAAACAGTACGCCGCCGACCAACATCCAGAACAGATACCACCAAAAGGAACGAATCTGCCAAGCATGATGACTATAAACAAAGGTACCAGCGGCATCTTCACGCTTGACATAATTAACGATCAGCGGCACCCAGGAAAACATCCCCAATGAAAAGACGAAGCTGATTCCATGGATGAAATATAGCCACCATGCAAGATTCTTGGCAGATTGCAGTTTCGAATCAAAAATCAGTTCCTGAGCCATTAGGGCCTCCGTGCGAGATTTGCTTGAAAAAGGCATTACACGAACAAGGGTAAGATGCCGTCCAGGCCGACAAAATTCAATGCAACATCGGTTTGCCCACGGACAATCGGCTTCGCCCGGAACGCGACCGACATCCCGGCAATGCCCATCATTTTCAAGTCATTGGCGCCATCGCCCATGACAATAGCCTGTTGGGGGGAAATGCCCAGTTCGGCACAGACGCGCTCCACCGTGTTTTTCTTTTCGTCCGCATCGACGATACCGCCGACCACGTGGCCGGTCAGCTTACCATCCATGATTTCCAGTAGGTTGGCATGGGTGTAATCCAATCCGAGCAGAGCCTTCATGCGGTCGGTGAAGAAGGTAAAGCCGCCGGATACGAGCAACGATTTCAGACCGGCGGCCTTGGTTGCTTCCAGCATGCGTTCAGCGCCGGGTGATAGTCGCAATCGCTCGTCATATACGCGTTGCAGCGCTGTCGCCTCCAGACCTTTCAATAAGGCAACACGGCGGGTCAGGCTTTCTCGGAATTCAAGTTCGCCGCGCATGGCGGCCTCCGTGATTTCGGCTACTTGCGGTTTCAGTCCTTGCATATCAGCGATCTCGTCAATGCATTCGATCGTGATCAGGGTCGAATCCATGTCCATCGCGACCAGCTTGAAATCGGTCAGCTTGCGTCCCGTTTCAACGAAGGCGTAGTCCAATGCGGCAGCAAGACAGGCCGCATCGATTCTTTCCTTCAACGCCTCGGAAAAGCGCACGCCCTCACAACGGTAAGCATGCTGGTTGATCGGGATTGCGGCTTGTGCATCTGCCAGGCTGGCGATGCGCTGGATGGTGGATGCGTCGGTATTCAGGCCTTGCAGAATCAGGTTCATGTTGGGCTGCCGGATGCAGTGCTTGATGAGGAAAGGGTTACGCGACCAGAGAGCGGATCGTTGTCTTTACCTGCGATACGCGGGCTGCGAGGTCAGGCATGTTGGCGGTGATGCGCAACTTGTCCTGACCGCTCAGCTTGATATGGCGGTTTTTCTGGACCAGCTCGATAATCCGCATTGCATCGATCGGCGGGTTCGGCTGGAATTGCAGTACCGCCGATTCCGCATGGGCATCGATTTTGACGATCCCGACTGGTACCGCGGCAATTCGAAGACGGTGAGTTTCGATCAGCGCCTTCGCCGCGTCCGGCATTTTGCCGAAGCGGTCGATCAGTTCTTCTTGCAAGTCGTCAATCGCCGTTGGCGTCTCGCAGTTGGCCAGTCGCTTGTACAGCGACAGTCGCTCATGCACATCGCCGCAATACTCCTGCGGCAGCAGGGCGGGGACATGCAGGTTGATTTCGGTGGTGGTCGATAGCGGCGCGGCGAGGTCGGGTTCCTTGCCGTTTTTGAGCGCACGCACCGCTTCGTTGAGCATATCCGAATAGAGCTGGAAGCCGATTTCCTGCATTTCGCCGGACTGATTTTCACCCAGCACTTCGCCTGCACCACGAATTTCGAGGTCGTGCATGGCGAGGTAAAAGCCGCTGCCGAGTTCTTCCATCTGCTGGATCGCCTCCAGCCGCCTCTGCGCCTGTTTGGTCAGCCCTTGCACGTCATGCACCAGTAGATAGGCATAGGCTTGATGGTGGGAACGACCGACCCGACCGCGCAATTGATGCAGTTGCGCCAAGCCGAACTTGTCGGCGCGGTGCATGACGATGGTATTGGCGGTCGGTACGTCGATGCCGGTTTCGATGATGGTAGTGCAGAGCAGGATGTTGAAGCGCTGCGCGACGAAGTCGCGCATGACCTTTTCCAGTTCGCGCTCATGCATTTGGCCATGCGCGACTGCGATGCGCGCTTCCGGCAACAGTTCTTCCAGCATCGCCTTGCGGTTCAGGATGGTTTCCACTTCATTGTGCAGGAAGTACACCTGACCGCCGCGTTTGAGTTCGCGCAGGCAGGCTTCCCGGATGACGGATTCGTCTTCACTGCGCACAAAGGTCTTGATCGCCAGACGTTTTTGCGGGGCGGTGGCGATCACGGAAAAATCGCGCAAACCTTCCAGCGCCATGCCCAAGGTACGGGGAATCGGCGTTGCGGTCAGGGTCAGCACATCTACCTCGGCCCGCAAGGCCTTCAGTGCTTCTTTCTGGCGCACGCCAAAGCGGTGCTCCTCATCGATGATCACCAGGCCCAGACGTGTAAATTTGACGTCGTTCGAGAGTAGCTTGTGGGTGCCGATCACGATGTCGATGGTGCCATCGGCCATGCCCTTGATGGCTTGCGTCACTTCCTTTCCCGTTCGGAAACGAGACAGTTCCGCAATCTTGACCGGCCAGTCGGCAAAGCGGTCGGCAAAGGTTTGCGCATGCTGTTCCGCCAGCAAGGTCGTCGGCGCCAGAATCGCTACCTGCTTACCGCCCATCACCGCAAGGAAGGCTGCGCGCAAGGCGACTTCCGTCTTGCCGAAGCCGACGTCGCCGCAAATCAGGCGGTCCATCGGCTTGCCGCCGGTCATGTCCTTGATGACGGCATTGATGGCTGCACTTTGGTCGGGCGTCTCTTCGAAGCCGAAACTTTCCGCAAAGGCTTCGTAATCGCGGGCGGAATACTGGAAGGCATGGCCTTGACGTGCGGCGCGGCGCGCGTACAGGTTGAGCAATTCCGCCGCCGTGTCGCGCACCTGCTGCGCTGCTTTCTTCTTGGCCTTTTCCCACTGGCCGGAACCGAGCGTATGGAGCGGGGCATCTTCTTGGGAGGCGCCGGAATAGCGCGAGATCACATGCAGTTGGGATACCGGCACGTACAGCTTGGTGTCTTTGGCATATTCCAGATGCAGGAATTCGGTTTCACCCTCGCCCAAGTCCATGCTGATCAAGCCCATGTAGCGTCCGATGCCGTGATTGATATGCACCACCGGGTCGCCGATCTTCAGCTCGGACAGGTCGCGCACCATGGATTCGACCTGCGTGGCGCCTTCCTGTTTACGGCGTCCGGCACGGCGCCCGGAACCGGCATACAGCTCCGTTTCCGTGATGAATATCAGGTTGCCTTGCTCCGGGCCGAGTTCGAAACCGGCATGTAGCGGTGCGACGCCAAGCATCAGCTTGGCCGACGCACTGGCGAAATCGGCATAGCCTTCGCAGCCTGTCAGCGAAAGATCATATTCATTGAAATACTGCTGCAGGGTTTCGCGGCGACCGTTCGACTCGGCGCAGATCATCACCCGCTTGTCGGTTTGCAGCAGATAGGCGCGCAAATTCACTAGCGGATCATCGACACGGCGGTTGGCAGCGATATTGGGAATCGGGGCGGACAGTTCGGACGCGGTATCGCCGGGCTGAATCACCCAGCGGCCGAAGGGCTTGGCCAGCGTAAAGAAATCCTGGTCGGTGAGGAACAGCCGTTCGGGAGCAAGCAGTGGTCGTTCGCGGTCGGCTTTTAAAAATTTATAGCGGGATTGTGTCTCAGCCCAGAAGCGCTTGATCGCGGCCTCGACATCGCCGACCAGCGCGAGCATGGCGTCATCTGGCACGTATTGAAACAGGGTGGCAGTGTCGTCAAAAAATAGAGGCAGGTAATATTCGATGCCGGCTGAGGCAATGCCGTTGCCGATGTCCTTGTAGATCGGGGACTTGGACGGATCGCCCTCAAATTCTTCGCGCCAGCGGCTGCGAAATGCCGTGCGCGCGGCTTCGTCCATCGGAAATTCGCGGCCCGGCAAAAGCCTTACCTCGCGCACGGGGTAAAGTGAACGCTGTGTATCGGCATCGAACGTGCGAATCGTTTCGATCGTGTCGCCGAACAAGTCGAGGCGATAGGGCAGGGCCGACCCCATCGGAAACAGATCGATCAGACCCCCACGCACCGAATATTCGCCCGGCGACATCACTTGTGCGACGTGGGAATAGCCCGCCAGCGTCAGTTGCGACCTCAGCCGCGCCTCGTCCAGCGTCTCGCCTTGTTTGAAGAAAAACGTATAGGCAGCAAGAAAGGAGGGGGAGGCCATTCGCAGTAGTGCGGTAGTGGCCGGCACGATCAGGACATCGCATTGGCCGCTGCGTACTTCATGCAGCGTGGCCAGACGCTCCGATACCAAATCCTGATGCGGCGAAAACGCATCGTAAGGCAAGGTTTCCCAGTCGGGTAGCAGATGGCAGCGAAGCGTGGATTGGGCATCGTTGCCAAACCACGGAATCTCGGCGAGCAAGCGCTGTGCATCGGTCGCGCTGGCAACGACCACCGTCAGCATGCGCTGCTGCGCTTTAAGTGCCAGGGCGGCCTGCGCCAAGGCAAATGCATCGGCCGAACCGTGTACAGCGGGTAAAGCGAAACGGTTACCGGGCTTGGGGAGGGATTTTTTGAGATCGAATGACATAGCGGTCAAAAATCGCCGTTTTTTGTTGAAATCCGGCGCACTTTGACTGTGAGAAAATAGACACCGATTATAAACCAAGCCCCTGTCCCAAATAGCGCGGGTGTTCTGTCGCAGACAGCCAGGCGCCAATCAATACTTTTTCCTGCACCTGATGATGCCATCTCGCCACTTCGCTCTCATTCCTGCCGCCGGCGTTGGCGCCCGCATGGGCGGCGTCTGTCCAAAGCAATATCTGCGGCTCGCTGGCAAGCAAATGTTGCTGCATGTGTTGGAAACCTTCGTCTCCACCCCTGCTATTGCACATACCTATGTGGTGGTAAGCAAAGAAGACGGCTACGTTGATGAAATGTTGTCCGGCGTGACTTGGCTGGAAAACCGCATAACGCTCATCCGCAACGGCGGCATGACCCGTCAGCAATCAGTATTGAACGGTTTGCTGGCGATGCGCGAGCAGCTCTCTGACGAGGACTGGATACTGGTGCATGATGCCGCGCGCCCCGGTCTGACGAGCGACCTGATCGACAGCCTACTGGCCGCGTTGCGTGACGACCCCGTAGGTGGGCTGCTGGCTTTGCCGGTGGTGGATACGCTTAAGCGGGGTGATGTGAACAAGCGTGTACAGGCAACCGTGCCGCGCGAAGGTTTATGGGCGGCTCAGACACCGCAAATGTTCCGTTACGCATTATTGCTACGTGCTTTGGTGCAGGCTGACGAGGTCACCGACGAAGCCAGCGCCATCGAAGCGCTCGGCTTGGCGCCAAAGCTGGTGGAAGGTAGCCCACGTAATTTCAAGATTACCTTGCCGCACGACGTCGTGCTGGCAGAACTGCATTTGAAAGGAATCGAATGACTTTTCCGTCATTTCGCATTGGCCAAGGTTATGACTGCCACGTACTTGTCCCGGGGCGCCGGCTGATTATCGGCGGCGTGACGATTCCACATGCGACTGGCCTGCTGGGCCATTCCGATGCGGATGTGTTGCTGCATGCCATTACCGATGCGATTCTCGGTGCTGCCGGCCTGGGCGATATCGGACGTCACTTCCCTGACACCGATGTGCAATTTTCCGGTGCCGATTCGCGCGTGTTATTGAGCGAGGCGTGCAAACGCGTTGCCGCTGCTGGCTACGCTATTGGCAATATCGATGCCACGATCATCGCGCAGTCACCGAAAATGGCGCCGCATATCGCACAGATGTGTGCCAACGTGGCTGTCGATCTTGGCGTGCCTGCGGCACAAATCAATATCAAGGCCAAGACAAACGAAAAACTGGGTTTTGTCGGACGTGAAGAAGGGATCGCTGCGGAAGCGGTGGCGCTGCTCTACAAAAGCTGAAGCGTTCAGCCGCCGCCGATTCCTCGTATGACACGTCCGGTACCTTCGCAGGTCGGACATTCGCTGCCATCTTTCCTGATACCGGTTCCGTCGCAGTCTCCGCACAGATCTTCACCGGTACCGGCAGTGCCCGGCGGTGCATCATCTCCCGGCTTCAGGTGATTCACCCGCGTTTGCGGAGCAGAAGAGGGCTTGGCCATAGAACCTCCTTAAAACACGGCTGGCAGGAAGCTTGTGCTCCACGCCAGCGATAAATCGTTTCTGCCTTTCGGTATGCCGAACAAGTAGATTGACTGACTTACAGGAAGTTCAAGCTGCCAGCGCTCAAAGCGCCGATTCCAGTACCTTGCGGCTGACTTCAAGAGTTACATCGCGTTGCTCTCCCAGCGTAACCATGCGATGGTCTTCCAGATGATTCAGGACGGCGTCGATGGCTTGTCGGTCGAGTTGGTAATCGCCGAGACGGGTCTTGACCCCCATTGCTTCGAAGAACGCTTGGGTACGCTGGATGGCTTTATCGATGCGTGTTTCGTCCTCGCCTTGCGTGATGTGCCAGACCCGCTCGGCATACTGCAGCAACTTTGCGCGCTTTCCTTCCTTGCGAACACGCAGCATGCCCGGCAGCACGATTGCCAGCGTTTGCGCATGGTCGAGACCGTACAGCGCAGTCAATTCATGGCCCACCCTATGAGTGGCCCAATCCTGTGGTACACCTGCGCCGATCAGACCATTGAGCGCAAGCGTTGCACACCACATGATGTTGGCGCGCGTATCGTAATCTTGTGGATTGGCAAGCGCCTTCGGACCTTCTTCGATCAGCGTTTGCAGCAGCGCTTCCGCAAAACGGTCCTGTACCGATGCGTTGACAGGATAAGTCATGTACTGCTCTATCACGTGCGCGAAGGCGTCCACCACGCCGTTGCCGATCTGCCTCGCCGGCAAGCTGAAGGTCTTGGTTGGATCGAGAATGGAGAACAGCGGGAAGACGTGTTTGCTGGAGAACGCCATCTTCGTCCGTAGCGACTTGCGGGTAAGCACCGAGCCGTCATTCATTTCCGAGCCGGTCGCCGGCAGCGTGAGGACGGTACCGAACGGCAGTGCTTGTGTAATATTGCGGCCGCGTTTTTCGAGGATTGACCAGGGATCACCTTCGACATGGACCGCTGCAGCCACAAACTTGGTGCCATCGATCACTGAACCGCCTCCTACCGCAAGCAGAAAATCCCGCTTTTCCCTGCGTACCATATCGACTGCCTGCAGCAGGGTTTCATAACTCGGGTTCGGCTCGATTCCGGAAAATTCTTGTACGTCACGCCCAGCGAGCGCAGTCATCACTTCGTCAAAAACGCCATTGCTCTTGATGCTGCCGCTACCGTACAGGATCAGTACGCGCGCGTTCGCAGGGATTTGCGTGGCCAGATCAGCGATGCGACCTTTGCCAAAGAGGATGTGGGTGGGATTGAAAAAATCGAAGTTGTGCATAAGAAGTCGTTCATGGAGACGGTCCGGTGCAGCGATTTTATGTCACCCCTGCGGTTCTTGTATGGCAAGGGGAGTAACGACCAATAGGAGATGATCAATAGCGACAAACTGTGTTCGCAGAAGAACTGATTGCCTCTGCCAATGTCCTATATTGAAATCTCATCCGCTCTGGCACGGCAGAACGGAAGGCCTACGGAATTTGGGAGTACTCATGGCGAATGAAGGCTACCACGAGTCGATTGAAAAGCTGTCAGTGGAAACGATGGATATGCATCGGGCGATCATCTCGTTGATGGAGGAGTTGGAGGCGGTTGATTGGTATAACCAGCGTGTCGATGCGGCGGCCGATCCTGAACTCAAGCGCATTCTTGTCCATAACCGCGACGAGGAAAAGGAGCATGCGGCGATGGTGCTGGAATGGATACGCCGTCGCGACCCCAAGTTGGACCATGAGTTGCGCGAGGTGTTGTTCAAGGATGATGATATTGCCGGGCACCATCACGACGATTGATGGAAACAAGAATCGACGCTAAGGCGCCGCGCAGGAATAACTTGTGCAATTTGGCGGTCGTAGCGGGAGGCGATGCAAGACGCGAGGAGGAGTCATAGCGGGCTATGGCGACGACGAGCAACGCTGCAGCGCGCGCCTTGCAACTTTGCAGCGCATCCCGCTATGACTGCCAAAAT
This sequence comes from Noviherbaspirillum sp., assembly GCA_035539595.1. Lineage (GTDB taxonomy): Bacteria > Pseudomonadota > Gammaproteobacteria > Burkholderiales > Burkholderiaceae_D > Noviherbaspirillum. The sequence continues at coordinate 23,249 of DATLIB010000124.1, forward strand.
GCACAAAAAATTACCTATCCAAACACCAACTTAGTTGGCGAAAGACCTCGACTGACCATGACGCATCATGGCTCGTTAAGCTGCAGAAGTTCAGCCGAGGGCGCCCGTTACGGGAATCGCAATTCGCACACGCAAGCCTCCGTCAGCCTTGTTCGAGAGCTTGAGCGAACCATGGTGACGCTTCACGATACGATCCACGATCGCCAAGCCGAGGCCGGCGCCATTGGCCTGTCCGCGTGCGGTATCGAGGCGGGTGAAGGGACGCAGTAATCTTTCCATTTCCATTTCGGGTACGCCGGAACCATTGTCAGCGATCTCGATAACGGCTTGGCTGCCTTCCGATTTGCAAGTGATTTCAATTTCACTCAGGCTGCTATCGGGCGTTTTGCCATAGCGCCGCGCGTTTTCGATCAAGTTGCCGACAACACGCTTGAGATCGGTGGCATTTCCATAGACATTCACGTCGGCGGCGATATGGCTGCTGATCTTCACATCGGACTGGCGTCCGGCTTCTTGTGCGCATTCCTGCACCAATGCCGTCAGTTGCACGCTGGCGCCGTGATTGATGTCGGTCGGTTTTGCGTATTCAAGAAATTGTCCGATGATCGCGTCCATCTGCGCCAGATCGGATTGCATTCCCTGCCTTGCATCGTCGGGCAGGCGCGCCATTTCGACTTCGAGTTGCATGCGCGCCAGCGGGGTGCGCAAATCATGCGAAATGCCGGCAAGAATGACGGCACGATCCGATTCGACGCGATTGATGTCGGCAACCATTTGATTGAAACTGCGGTTTGCATCGCGAATTTCGGCAGGGCCTTTTTCTGGAAGTGGATCAGGTTGTTTCCCTTTCGCGATCGAGCGGGTGGCAGTCGTTATCCTGGCTAGCGGCAGGTTAATGAGTCGCGAAATAAATACGGCACCCAGCAGAGAGAGGATCAGCGCTGCGGTTCCCCAGCCCACCCATTGCACACTAGACACCCCTTCGACACGTTCACGGTCAAGGCGTAACCAGTATTCATCATCATCGATCATGAAGCTGACCCAGAAACCTGCCACATCATTGACCTTGCCCGCAAATTTGGTCTCGTTGCCGAGGCGTGCCTTGACCGTATCTTCCAAAACCGCCATCAATTCACTTTCAGGCGGCGGTTCGACAAGGTCGCTTTTTTCCAGCGGATAGATACGGATACCTTCGTTGCTGGCGAGATCAAATAGCAACTCTCGCCGCAGGTCTGATGCGGAATGGGTCAGGGCGGCGCGGGTAATGGTGACGATGGAAATCACCTGCGCCGCCATCTGCTGGGCGCGTGGGGTGCGTTCCACGACGCGAAAACTCAATACCCACGCCATGATGCTGGCAGTAATAAGAAATGCCAGCAGGAAGAATGTGCGCCAGAACAGCCCGCTCTTCAGCCAGCCAAGGCGATTTCCGATAATCGGGATCAAGGTTGCGTCAACGTGGTTGGCCTTCCGGAATGAATACGTATCCTAAGCCCCAGACGGTTTGAATGTACATTGGGTTGGAGGGGTCCGGCTCGATCAGTTTGCGCAGGCGGGATATCTGAACATCCAGGCTGCGGTCGAATACTTCGTATTCTCGTCCACGGGCAAGTTCCATCAGTTTCTCGCGCGACAGTGGCTGGCGCGCATGACGGGAAAATACCTTGAGGACCGAAAACTCCCCGGTGGTCAGCGAGATCGCTTCACCATTGCGTTTCAGGGTGCGGGTCCCCAGATCGAGGATGAAGTCGCCGAACTGGAAGGTTTGCGGCGTCTCCGAAGGAGCGCCAGGAATTTCATCTGGTCCCTTGCGACGCAGCACGGCGTTGATGCGGGCGACCAATTCGCGTGGGTTGAATGGTTTGGGCAGGTAGTCGTCTGCACCCATTTCCAGGCCGACGATACGGTCGACATCTTCACCTTTGGCGGTCAGCATGATGATCGGGGTCTGATCGCCGGCACCGCGCAGACGCCGGCAAATCGACAGGCCATCTTCGCCCGGCAGCATCAGGTCCAGAACCAACAGGTCGTATCGCTCCCGAATCCAGAGCTTGTTCATGGCCTGCGCATTTTCGGCGGTAACGACATTGAAGCCTTGTTCCGCCAGATAGCGACGCAATAGGTCGCGCAGCCGCAGGTCGTCATCGACCACTAATACCTTGCCCTGGTGAGCGTTGGAGGAATTGGAGGGATTGTTTGAGATCGGAGTTTGCGTGTTCATGGTGCTATGGTACCGTCATAAAACTGGTGAGCAATATTCGTGATGCAAGGCATTACAAAGTGTTACAAACTTTACCTTAAAGGGATTAGCGTCTCGAACGATGACGCATACACTTCGTTATTATTGATCCGCTTATTCGTTAAGCACAGTCTGTTCCGGGCGTATCCGGCGAGACGGCGGGAATGGCGGAAGACTGGTTTCCGAAAATGCGACTCAATCAGATCGGTATATTTTTGCTGTTGATCCTCGGTGCGGCGCAAGCATTGGCTGAGCCCGGCTTGCACAAGCAGGAAACGCGCAATGTCGTGCGTACCTACCAGTTTTTTTCAGTAGAAAAAAGCGAACATGCCGGGCAGGAGGCGCAACCGGTGGAGCCTCGGAGACCAAGGGAGTTCGCTTTTCCCGACAACAGCGAGTATGCCATGCAGGGTGAAAATCAGCTTGGCAGCGTGACGCGCCGTCAGGGGCGGATGACCCTGGAAGAGCGTCGTGCTCTGCGCCGGCAGATCGATGAGGTCGGTCATGACATCTATGCGCCGAAGCCCTGACAGATTCCGCAACAGCCTATGACTCCCGAATTCTTCATGTTTTCAGATAGTTGTTCTTGATACGTACATAGTGCTCGGCGGAATACCGCAGGTAAGCGATTTCGTCCGCAGTGAGCCTCCGTACCGCCTTGGCCGGACGCCCGATATAAAGCATCCCGCTTTCCAACACCTTGCCCGGCGCGATGAGGCTGCCCGCGCCTACCATCACACGATCCTGAATGACCACATCGTCCATGACGATGCTGCCCATGCCAATCAGACATTCGTTGCCGATGATGCATCCATGCAAAATCACTGAATGACCGATGGTAACGTAGTCGCCGATCAACAAGGGCGAACCCGCCGGTTTTTGCGGCGTCTTGTGCGATACATGACACATCGTCAAGTCCTGCACATTGCTGCTGCGCCCGATGCGCATGTGATTGACGTCTGCGCGTAGTACCGCATGACACCAGATAGAGCTGTCATCACCGATGATGACGTCGCCGATTACCTGGGCCGAATCATGTACAAAAACACGGTCGTGGATTTCAGGAGCTGCATCGAGATAGGCGTCAATCGTCATGGGGATTCTCCGGCAAGAAGTGCTCTGATTTTAGGTTTGTCTGCCTTTTTTTGCGGCGACATCGGTAGTCAGCTTGGCGAATTGCTTGTAAAGCGCACCACACTCCTGGTCCCAAGCTTTTACCGCCCGGTACTGCCGGACGACTGTGGCAATATCGCCCCGGGCTATCGGGCCGGTCAACGCTTCGGTCGGCCCTAGCCGGAAAACATTATCGATCGTCCCTCGGACCAGCGGTTCCAGCAGCGCCAAGGCGACTTCTTGTGGCATGCCGGCTTTTACGTAGGCGGCTACGGCGACGTCGAGCAGGGTGACGAGATAGTTCGAGGCGAAGACGGCAGCGGCATGGTAGACATTCTTGAATTCTGCTTGGATCGGCACCGGTTGCGCGCCGATTGCGGCAAAGGCTTCGTTCAGGATGTCGAGTGCCGCCTGGTCTCCCTCGACGCCGCAATACGTGCCGGCGAAGTGTTCAACGACCTGCTGCGGGTTGGCGAAGCTGCGAATTGGATGGATGCTTGCTATCGTGGCGCCGCGCAGCGATACCGGTTCCAGAACGGCCGCGGGCAGGGCGCCGCTGCAGTGAAACACCACATCGTCCGGCCGCAGGCAGCCGCACTCCGCCAGCGCTTGGGCGCAGGCGGCAATTTGGTCATCCGGTGTGCCGATTAAGTAAACATCCGCAGGTCGCAGCTCCGCGTAGCTGCCGATTGCTTGGCCGGCTCCCATGAATGCGATGGCTTGCAAGGCGCTGTCGCGGGAGCGCGTCAATACATCCTGGACGATGAATGTTTGTTGGGAGGCCCACAGGTGTCCAAGCGCTTGTCCGACCTTGCCGCAGCCGACGATATTGAGTGTCCGGCGCATCATATTCCTGCTTGCGTAGTTTCCAGAAGGGCGTGCCAGTCCGGCTCCAGGAGGGAGTAGCAATTCAGGTCGTGAAACTGTCCTCCCCAGAATGCCTGTTCGCGGTGAATCCCCTCGAATCGAAAGCCCAGTCGGGTTGCCAGTCCGATGGACGCCAGATTGTCCCGGTGCATCTCGGCTTGAATCCGGTGCAGATGCATTTCCTTGAAACCAAAGTCGAGTACCGTCGTCAGTGCTTCCCGCATGTAGCCCTGGCCTTGACAGTCCTGAGCGATTTCGTAGCCAATGACACAATTGCACCAGCTTTTACTCCACCGGAACAGGCCGCATGTACCAATCAGGCGGCGATCCTGAAGACGTTCCAAGCCCCAGCGAAACCCAGTGCCGGCGGTGAACCAACCGGCAAACAGCTCCGCCAGTTGGCTAGCCTGCACGGGGGCGGTGAGCGGCTCGACACCATACCAGCGCATCCATTCCGGGTCGGAATGGATGGCATACAAAGCTGCTGCGTCGGATGGCAATATCGGTCGCAAGTGCAAGCGCTGCGTCTGTCGAGAAGGGAAGGAAAGAGGCATTGGGATCAGTTTGGGCAAGAGGAAATGGCTTAGTCGCCGAGCAAGAATAACTTGAACAATTTTTGCTGCTCCTCGCTGGCGCACTGCGGCGTTGTCTGCCGCTTGCAGTGCTCGCACTGCGGCGCATCAGACGCCTTGCATTGCATCCGGCGAGGAGCGCCAAAATGTCCCATTTATTCTTGCTCGACTCCTTAGCGATTCAGGTTTTGAATCTGACTGCCGGACCGGTGGACCAGTACGTGCCTTCAGTCTCGTGGGTCTTGCTCTCTATCATCCTGCGCATCTGGAACTGCGGATGGCCGATGGCCTCATCCGTGCGCAGGACTGGCGTAACGCAACAATCGACACGGCTGAATTTGTCGGTCCACGCCGCCAGCGTATCCTGGGCGAACAGAGCGTCGAGTTCCGCCTTTACTGCCATGGCGTCTGTGCCACCGATCTCTTGACCCACGCTCCAGTGCCGTTGTTTCAAATCAGGGCATCCGAGCGTATCGCAGCATGTTTCCCAGAACTTGAGTTCCAGTGCGCCGACTGCCATGAAGCGGCCATCGCTGGTGCGGTACACGTTGTAGCAGGGGACGCCCCCGGTCAGCAGATCGCGGCCAGGTGCGGCGGGCTGACCAGTATCGTTGACCGCGACCAGCGGCATGATGTTGTGGGCGAAGACAGCATCGGTCATCGCTATGTCGATAAAGCGGCCTGGGCCACCGGAGCGCACGCCGATCAGCGCGGCAAGTATGCCTTGCAGCGCCGATTGTGCGCCGCCAAGCAAATCGCCGACCTGCAGATTGGGCAATGCAGGGATGCCGTTCTGACCGACGTTCTGTTCCAGCATGCCGGCCAAGGCGATGTAATTGATGTCGTGTCCGGCAAGTCGCGCCAAGGGGCCGTCCTGCCCGTAACCGGAAATGGCGCACATCACCAGTCGGGGATTGCGTTGTTTTAATACCTCCCAGCCGACGCCCAGTTTTTCCATGACTCCCGGTCTGAAACTTTCGACCACCACGTCGGCGGTTTCGACCATGCCAAGGAAGATGTCGCGCTGGGCTGCATCCTTCAGATCGAGTCGAATGCCATGCTTGCCGCGATTGACGGCGACGAAAAACTGGGACACTTGGTTTCGCACCGGCCCCATGGTGCGCGCGTAATCGCCAATGTGGGGGTCTTCGATTTTGATGACTTCGGCGCCCATGTCGGCCAGGTGCATGGTGGCGACCGGGCCGGGCAGCAAACGGGTCAGGTCAAGGACCCGAATGCCGTGCAGGGGTTTATCGATTGCCTGGTTCATGGGTTTCCTCTTGCGCTATGTTCGCCCGGGCCATGTTTCTTACGCTGTTAATTTTTCCAGTGCTTCCTGCTGTTCCAGCCACTCGGTTTCCAGTTGCTCCAGCTCCTTGCCCAGATACGCCTGGTCCAGAATCAAGGCCTTCAGCTCTTCCTTGTTGGCGTCGTTATAGATGGCTGGATCGGCCAAGCGTGCATCGACTTCGGCCTTGCGCAGATTGTGCTTTGCCATTTGCTCATCCAGCCGTTTGATGCGCGATTCGATGGGCTTTCTCAAGGCCGACACGCGCTGGCGTTCTTCGGCTTCGAGCCGCCGCCGTTCCTGGCGATCTTCCCTGGATTCCGATGCCGAAGCGCTTGCCGGTGCCGATGTTGCCGATTGGCTTGTGGAGGGCAGCGCTGCATCTGTCTTGCCTAACTTGGTCTTGAACAGCCAGTCGCGGTAGTCGTCCAGATCGCCGTCGAAGGCCTGCAATTTGCCATCGGCCACGATCATGAATTGATCGGTGGTGGCGCGCAACAGGTGGCGGTCGTGGGATACCAGGACGAGTGTGCCTTCGAACTGCGCCAGCGCCATGGTCAGCGCTTCGCGTGTTTCCAGATCGAGGTGATTGGTCGGTTCGTCGAGCAGCAGGAGGTTGGGACGCTGCCATACGATCAGCGCGAGTGCCAGTCGGGCCTTCTCGCCGCCGGAAAACGGCGCGATCTTGCTGGTCACCATGTCGCCGCCGAAATTAAAGCCGCCAAGAAAATTGCGCAATTCCTGCTCACGCGTGGTGGGTGCGATGCGTGCCAGATGCCAGAGCGGCGATTCGTCGTGGCGAAGCATTTCCACCTGATGCTGGGCAAAGTATCCGATCGCCAGACCTTTGCCGAGGCGAACGTCGCCGGTAAGCTGCCGCAGTTCGCCAGCGATGGTTTTGACCAAGGTGGATTTGCCGGCGCCGTTGACGCCAAGCAGGCCGATGCGCTGGCCGGTCTGCAACGAAAACTGGATGTCGCGCACAATGATCTTGTCGTGCGCTTCATGACTGGTCGGCTCTTCGATACGGTAGCCGGCGTTGACATCTTCCATCACCAGCAAGGGATTGGGCGCGCTGAGCGGTTCGCGGAATTCGAAGGAAAATTCCGCCGCTGCGCGCAGCGGCGCCAACTCCTCCATCTTTGCCAGCATTTTCATGCGACTCTGGGCTTGCCGAGCTTTGGTGGCCTTGGCCTTGAAACGGTCGATGAAGGATTGCAGGTGGGCGCGCTGTCTAGTCTGTTTTTCGATTGCCGCTTGGGTCAGCGCTAGTTGTGCTGCACGTTGACGCTCGAATGCCGAATAATTGCCGGAGTAGCGTTTCAACTTGCGGTCGTCGATATGGACGATCACGTTGACGACGCCATCGAGGAAATCGCGGTCGTGCGAAATAATGATCAGCGTGCCGGCATAACGCTTGAGCCAGTCTTCCAGCCAGATGATGGCGTCGAGGTCGAGGTGGTTGGTCGGCTCATCGAGCAACAGCAGGTCGGAAGGGCACATCAATGCCTGCGCCAGGTTCAGCCGCATGCGCCAGCCACCGGAAAAACTGGCCACCGGCTGTTGCATTTGCGCCAGCGAAAAGCCGAGGCCGGTCAGCAATTGTTCGGCACGAGACCGCACGGTATAGGCATCGGCGTCGGCAAGTGCAGCATGCAATTCACCTATGCGTGTTCCGTTTGCCGCATCGTCGGAACTGGTCTCCAACTGTGCCAGTTCGGTTTCAAGTTGCCGCAGCCGAGCGTCGCCGTCAATGGCGTATTCGATGGCGGCACGGTCTAGCGCCGGCGTTTCCTGCGCAACATAGGCCATGCGCCACTTGGCAGGAAAATCGACTGCACCGAGGTCGGCATGCAATTCGCCGCGCAGCATCGCGAACAAGCTCGACTTGCCGGCGCCATTGGCGCCGATCAGACCGATCTTGTCTCCTGGATTGAGCGTCAAATCGACGTTCTCCAGCAGCGGCTTGATACCGCGGGTCAGGCTGACTTGCTGAAAGCGGATCATTGTTTTTGCAGTTGCGCAGCAGTCACCAGGAACACCATGTCGTCGCCAGCGCTCGTGGTGAGCCAGGTCAGTTCAAGCTCGGGAAAGGCGGCTTCGGCGAAGTTGCGTTCGTTGCCGATCTCGACGATCAAGACACCATCCTTGTTCAGCCGTTCGGCCGCGCCCGCGACGATCTTGCGCACCAGGTCCATGCCGTCGGTGCCGCCTGCCAGTGCGATCTGCGGCTCTCGTTGGTATTCCTGCGGCAGCTTGCTCATTGAGCCGGCATTGACATAAGGCGGGTTGGTGACAATCAAGTCGTATTTCTTTGCCGGCAGTTTCGCGTACAGGTCGGACTCGATCAGCGTAATCCGTTCCTGTAGCCGGTAGTCGTCAATATTGCGTTGCGCGACGGCCAGCGCATCGGCGGAGACGTCGACCGCATCGATGTGCGCGCTGGGGAACGCGTCGGCCAGCATGATCGGTAGGCAGCCCGATCCGGTGCAGAGTTCAAGAATGTCGGTAACGGCATCAGGATCGTTTACCCAAGGTGAAAACTGCTCGGGAATCAGTTCGGCAATGAATGAGCGCGGTACGATGACGCGCTCGTCCACATAAAAGCGGTAGTCGCCCAGCCAGGCTTCGTTAGTCAGGTAGGCGGCCGGGACGCGTTCGCTAGTACGCCGTTCGAGCACCTGTAATATCGCGTTTATTTCTTCTGGCAGCAGACGGGCATCGAGGAAAGGTTCGAGCTTGTCGAGTGGCAGTTTGAGCGTGTGCAGGATCAGGTATGCAGCTTCATCGAAGGCATTGCTGCTGCCGTGGCCGAAAAACAGTTCGGCTCTGTTGAAGCGGGTAACGGCGTAGCGCAGCAAGTCGCGCACGGTATTGAAATTGTTCGGTGTCATGAAGGAAATCAGTAGATGTGGGTTCGGGCAGGATGGTCGCTATCCTCTCCCACGCGGGAGAGGAAAATCCGGCGCGGTATTACAGGAGCAGGTTTTCCAGCGTGCGGCGGTAGATGTTTTTCAAAGGATCGATAAACCGCAGCTCGATATGTTCGTCGATCTTGTGGATGCTGCCGTTCGGTGGGCCGAATTCAATCACTTGCGGGCAAATTTGCGCAATGAAGCGGCCATCGGAGGTGCCGCCGGTGGTGGACAGGTCGGCATCGAGGCCGGTTTCGGCCTTGATCGCGCCGGTGAGTGCATCGCTCAATTCGCCGCGCGGTGTCAGGAACGGACGGCCGCCGATGATCCATTTCAGGTCATATTCGAAATCATGCTTGTTCAGGATGGCGTGCACCCGCTGCTGCAGGCCTTCGACAGTGCTGGCGGTCGAGAAACGGAAATTGAAGTCAACCACGACTTCGCCGGGAATGACATTGGTGGCGCCGGTGCCGCCATGGATATTCGACATTTGCCATGAAGTCGGAAGGTAATACTCATTACCGTCATCCCATTTTTCGGCTGCCAATTCCGCCAGCGCTGGAGCGGCCAGGTGGATGGGGTTTTTCGCCAGCTGCGGGTAGGCAATATGGCCTTGCACGCCCTTGATCACCAGCTTGCCGGACATCGAGCCGCGCCGGCCGTTCTTGATGACGTCGCCGAGTTGCTCAGTCGAGGTCGGCTCGCCGACGATGCAGTAGTCGAGCCGTTCGCCACGCTCTTTCAGCTTGTTGCAGACCACGACCGTGCCATCGGTCGCAGGTCCTTCCTCATCGCTGGTGAGCAGAAAGCCGATGGAGCCTTTGTGGTCGGGATGCGCTGCGACGAATTCTTCAGCCGCGACAACCATGGCGGCAATCGAGGTTTTCATGTCGGCGGCCCCACGCCCGTATAGTTTGCCGTCGCGGTGGGTTGGCACGAAAGGATCGGAGTGCCACTGGTCGCGCGGACCGGTCGGCACGACATCGGTATGTCCAGCGAAGACGACCAGCGGCTGGACGCTGCCTTTGCGCGCCCAGAGGTTGGTGACATTGCCTGACTCGATGGTTTCACAAGTGAAGCCGATCGGCTTCAGCAAGTCGATCAGCCGTTGCTGGCAGCCCTTGTCGTCCGGTGTCACCGACGAGAGAGAGATCAACTCTTCGGTTAGTGCAAGCGTTTTGCTCATGGCTTATTTGGTGAAAATCTGTTGGTAAAGTGCCTCGGAAAAGCCGACATGTGCGGCGTTGCCGTCGAACAGGACAGGGCGCTTGATGACCGATGGCGATTCCATCATCAGTAAGGTCGCACTTGCTGCGTCGTTGATTGCGGTCTTGCGTTCATCGTCAAGCGCACGCCAGGTCGTCCCTTTACGGTTGAGCAGTATCTCCCAGCCGACATGTTGCAGCCAGGCGGCGACTAGCTCGGAACTGACGCCGGTCTTTTTGAAATCGTGAAAGCGGTATTCGACACCGTTGTTGTCGAGCCAGGTGCGGGCCTTCTTGACCGTGTCGCAGTTTGGAATGCCGTAAAGCGTGATAGCCATTGTGTCAAACGTTCAGGGTAAATTCGGTGAATGTCGGGCCGTCGTCCTTTTTCGGCTCCGGTTCCGGCTCCGGTTGCTTTTCTGACTGGGCGTTATTGATTAGCCAGTACAGGTTGCTTGCGGAATCTGCATTGGCCAAGGCTTCATCCTGGGTAACGACGTCATCCTGGATAAGCTGCATCAGCGCCTGTTCGAAAGTCTGTGAGCCTGGTGCCATGCTCTTTTCAAGCGCTTCCTTGATCTGGCTGATTTCACCTTGTTCAATCAGTTCGGACACATGACGTGTATTCAACAGTACTTCGACCGCGGGGCGACGACTGCCATCTTTTGCCACGACGAGGCGCTGCGAGATTACTGCTTTGATTGTGACGGCCAGGTCCGCCAGTAATGCCGGGCGGTTTTCAATCGGATAAAAGCTGATGATGCGCGTCAAGGCTTGGTAGCTGTTGTTCGCATGCAGCGTTGCTACCACCAGATGGCCTGACTGCGCATAGGCGAGCGCCGCGGCCATGGTTTCCTTGTCGCGAATTTCTCCAATCAGAATGCAGTCTGGCGCCTGGCGCAATGCGTTCCTCAAGGCGATCTCTAGGCTTTCCGCATCGGTGCCAATCTCGCGCTGATTAATGATCGATTTCTTATTTGAAAATACGAATTCGATAGGGTCTTCCAGTGTCAGGATGTGCCCTGTCTTGGTTGCATTGCGATGATCGAGCATCGCTGCGATGGTGGTGGACTTGCCGGAACCGGTTGCGCCGACCACAAGGATCAGTCCGCGCTTTTCCATGATGATATCGGCCAGCGCCGGCGGCACATGCAGATCGGCCAGGCGCGGAATATCGGAGGGAATGTAACGGAATACGGCGGAAATACTGCCGCGCTGACGGAATGCTGACAGACGGAAGCTGCCGAGCCCGGCAATAGGGATACCGAGGTTCAACTCGTTACGGTTCTGCAGTTCTTGCAATTGTGCGGGTGTGACTACTTCACCCAGCAGTGTCTTGATGGAGGCGTTATCCATCTTCTGCTGATTGATGGGGAGCAAGTGGCCGTTCATCTTGATATGGATCGGCGCGTTTGCCGCCATGAACAGGTCCGATGCCTTCTTATCCTTCATCAGTTGGAACAAGCGGTCCATTGCCATGATGCTCTCCCTCTTCAATCGACAATAATGACCTTAGCTGTCCGGGCGTTCCCCTCGTCCGAAAAAGCAGGAGAGGGGAGTGGGTTGGCTAAAGCTACCGCCGCCAGGCACAGCCGGTTGTGGCCGCAAAAAATTAAGCGTCGCGCAGTAGTTCGTTGATCCCCGTCTTGGCGCGTGTCTTCGCATCAACGCGCTTGACGATGACGGCGCAGTACAAGCTGTATTTGCCATCGGCCGACGGCAAGCTGCCAGAGACGACGACGGAACCCGACGGAATGCGTCCATAGCTGACTTCGCCAGTGGCGCGGTCGTAGATCTTGGTCGATTGACCGATATACACGCCCATGGAAATGACGGAATTTTCTTCGACAATCACGCCTTCGACAATTTCCGAACGTGCACCGATGAAGCAGTTATCTTCGATGATGGTCGGGTTGGCTTGCATTGGTTCGAGCACGCCGCCGATGCCGACACCACCGGAGAGATGTACGTTCTTGCCGATCTGGGCGCAGGAACCGACCGTGGCCCAGGTATCGACCATGGTGCCTTCGTCGACGTAAGCGCCGATGTTGACGTAGGACGGCATCAACACCACGTTCTTGCCGATGAAGCTGCCACGGCGCGCGACTGCTGGCGGCACTACGCGGAAGCCGCCCTTTGCAAAATCCTCGGCTGTGTAGTCGGCGAACTTGGTCGGCACCTTGTCGTAAAACTGCATGCTGCCGCCGGCTGGCATCGGCAGGTTATCTTCCAGTCGGAAAGAGAGCAGCACGGCTTTCTTGATCCATTGATTCACCACCCATTCGCCGCTGTCCTTCTGCGCCACGCGTAACGTGCCCTGATCAAGTTGGGCCAGGACATGTGCCACGGCGTCGCGTATTTCCGCTGGAGCGGATTTGGGAGAGAAATTGGCGCGATCTTCCCACGCTTGCTCGATGATCTGTTGGAGTTGTTGAGTCATTTGAAGAGGTGCTTATAGAAAAAGTGGAGGGATCAGGAATGTTTTTTGGTGAATTCGACGATGCGGCGAGCGGCCTCTAGGCATTCGTCCACCTCGGCGACCAGTGCCATGCGGATACGGCCTTGACCCGGATTGACGCCATGCGCTTCACGCGCAAGATAGCTTCCCGGCAACACCGTCACATTATATTCGGCGTAGAGGCGCTTTGCGTACTCGGTATCGGATAGCGCGCCGACTTTGGCCCACAGGTAAAAACCGGCATCCGGCAAATCGACATCCAGCACTTCCTGCAAGAGCGGAGTGACCTGCTTGAATTTGGCGATGTATTTGGCACGATTGTCGGCGACATGCTGTTCATCGTTCCAGGCTGCGACCGAGGCGCTCTGAAACGAGGGGCTCATCGCACTGCCGTGGTAGGTGCGGTAGAGCATGAATTTTTTCAGTACGTCAGCATCGCCTGCGACGAAACCGGAACGCATGCCGGGCACATTGGAACGCTTGGACAGGCTGGAAAACGCGACCAGACGCGGATAGCCGGTGCGGCCTAATTTATGCGCTGCTTCCAGTCCGCCCAAAGGCGCTTCCGTCTTGAAGTAAATCTCGGAATAACATTCGTCCGCAGCAATCACGAAACCATAGCGATCTGACAGGGCAAACAATTCCTTCCAATCGTCTAGCGTCAATACGGCGCCAGTTGGATTTCCGGGCGAGCATAGATACAGCAATTGCACCCGAGCCCAGATGTCCGCCGGCACGCTTTTATAGTCCGGCGCGAAATTGCGCTGAGGATCGGAGTTGACAAAATACGGCTGTGCACCGGACAGATAAGCTGCGCCTTCGTATATCTGGTAGAAGGGATTGGGGCACATCACCAACGCATCTTTTGTCGGGTCTATGACAGTCTGAGCTAGTGCAAACAGTGCTTCGCGCGACCCATTCACCGGCAGAACTTGCGAGCTTGCATCCAGTTGAGGCAAGTCGTAGCGACGTTCCAGCCAGCGCGTAATCGCAGTACGTAGCGCTTCCGTGCCGAGTGTGGTTGGATAGTTCGCCAAGCCGTCGAGGCTATCGGCCAGCGCTTTTTTGATCAAGGCGGGCGTCGGATGTTTGGGTTCGCCCATGCCTAGACTGATTGCCGAGTAAGCAGGGTCAGGCGTAATGCCTGCAAACAAAAGCCGGAGTTTCTCGAACGGATAGGGCTGTAACTTATCTAAGAGCGGATTCACAAAAGCAGCACGAAAAAGGTGGGAGAAAAAGCGAACGAAAAGGCGAATGTGTAAATCGCGCATTATACAGTTCGCTGTTGGCGTCCGTTCGTGTATTGCCTTGTTGACAGCGCGGCCTGCTAAGCCAGGATGTTATGATAGGGGCCTTTCGCTAGGTCAGGGTTCCCGCCTGCTCAATCCAGTCTAGAACAGTTGATAACGTGCGTCTAACTTCTCTCAAGTTGTCGGGATTCAAGTCTTTCGTTGATCCCACGAATTTTCAGGTTCCAGGACAGCTGGTAGGTGTTGTCGGGCCGAATGGTTGCGGCAAGTCCAACATTATGGACGCTGTGCGTTGGGTTCTGGGTGAGTCCAAGGCTTCCGAGCTACGTGGCGAGTCAATGCAAGACGTGATCTTCAACGGCTCCAATACGCGCAAGCCAGCAGGACGTGCCTCGGTTGAGCTGGTCTTCGACAATGCTGATGGCCGCGCGGCAGGGCAATGGAGCCAGTACGCGGAAATCGCGGTCAAGCGCACCTTGACGCGTGATGGCACGTCCACGTATTACATTAACAATCAGGCAGTACGGCGGCGAGATATCCAGGACATTTTCCTTGGCACCGGCTTGGGGCCGCGCGCCTATGCCATCATCGGGCAAGGCATGATTTCGCGCATTATCGAGGCGCGTCCCGAAGACTTGCGGATTTTCCTGGAAGAAGCGGCCGGTGTATCGAAATACAAGGAGCGTCGTCGCGAGACCGAAAACCGCTTGCAGGATACCCGCGAAAACCTGACGCGCGTCGAAGACATCCTGCGCGAGCTGAATGCGAATCTGGAAAAACTGGAAGCGCAGGCTGCCGTGGCACAAAAATTCCGGGAATTGCAAGCCGACCAGGACGAGAAGCAAAAGCTGCTGTGGTTGTTGCGCAAGAACGAGGCAAAAGCGGAGCAGGAAAAATTTTTCCGCGACATAGAAAAAGCGCAGCTCGAACTCGAAGAACAGACCGCGAAGCTGCGTCATGTCGAAACGGAGCTGGAACATATGCGTCAGGCGCACTATGCCGCCGGCGACCGCATGCATACGGCGCAAGGCCACTTGTACCAGACTAACTCCGAAATCGGCAGCTTGGAAGCGCAGATCAAGTTTGTCATCGAGTCGCGCAATCGCCTGCAATCACAGCTCAATTCGCTGACCGCGCAGCGCGATCAATGGCAGCGTCAGGGACAGCAGCATCAGGATGATTTGGCTGAAGCCGAGATGCGCCTGGAAGAGCACGGTATGCGCGTCGAGCAAGCCCAGCACGCTGCGCAGAGTCAGAATGATCATTTGCCTGCGCTGGAGCAGGCGTGGCGGGAAGCGCAGCTCAAGAGCACAGAGTCGCGCGGCAAAATCATGCAGATTCAGCAACAGATTGAACTGGAATCTGCGCATCAACGCAATGCTTCCAATATCCTTGCGAACCTCGCGTCGCGGCGTGAGCGGCTTGCTCAGGAAAAGAACGGCATGTCGATGCCCGACACCGCTCATCTGAGCAACCTGAAAATGCAGCTTGAGGAAAAACAGGCTGCGCTGGAGGAAGCGCGCGAACAACTGGAGGCAGCGCAGGAACAGCAGCCCGCATTGGAAGAAGAGCGCCGTACAGCACAAGAGCAGGTGCAGGCTGAAACGGCAAGCAATGCGCAATTGGAGGCGCGTCTGACCGCCCTCAAGCAGCTTCAGGAAAACGTCCAGACCCAAGGCAAGGTGCAGCCTTGGCTCACAAAGCACGAACTGGGCGATTTGCCTAGGTTGTGGCAAAAGCTGCATATCGACCACGGCTGGGAGACGGCGCTCGAGTCCGTGCTGCGGGAGCGCACTTCTGCCTTGGAAGTGTCCAATCTGGATTGGGTCAAGGCTTTTTTCAG
This sequence comes from Noviherbaspirillum sp., assembly GCA_035539595.1. Taxonomy (GTDB): domain Bacteria; phylum Pseudomonadota; class Gammaproteobacteria; order Burkholderiales; family Burkholderiaceae_D; genus Noviherbaspirillum. The sequence continues at coordinate 38,999 of DATLIB010000124.1, forward strand.
CGATGCGCCGCCGGCAAAACTGGCTTTGTTTACGCCGAACAGCGCCAGTGCGTCTGTCAGCGGTGAAATACCGGCCGGTCTGAAACCGTTCCTGAATCTGTTGCAATTGAATGATCCCGGTCTGCGTGCCTTGATGCAAGACTGGCTGCAAAATGTATTTGTTGCCGAAGACCCCGCGGCGGCCTTTGTCGACCGTGCCAAGTTGCCGATCGGCGGCTATTTCGTGACGCGCCAAGGGCATGTCATTGGTAAGGCGAGTGTACGGTTTTATGCCTCCGACTCGGAACAGGATGGCATGCTGGCACGGCAGCAGGAAATCGAAAACATTACCAAGCAGTTGCGTGCCCAGCAAATGCTCGCCGATGAAGCAAAGTCGCGCGCGGTACGCGCCGATGCAGCGCTATCTCATGCCATGCAGCGATTGCAGGAGTTGCGCTTGCGCACCAATACCCTTACACAGGCGGTACATGGTTTGCAGATCGACGTCATGAAATTGACCGAAGTGCAGGAGCGTTTCAGCCAACGCAGTACGCAAATCGAGTCCGATCTTGCCGAAATCGTCGCGCAAGAAACCGAACAGCAGCAAATCAAGGCAGAGTCGGAAGCCAAGTTCGAACAACTCGATATCGCGTTGGCTGAGCTGCAGGAAACGCATGAACATGGCCAGACCGATTATCTCGCCAAGGAGCAGCAGCTCAATGATGCCCGCCAGCGTTTGCGCGAGCTGGAACGTGCGGCCCAGGAGGCGGAGTTTGCAGAGAAGGCACACCGCAACAAGATCGACGAGTTAAAACGCAGCATCGCTACGGCTCTGGAGCAGTCTGCTCAACTGTTCGCGAGCATGCAGCAAGGGCATTTGGAGCTGGAAAGTCTGGATGACCAGGCCGCCCAAGCCGGTTTGCAGTCCTTGCTCGACAAACGGATAGAACAGGAACGAGCGTTGGCTGATGCCCGACATGAGCTTGATCAACTGACGCAGAAGTTACGACATACGGAAGATGCGCGGATGCAATCCGAACGCAGCTTGCAACCGCAGCGTGACCGCATCATGGAATTGCAGCTGAAGGAGCAGGCGGCGCGCCTGAATCAAGAACAATACGCGCAGCAGCTCATGGAGGCGCAGGCGGACGAGACGGCACTTGCCGAAAAGCTGGATGGCGACATTCGTCCCTCCTATTTGCAGGGTGAGGTGACGCGCTTGACCAATGCGATTACGGCACTCGGAGCAGTGAATCTGGCTGCGCTCGATGAACTGGCGCAGGCATCGGAACGCAAGAACTTTCTGGACTCCCAGCATGCCGATCTGACAGAGGCGATCAATACACTGGAAGACGCCATCAGCAAGATAGACAAGGAAACACGCGAACTATTGCAAGATACCTTCGACAAGGTGAACAAGCATTTTGGCGAGTTGTTTCCGGTGTTGTTTGGAGGAGGGCAGGCCAAGCTGATCATGACCGGAGACGAAATACTCGATTCTGGTGTGCAGGTCATGGCGCAGCCTCCAGGCAAGAAGAATGCGACCATTCATCTGTTGTCGGGCGGCGAAAAGGCGCTTACCGCAACTGCATTGGTGTTCTCCATGTTCCAGTTGAATCCCGCGCCGTTTTGTCTATTGGACGAAGTAGATGCGCCTCTGGATGACGCCAATACCGAGCGCTTTTGCAATATGGTCAAGCGTATGTCGTCGCAAACACAATTCTTGTTTATTTCTCACAATAAAATTGCTATGGAAATGGCGCAGCAATTGATCGGTGTCACGATGCAAGAACAGGGAGTCTCGCGTATTGTGGCGGTGGATATGGAATCCGCTGCAAATTTTGCGAGCCAAGCCGAGGCGGCATGAAGCCGCGCTGCTGTTAATGGCGGCTATTTTCAGTTACGTGCGGAACGCGCGAGAGCGGCGCGTTTTTGATAGTAGGCAACATTCATTTGTGCTTCACGAGCACGTTGTTGTTCAACATCGGCACAAATCAGATAATGACGTTCGGCCCGCTGCAACCACCAATGTTGAATCGAGCGGACAATCGGAGTAAGCGACAACATGGCAAGTTCTTGTAACTTCAGTTCTCTCTTTTGCAAAGAGCCAGAATGCAACTTGCTGGAACGCGTACTGATGGCCGACCGGGTGTTACCTGCTGTACCGCGTATCGTAGCGCTTGTTCCATGTTCGAGGTCCATGTGATTCTCCATAAAAAAAAAGAATATTTGCTGTGTTCTATCGCTTGCCCGAGGCCTAGATTGATGTTTCAGCGGCGTTGTTTTTACTCAACCTCACCGCACGAAAACATCTTTCTGTCATGCTTGTTATTCTAGGAGGACACCCTTTCTTGAAGCATTGACGAGTGTCAATCGGGAATGGATGTCGATCTGGCAATAATCAATTCCTGTTTAAAATTTTCTTCGAGTCACTATGGGCTCTCTTTTTAAGAGGGAAACTTGGGGGCTGTGCAGCTTGACAACTTTATGCACCGACACTACCCTGAACCGCTTCCCGCAACGGACGTTGCACCCATACGTGTCTTCGACACAATGGCACTCTGGAAGCACGTTCATACGTGCGGAGTTCGCCGCAACTACCTGGATTTCGACGATGACCCAATCTGTATTGCAAAAGTGGCCGTTCTTTCATTTTTTTCTGTGCCGCACTAGATATGCTGCTCGATTCAACGCTGAGGTATGCGTGGCATGACAGACCTACAAGCAAGCCTGATGGCAATCGGCGGCACAATTGTCGTCGCGGTGATTACCTATAACAAATGGCAGGAATACAAGGCGAAAAAGAGTGTCCAGAAAGCGTTCGCGACAGAGCACGACGATGTGCTGATGAATCCGTTGTCTGGCGACGCGGGGAATACAACCGGTGATCGATATGAACCGAGCTTTGTGCGTCCTACCGACAACTTGCAACCCCAAACGGGGAATGTGGTAGACGATGCCGGGCAGCCTGCGCCCGAGGGCGAAACGCTCGCACCATTCCCTCAAAAAGAACTGCCTGTTGACGAACTCATTGATTGCACCATTTCGCTCGTGCTGGAAGTGCCGGTGCACGGCGAAAAAATCCTGCCGCGAATCCAGACTTTACGCCACGTCGGCAACAAGCCTGTGCATTTCATCGGTCAGCGTGACAACGGCAACTGGGAGTCGATCGCACATGGGGTTTTGTACTACGGGCTGCTCGCAGGAGCACAGCTGGCAAACCGGAGCAGTGCGCTCAATGAAATCGAGTACTCGGAACTGATTATGCAGTTACGTCAGATTGCCGACGATATCGAGGCCGAACCAGATGTTCTCGACATGACGCAAGTGATGTCCAGGGCACGTGCGTTGCACCAGTTCGTTGTGGAATACGACGCGCAGCTGAGTGTCAACGTGCAATCAAAGGGGGCGCCATGGAATATCGGCACTTTGCTGGCCGCATTGGAGCGCCAAGGCTTTGATTTGCGACCGGATGGCCGGCTGGTGATGCAAGACGGGGATGGTGGCACACTGTTCTCCTTGTCTACCAATGTGACGCTGGCTGCGGAAACCACGTCGCGGCTGACTTTGCTGCTTGACGTGCCGCGTGTTGCTCCTCAGCGGGACGGATTCGGTGCAATGATCGCGTGCGCCAAGATGCTAGCCGCGCGCTTGGATGGCGTGGTCGTGGATGATGGTGGCCAGCCTTTATCCGATACGGCGCTTGCGGAGATCGCCGAGCAGGTCAGCGCGTTCTATTCGCATATGGACTCGGCAAATATTCCTGCCGGTTCGACTAGGGCTTTGCGTTTGTTCAGCTAACGATGCTGCCGGATTTTTTTTCTACAGACGCTGGCAGCGTGCCAGTGGAGCGCAATGCAGACCGTTGGTCTGAGCGTGCCGCATGGCTGAAGGCAGAGCTTAACCGGCACAGTCACGCTTATTACGTACTCGACAACCCAAGTATTCCCGATGCGGAGTACGACAAGATGTTCCGCGAACTGGTCGAGTTGGAGAATGCACACCCCGATCTTGTTACCTCCGACTCGCCGACACAGCGTGTGGGAGGGAAACCCTTGCCGCAGTTCGAGCAGGTTCGGCATTCCCTGCCGATGCTTTCTCTGAGTAACGCGTTTGACGAGACCGACATAATCGCCTTCGACCGTCGTGTGAAAGACGCGCTGCAAACGACCGACGAAATCGCGTACTCCGCCGATTTGAAGTTCGACGGTCTCGCCATCAGTCTGCGGTACGAGGATGGAATCCTTGTCCAGGCTGCGACGCGAGGCGATGGGACGACAGGCGAGAATGTGACCGCCAATATCCGTACCGTGCGTGCAATACCGCTGCGATTGCATACAGTCCATCCACCTAGAGTGCTCGAAGTGCGTGGCGAAGTGCTGATGTATAAAACCGATTTCGAGAAGCTCAACCAGCGGCAACGAGATGCTGGCCAGAAGGAGTTCGCCAATCCGCGCAACGCCGCAGCCGGAAGCTTGCGTCAGCTCGACTCGCGTATTACTGGGCAGCGGGCCTTGCGTTTTTTTGCTTATGGTATCGGTGTGCTGGAGGGGGCTGTCATGCCGGTTTCCCATGCCAGCTTGCTCGATTGGTATGCATCGTTGGGTCTGCCGGTATGCAGGGAACGAGCAGTCGTCAAGGGCGCACAAGGCTTGCTGGATTTTTTCCATGGCATTGGGGCGAAACGCCGCCATCTGCCTTATGACATCGACGGCGTTGTCTACAAGGCGAACCGACTCGATTATCAGCAAAAACTTGGTTTTGTTTCGCGTGCACCACGGTTTGCGCTCGCGCACAAATTTCCGGCGGAAGAGGCAATGACCGTGGTGCAAGATATCGGCATCCAGGTAGGCCGTACCGGTGCCATTACGCCTGTTGCTCGGCTGGCGCCGGTATTCGTCGGCGGTGTCACGGTTACCAATGCCACGCTGCATAATGAAGATGAAGTCAAACGTAAGGATATACAGATTGGCGATACCGTCATCGTGCGGCGTGCCGGTGACGTGATTCCCGAAGTGGTTGCCTATGTGCCGGAACTCCGCCCCGCGGGAGCGTGCAGATTCATGATGCCGACCGTCTGTCCTGTGTGCGGTTCGCCCATCGTTCGGCCGGAGGAGGAGGCTATCGCTCGTTGCTCCGGGGGGTGGATCAAATGCCCCGCACAGCGCAAGGGGGGCTTGTTGCACTTCGTATCGCGCCGGGCCATGGACATTGAAGGATTGGGAGAACAACTTGTCGAACAACTGGTCGACAAGCATGTCATTACGACCGCTGCCGATTTGTACAAACTGGGCTTGATGTCGCTGGCGGAATTGGACCGCATGGCTGAAAAATCAGCGCAGAACGTGTTGAATGCACTGGAAAAATCGAAATCCACGACCTTGGCTCGTTTCATCTATGCGCTTGGCATTCGCCATGTCGGCGAGGCGACAGCAAAGGAACTCGCAAACCATTTTGGTAGCCTCGATGCCTTGCTCCAGGCAACGGAAGAACAGTTGCTCGATGTTGCCGACATCGGTCCGGTCGTGGCGCGCTCCATCATGACTTTTTTTGCCGATTCACTCAATCTTGAGTTGATTGCGCAACTGCGTGCCGCAGGTGTGCATTGGATCGAGAGCGAACGGCAAATGGATGTGCCTAAGCCGCTAGCCGGAAAGACCTTCGTGCTCACCGGCACGCTCCCCAGTTTGACACGTGACGAGGCTGCCGAACGGATCGAGGCCGCGGGTGGCAAGGTCGCTAACTCCGTATCGAAAAAAACCAGCTATGTCATCGCCGGCGAGGAGGCTGGTAGCAAGCTGGTCAAGGCGCACGACCTTGGTATTACCGTACTCGACGAACCAGGATTGCTTCAACTTTTGGAAGGCCAATGACGAAAATAACAAAAGCAGTATTTCCTGTAGCTGGCTTGGGTAGCCGTTTTCTTCCTGCCACCAAGGCCCAACCGAAGGAAATGCTTCCGATTGTGGACAAGCCCTTGATCCAGTATGCGGTGGAAGAAGCTGTGGCAGCAGGCATTACGGACTTGATTTTTATTACCGGACGTAATAAACGCGCGATCGAAGATCACTTCGATACTGCCTATGAGTTGGAGTCGGAATTGGAAGCCGGGGGGAAGACACGGCTGCTGGAGATCGTGCGGAATGCGATTCCGAAAAATATCAATTGCATCTACATACGCCAGTCCTCGCCCTTGGGTCTGGGGCATGCGGTGTTATGTGCGCGTCCTGTCGTTGGCGATGATCCGTTTGCGGTTCTGTTGGCGGATGATCTCATGGTGGCCGATGAGGGGCAGCCGGCTGTGCTGGCCCAGATGACGGCTGTTTATGAGCGGGAAAACGCCAGCGTACTGGCGGTGCAGGATGTGCCGCGGGCGGAAACCGGGCAATATGGGATTGTCAGTGTTACACCTTACGGACAGAAGCTTGAACAGATCAATGCCATCGTGGAAAAGCCGTCCCCGGATGCTGCACCTTCGACGCTTGCCGTCGTGGGACGCTACGTGTTGAGCAACAGCATATTTAGCCATCTCGAAGGCTTGGGTAAAGGGGCTGGTGGGGAAATCCAGCTCACAGATGGCATTGCAGCCATGTTGCATTCGGAACGGATGCTTGCGTATCGCTATGCCGGCCAACGCTATGATTGTGGTTCGAAACTGGGCTATCTGAAGGCCACCGTTGCCATGGGGCTGAAACATCAGGAACTGGGGCCGGCATTTGCAGATTACCTCGGACAAGTCAGATGAGCGTCCGGGGCATCCTCAAAATGGGCGACCAGCGTCTTTTGCGCCAAGCCGAGCCAGTTACCCGGTTCGGCACAGCGGAGTTGGCAGGTTTGGTTGAAGATCTGTTCGATACCATGCGTGCGGCAAACGGTGCCGGGCTTGCTGCACCGCAAATCGGCGTTAATCTTCAGGTGGTGATTTTCGGCTTCAGGCAAAACCCGCGCTACCCGGAAGCGCCCGCTGTGCCCGAGACAGTGCTGATTAATCCGATACTGACGCCTCTGACCGAAGACGTTGAGGAAGACTGGGAAGGTTGTCTATCGGTACCAGGCCTGCGTGGTATGGTGCCGCGCTGGAGTCGTTTGCATTATGAGGGTTTCGATCAGCATGGCAGTCCTATCAGTCGCAAGGCAGACGGATTTCATGCACGAGTGGTGCAACATGAATGCGACCATTTGAAGGGGATCCTGTACCCGATGCGAATCAAGGATTTTTCGCGCTTCGGATATACGGAAATCCTCTTTCCCGGGTTGGATGCGAACGATGACGATTGAATGTTTCTTGCTTGCCTGACTTTCAATCACCAGATCTAAAATTTTTCGTCCGGATGCAAGTAACGCCACTGCCCTACGGGCAAATTACCTAGGGTGACACGTCCGATCCGGACTCGTTTTAAACCGAGCACTTTTAAACCTACTGCCTCGCACATACGTCTGATCTGACGCTTTTTTCCTTCGCGTAGAACAAAGCTGAGCTGATCAGGGTTTTGCCAACGTACCTTTGCAGGCAACAATTTTTTGCCATCAAGCGATAAACCATGGTTGAGTAATTTCAGGTTTTCGTCGGGCAATTCGCCCGATTTTGTATATTGCACGCGGACTAGATACTCTTTGTCCACGGAAGTATCTTCTCCGATCAGCTGCTTGGCGATGCGTCCGTCCTGTGTCAGGACAAGAAGGCCGACGGAATCGATGTCCAGCCTGCCAGCCGGCACCAAGTTACGTAACTGACTCGGATGAAACTGGCTTGGTGCCTTGTCTTCCTTCCAGCGGCTCTCGCCATTGATCAGCGTGACGGCAGGCTTATAACCGTCTTCGGCTTGCCCGCTGACATATCCCATCGGCTTGTTAAGCAGCACAGTGACCCGACGGGCCTGCTGTGCGCTTGCTTGGCGTTCGACTGTGATGCGCTGGCGCGGCAGCACTTTGCTACCCAGTTCCGAAACAATCATTCCGTCAACGCGCACCCAGCCGCGTTCGATCCACTCGTCTGCTTCACGGCGGGAGCACAGACCAAGTTCGGACATGCGCTTGGATAAACGAACAAGTTCAGTCATAAAGAAATATCAGAATAAAAATTGTTATACGCGCAAGACGTCCAGCAGATCGGTTTCAAACTGAATCTGACTACGCGCATTGTTCAATACGGGGCCGTCGACGAGGAAGACGTCTTCGACGCGCTCTCCCAAGGTCATGATTTTTGCTGTATGCAGGTTGACCTTGTACTTCGCCAGTACGTTGGCGATCGAATACAACAGACCGTTGCGGTCGTTGGCCGATACCGATAGCAGATAGTATTGGCCACGCTCATCGGGACGCAAGTCAACGGTCGGTGTGATTGGAAACGTTCTTGACAGTCGCGACAAGCGGCCCTTGGTGGGTGGTGGAAGTGGTGCTTGTGATTCGAGCAGGTGAGTCAACTCATGCTCGATCAGGCTAATGATGTCGCGGTAACTGTTGGCGAATGCTGGTTCTGTCACCAAGAAACTGTCCAAGGCATATCCATGCCTGGTTGTGTGGATTTTTGCATCGAGAATGCTGAAATTTTTTCGATCGAAGTAGCTGCAGATTTGGGCGAACAAATCTGGCTGGTCCTTTACGTAAACCGCAATTTGGAGGCCTTCCCCGATTGGCGCAAGGCGGCATTTCACAATGGGACTGCTGCTATCAGTCTTGTCATGAAAGGAACGGGCCTGCCATGCAATGTCGCCTGCATCATGTCGCAAGAAATAGGCTACATCGAGCTGCTGCCAGAGACGCATGTGCGCATCCTGCGGCAAACCGTAGAGTCGCAGAGTTTTAAGTGCCGCTTCCTGCCGGTTTTTGAGCTCATGTTCCGCGGATGCGTCTTCGCCACCTAATACCCGCAGCGTCATTCTGTAAAGGTCTTCGAGCAGTTTTCCTTTCCATGCGTTCCAAACCTTGGGGCTTGTCCCGCGGATGTCCGCAACGGTCAGCAGATACAAGGCGGTAAGGTGGCGCTCATCCTTCACGATGCATGCAAAATTTCGGATCACGTCCGGATCGGATAAATCCTGTTTTTGCGCCACTTGAGACATTAATAGATGATGTTCGACTAAAAATACCACCAGATTCGTGTCTTCCCTGGATAGCCCATGGTCGCGGCAAAACGTGCGCGCGTCAGCCATGCCAAGCTGAGAGTGATCGCCTCCGCGGCCCTTTGCGATGTCATGGAAGAGTGCTGCGATATACAGCAACCACGGTTGCGCAAAATTTGCCATCAACTGACTGCAGAATGGATACTCGTGCGCGTGTTCCGTCATCGTGAAGCGACGTACGTTCCGTACCACCATCAAAATATGCTGGTCAACCGTATAAACATGAAATAGATCATGTTGCATCTGGCCAATAATGCGGCGAAAGTTGGGTAAATAGCGGCCGAGAATGCTGGTTTGGTTCATTCCTCGTAACGCATGGGTGATACCTTGGGGCGCCTGAAGGATTTGCAGGAACAGCGAGCGGTTGCCAGGGGAACGTCGGAATTTGCTGTCGATATGGAAGCGCGCATGCCATAACGCCCGTAATGTGCGAGCGGTCATGCCTTTCAGTTCAGCGTGTTGTGCAAGCAGCAGGAATACTTCCAGCATTGCCGACGGCGTGGTCTCGAATGTGTTGTCGTGCGCGATATCGATGAGACCGTTGACCTCGTTGAATCGCTCATTGATTGGCTGCGGAGACTCAGGCTGTGAAAATAATTGGGCCTCGATGTTCTGCAACAGTATTGTGTTGAGCTGCGTAACTGCCTTTGCGGCCCAATAATAATGTTGCATCAGGTATTCGCTGGCGCGCCGGGTTTCATTTGTTTTGAAACCGAAGCTTTCCGCAATGGGCGTTTGTACATCGAAGACCAAGCGATCTTCGCGTCGGTTCGCATGAATGTGAAGACGAATACGGATATCTTTGAAGGCTCGCTCTTTTTGCATCAACTGGCGTGCCTCAGTCGGTGTAATAAGACCGCGCTCAGCCAGTTTACGCCACGAATTTCCCAGCCCGGCAGCCTTGGCTACCCATAGGATGACTTGTAAATCCCGTAATCCCCCGGGGCTTTCCTTGCAGTTCGGCTCTAGACTATATGGGGTATCTTCGTACTTTGCGTGCCGTTGCCGCATTTCGAGAGTCTTGGCCTGGAAGAAAGCTTGGGGATTCAGTGCTGCATTATGACGGTCCTGCAGGAGGCAAAATAGTCTGCGGTTTCCGGTAATGAGCCGACATTCAAGCAAACTGGTTTGTACCGTAATATCTGCGGCTGACTCGACCAAGCATTCGTCCACTGTACGAATACTATGGCCAATCTCCAGCCCGATGTCCCAAAATAGCTGGACCAGTTCTTCGAGTTGGGTCTGAAGCGCATTGTCAGGAGGCGATGCGAGAAGAATCAATACATCGACATCGGAATACGGGAATAGCTCGCCGCGGCCATAGCCACCCACGGCAACCAGCGCTGCACTTGATGGCAAGGAAAGGGTTTGCCAAGCGTGGATTAGTGCAAGGTCCACGCTCTGCCGTAGTTTGACAAGCAATTTTTCCGGCTTGCCATCTGCCTGAAACGCCTCAATAGCCATTTGGCGCTCAATCTTCAACTGTTCTTTGAGCGTCAATGCAAGTGCAGCCATTTATTTATGCGGTGGTAAGGTGGGTGCCAGCTGCCTGTTGAATGAACGCCGGAGGGGCGGGCATATTGGGCGAGACGGTCAGCACTTCATAACCAGTTTCAGTCACCAATACTGTATGTTCCCACTGCGCCGATAGGCTTCGATCCTTGGTCTTGATTGTCCAGCCATCGCCCATTTCGCGAATTTCCCGGCGCCCGGCATTGATCATCGGTTCTACCGTAAAAATCATGCCAGGAACGAGTTTTTCAAGTGTGCCCGGACGGCCGTAGTGCAGTACTTGTGGCTCTTCATGGAACACTTTGCCAATGCCATGACCGCAGAATTCTCGCACCACGCTGTAACCGGCTTTTTCTGCATACTGCTGAATAACAAAGCCAATATCTCCAAGATGAGTGCCGGGCTTAATCTTGGAAATTCCAAGCCACATGCACTCGAAGGTGATCTCTGTTAGCCTTTTTGCAAGAATCGATGGCTCGCCCACAAAAAACATTCGGCTTGTGTCGCCGTGATAGCCATCCTTGATGATGGTTATGTCGATGTTGATGACATCACCATTTTTGAGCGTCTTGTCTCCAGGAATGCCGTGACAGACTACGTCGTTGACAGATGTGCAGATAGCTTTTGGGTAGGGCGTGTAACCTGGCGGACAGTAATTCAAGGGTGCAGGAATGGAACCTTGCACATTTGTCATATATTCGTGGCAAAGACGATCAAGTTCACCTGTGGTGACCCCAGCCTTTACATGGGGGGTAATGAAATCAAGGACTTCGGCAGCCAGTTTGCCGGCTACTCGCATGCCTTTGATGTCGTCTTCGGTTTTTATCGTGATAGCCATAACAAGCCAAAGTAAGCGCACAGGGCGCAAGGGTAAATAATTAATAAATTATAGTCGAGGGTTTCCCCATTCGTCTAAGCAAAAGCGCCCCTAGCCTTGAATGATTGAGAGATATTGGGGTAGAATTTCGGGTTAGCTTGGAGTGGTTTCAAGCGAAACTCTTATTGATATGCGGATCCGATCGTAAAGGGTGCTCCAGAAAGTGGAGTGGCTGATCGGATTCCAGACCTAACCCTGGAGAAATTCATGTCCGTTACTATGCGCGAAATGCTGGAAGCAGGTGTCCATTTTGGTCACCAAACCCGCTTTTGGAACCCTAAGATGGCCCCGTTTATTTTTGGTCATCGCAACAAGATTCATATCGTTAACCTGGAAAAAACCTTGGGTATGTACCAGGAGGCGATGAAATACATTCGTCAGTTGGCATCCAATCGCGGCACTATCTTGTTTGTTGGCACTAAGCGTCAGGCGCGCGAAATCGTGGCTGCTGAGGCGCAGCGTGCCGGCATGCCTTATGTGGACCAGCGGTGGCTGGGTGGTATGTTGACTAACTTCAAGACTATCAAAACATCGATCAAGCGCTTGAAGGACATGGAGGCTGCAATCGAAGATGGTTCCGTCGAGAAGCTGAGCAAAAAGGAAGCGCTGATGTTTCAACGTGAGATGGAGAAGCTGCAAAAATCCATCGGTGGCATCAAGGATATGGGTGGCGTTCCTGACGCGATCTTTGTAATTGATGTGGGTTACCACAAGGGCGCAATTACCGAGGCCGCCAAACTGGGTATTCCAGTCATTGGTGTGGTCGATACCAATCACTCTCCAGAGGGCGTGGCCTACGTCATCCCGGGTAATGACGATTCCTCCAAAGCGATTACTCTGTATGCTCGTGGCGTTGCAGATGCAATCCTCGAAGGTCGTGCTAATGCGACCAACGAAGTGCTGGAGGCTGTCAAGAGTGGCGCAGACGAGTTCGTTGAGGTCAGCGAACAGGCCTGAGTTGCTGCGCCCTGATGTGTCGGGCTTCAATAGAGGGGCAACAGCGGTTCGCCCCTTTTTTTTAGCCGGCGAACATATTTTGATTGAACGCGTCCGAGAGGACGTTTATTGAATTGAGGAGAACGACATGGCGGCAATTACCGCGGCGATGGTGGGCGAACTGCGCGCAAAGACTGATGCGCCGATGATGGAATGTAAAAAAGCATTAACGGAAGCTGACGGCGATATGACTCGTGCTGAAGAAATTTTGCGCGTTAAGTTGGGGAGCAAAGCATCGAAGGCGGCCTCTCGCGTCACGGCGGAAGGTGTTGTGGCGACCTATATTTCTGGCGGCGTAGGAGCCTTGATTGAAGTTAACTGCGAAACTGACTTTGTGACAAAAAACGAGGACTTCATTTCGTTAGCTAATGCGGCTGCTAAGCTTGTGGCAGAAAAAAATCCGGTTGACGTTGCAGCACTGTCGGCTTTGCCGCTGGATGGTAAGACGTTGGATGAGGTGCGCGCCGCACTGGTCGGTAAAATTGGCGAAAACATGTCATTTCGTCGTTTCACGCGTTATGAAACCAATGCTAAGTTGACCTCTTATTTGCACGGTACCCGTATCGGTGTGATGGTCGAATTTGAAGGTGCCGATGAGCAAGTTGGCAAGGATGTGGCTATGCACGTGGCAGCAATGAAACCGGTTGCACTGTCCGCTAATGAGGTGCCGTCCGATTTGATCGAAAAAGAACGCTCGATTGCTGCCCAAAAGGCTGCCGAATCTGGCAAGCCTGCAGATATTGTTGCCAAGATGGTTGAAGGTTCGGTGCAGAAGTACCTGAAGGAAGTTTCATTGTTTAATCAACCGTTCGTCAAGAACGACAAACAGACGGTTGAGCAAATGCTCAAGGCGTCAAACACTACGGTGAAATCATTTGCCATGTTTGTTGTCGGTGAAGGCATTGAGAAGAAACAGGATGACTTTGCTGCAGAAGTCGCAGCTCAGGTTGCGGCAGCTAAGCAGGCATAAGCAGTAAAGCGGGCCGAAAGGCCCGTTTTTATAAGTGATTTACATCGCTGACGGACCTGATTGGAATCTGTGTTGCAAACATTCGAAGGGTGATCTTTCCTACACAATGTTTATGCCTCAGAGGTTGTTGTCGGCTATGGTGTATTGCTACGGGACATTGTTTTACGTTGCATCAATGTCAAAACTTACAAGAAGTGCCTGATTTCATCTAATCTTCACGTTCTGAAGTTGTCGAGGATGAAAGAAGGCGAAAACGGATATGTCCAACTTGAATCGGACAATTATTAGGAGTTCCGGCCCATGACAAAACCAGCTTACAAGCGCGTCCTCCTCAAGCTTTCCGGTGAGGCGCTCATGGGGGAGGACGCTTATGGCATCAATCGCGCAACCATAGAGCGTATGGTTGCAGATGTGGCAGAGGTGGCAAGGCTGGGCGTGGAACTGGCAATAGTAATCGGTGGTGGTAATATTTTTCGCGGTGTGGCGCCGGGAGCACAGGGAATGGATCGGGCAACCGCAGATTATATGGGGATGCTCGCAACGGTGATGAATTCGCTCGCTTTGGCGGATGCAATGCGGCAGGTGGGTATTACTGCGCGTGTTATGTCTGCGATCAGCATCGAGCAGGTGGTCGAGCCGTACGTACGGCCAAAGGCGCTGCAATATCTCGAAGAAGGCAAAATCGTTGTGTTTGCAGCCGGCACTGGCAACCCATTCTTTACCACCGATACGGCGGCGGCGTTACGCGGCTCGGAAATTGGTGCGGAGATCGTGTTGAAAGCGACCAAGGTTGATGGCGTGTATAGCGCAGATCCGAACAAGGATCGCAACGCGGTCCGCTACTCGACCATTTCATTCGACGAGGCGATTGCCAAGCATCTGCAGGTCATGGACGCAACAGCCTTTGCGCTATGCCGCGATCAGAAGCTCCCGATCAAGGTATTTTCCATCGTCAAGCCGGGCGCATTAAAGAATTTAATCATGGGTGCCGACGAAGGAACTCTGGTTCACGTATAACTCGTTGTAAAAGAGGAGAGCAGCATGGCAGTTGTAGATGTCAAGAAGAACGCCGAACAAAAGATGCAAAAATCGATCGAGACACTGAAGACGGATCTGGCAAAGGTTCGTACCGGTCGAGCCCATACAGGAATACTGGATCATGTCCAAGTGGACTATTATGGTAGCCCGACCCAGATCAGCCAAGTTGCTAACGTGACCTTGATTGATGCGCGTACCATTGGCGTTCAGCCATGGGAAAAGAAAATGGTTGCGGTGATCGAAAAGGCGATCCGTGAATCTGATTTGGGTCTTAATCCATCGACCCAAGGGGATCTAATTCGTGTACCGACCCCCCCTCTAACTGAAGAGCGTCGCAGGGAAATCGTCAAGTTGGTGAAAGGAGAGGGGGAGGATGCAAAAATCGCCATCCGTAATATTCGTCGCGATGCCAATGAAGCGCTTAAGAAGCTGTTGAAGGATAAGGATTGCTCGGAAGATGATGAGCGTCGCGCACAGGACGATGTGCAAAAGCTAACCGACAAGTTTGTTTCCGAGGTCGAGAAGCTGATTGCCGAAAAAGAAAAAGAGCTTCTGACTGTTTGACGTCGTTGGCCCGTCGATGCTTGGTGCGACGGGCCACCCCGTGCCATGACAACACGGAACGCGCGACGCCTCTCCACTTTTGCTCCAGGCCTTTCATGACCTATTTGAGTTCGACACTAACGGTACCAACGATTTCCTCTGTGCCTCAGCATGTTGCCATTATCATGGACGGTAATGGCCGTTGGGCGACCAAGCGTTTCTTGCCGCGTGTTGCCGGGCATGGCAAGGGAGTGGAAACTGTTCGAGCAATGGTGGCTGCCTGCGTTGAGCGAGGTATTGAATACCTGACACTATTTGCTTTCAGTTCGGAAAATTGGCGCCGTCCGGCTGAAGAGGTTTCACTGCTGATGCGATTGTTTGTTACAGCTCTCGAACGGGAAGTGTCGAGGATGCATGCAAACGGTATTCGTCTGAAGGTCGTTGGTGACCTTAGCCGTTTCGATGCTAAGTTGCAATCGTTAATCGCCAGTGCCCAGCGCCGTACGGAAAATAATAGTCGTTTGACACTCACAATTTGTGCGAATTATGGTGGACGATGGGACATTATGCAGGCGGTAAATAAAATGCTTGCCGTAAATCCCGGCATGTCCGATTTTTCTGAACAACACTTGGCTCCGCATCTGGCAATGGCTTATGCTCCTGAACCAGATTTGTTTATTCGTACTGGGGGGGAAGAGCGCGTTTCCAATTTCCTTCTGTGGCAACTGGCTTACACGGAATTCTATTTCACCGAAACTTTTTGGCCTGATTTTGATGCCACTGCATTGGATGCGGCTATTGCGTCTTACCAACAGAGGGAGCGTCGATTCGGTCGAACCAGTAGCCAGTTGATCGAGCAAAAGAAGGCGTCGTAATGTTGAAAACGCGTGTCGTTACGGCATTGGTGTTGCTGGCAGTTTTGCTATCCGTTCTGTTTTCAAAATCCTATATTTTCTTTGTCTTAATCGCAGCGGCATTTTTGGCTGCAGCAGCGTGGGAAAGTTTTCGGCTGTTTCATAATGGATGGCCATATTTTGGTGCTGCGCTCTGGGTCATTGCCTTTTTGGTGATTGCCTTTTTAGGAAATGCCACTGGAGCAACATTACTGTTTGGATTATGTTTGGCCATTTGGTTGTTTCGCTTGGTTCCTGCATTGAGGAGAGGATTGCCTCCATTCGAGAATTTTGGAAACAGATTGCTCAATGGAATTTATGGGGTGGCAATTCTCGGCTGTTTTATCGCGATAATTGCGCTTTTTCAACATTCTCCGGTATATCTGTTGTCGGTAATGGCAGTTGTCTGGGTCGCCGACATTGGAGCATATTTTGCGGGAAAAGCGTTCGGACGAACTAAACTTGCGCCATCAATTTCGCCAGGAAAATCTTGGGAAGGCGTGGTTGGCGGGTGGCTGGCGGTCCTAACTGCTACTGGCGTTTCCGCTATGTATCCGGTGTTAGAGGATACTTTCGCGTTTCAAATTGTGTCCAGATGGAGTTGGATTGGACTTGTGCTTGTCATGACTTCTATGGTTGCGGCCAGCATAGTCGGCGATTTGTTCGAGTCCCAACTCAAGCGTCGCGCTGGCGTAAAGGACAGTAGCAATCTGTTGCCAGGGCATGGTGGCGTTCTAGACCGCATTGATGCCTTGATACCGAGTTTGCCATTGGCCGTCTTATTTGGTTCATGGCTTTAACATAGGTGCGCACAGTATGCAGAGTATTACGATTCTCGGTGCAACGGGGTCTATTGGTCTTTCTACGCTTGATGTCTTGGCCCGGCATGCTGACCGTTATCGTGTTTATGCGTTGACGGCATATCATCGTATTGATGCCCTTGCTGAACAGTGTCTGCGTTTCCGTCCGGAAGTTGCTGTTGTCGGCACCGCAGATGGTGCCAAGAGATTAGGTTATCTGCTCGACCAGGCAGGTGTGAACACCTCCGTCGAATACGGAGAAAAGGCCCTTGAGGCAGTTGCAAGTGCCTCGGAATGTGACACAGTGATGGCAGCGATTGTTGGATCCGCAGGATTGGCACCGACCTTGGCGGCGGCTCGCGCTGGAAAAAAAGTATTGCTGGCAAATAAAGAAGCATTGGTGATGTCAGGACAGCTGTTCATGGATGCAGTTAACTCCAGCGGAGCCACTTTGCTGCCAATTGACAGCGAGCATAATGCGATTTTCCAATGCTTGCCACACTCCTATCAACGCAAGCCATCGGAATGGGGGGTGGCCAAAATTCTGCTTACTGCCTCGGGCGGCCCTTTTCTTAATCGTGCAGTCGAATCACTGGAAAATGTTACGCCTGAAGAGGCTGTTGCCCATCCAAACTGGGTAATGGGGCGCAAGATCTCGGTTGATTCCGCAACAATGATGAATAAGGGGCTAGAAGTAATCGAGGCCCATTGGTTGTTTGGTGCCGAAGCCAATCAGATTGATGTGATAATCCATCCGCAGAGCACAATTCATTCGATGGTGTCGTATCTTGATGGTTCAGTGTTGGCACAACTAGGTAATCCCGACATGCGTATCCCAATTGCCCATGCCTTAGCTTATCCTGATCGTATCGCATCCGGCGTTAGTGCCGTTGATCTCGCCCAAATTACTCAGCTCACGTTCCAACGTCCTGATTTTGACCGTTTCCCCTGCCTCAAGCTTGCGTATGAGGCATTACTGGCGGGTGGTACTGCTCCGGCTATATTGAATGCTGCGAATGAAGTGGCGGTGCAAGCCTTTTTGGATCGTCGCATCAGCTTTCGTGCCATTGACGCGTTGATCTCATCTGTTATGGATACATTGCCACATACGGACATTAAGGGGCTTGATGCCTTGTTGGAGCAAGATAGCCAAGCCAGACGTGCTGCCCAATCCTACATTCAATCAACGGTTGGTGCATGACTGTATTGCATACTATGGTTGCGTTTCTCGTAGCACTTGCCGTACTGGTTATAGTGCATGAGCTAGGCCACTATCTGGTTGCTCGCTGGTGCGGCGTGAAGGTGTTGCGCTTTTCAGTGGGTATGGGAAAAATCATATGGTCCCGGCGTGTTGGACCGGATCAAACCGAATGGGCACTTTCGGCTCTGCCTTTAGGCGGTTATGTGAAGATGCTGGATGCGCGCGAACAAGATGTACGCGCATTGCCGGAGGCTGATCTTAAAAGAGAATTTACCGGACAATCGGTGTGGAAGCGAATTGCCATTGTGGCGGCAGGTCCATTGGCTAACTTTCTCCTTGCTATTGTCGTATTTGCTGGCCTATACATCTACGGTGTTCCAGAACCAACTACGCGGCTACGTGTAGTACCCGAACATAGTGCAGCGTATCAGGCAGGCTTGAGGGGCGGGGAGTTGATTACCTCCGTTAATGGCGAAAATATCCGAACTTGGTCAGATTTGCGCTGGGCCTTAATGCAACAGGCCTTGGATAAGAAGCATGCAATGCTGGAAGCGCACCGTCCATATTCAGGCAAATCAGATAAGCCCGGGATTGATACTTTCCTTCTTCGAACCGATAGTTTGTCTACTGAGGACATGGAGGGTGATTTTCTTGCCAAGCTCGGTATTGACTTGGCGCGTCCCAAGCCCATTCTAGGGAAAATTGTTCCAAATGGTCCTGCGATGCAAGCGGGACTGCGTGAAGGCGATCTCATTCGGGGCGTGAATGGTTTGTCCGTTCTGGATGGACTGGCTTTTGTGGAACTTGTCCGTGCTTCGCCAGGGAAACCATTGCAGATTGATATTGTGCGTAATCAACAAAATTTCAGCATTGAGATTACTCCTGAGTCACATATCAGCAATGGAGCAGTAATCGGCCGGATCAAGGCCGAATTGCCACTTGCACCAGAGATGATTATCGCAAGTGAGTCGCCATTTTCCGCGCTGATAAAAGCGTTAAAAAAGACGTGGGACACCAGTGTCCTTACCCTCACAATGCTTGGTAAAATGCTCATTGGTGAGGTTTCCTGGAAGAATGTCACAGGCCCCATTACTATCGCTGATTATGCAGGGCAAACAGCGCGTATCGGTGTCATTAGTTACCTAACATTCATTGCTTTTATTAGCATTAGCTTAGGGGTGATGAACTTGCTCCCTATCCCGGTTTTAGACGGGGGGCTTTTACTGTATTATTCGCTGGAACTTTTGACTGGGCGCACTCTTCCCGAGAGGATAGGGGAAATTGCCCAACGTGCAGGCGTGGGTATCTTGATGGTCTTGATGGCGGTTGCCGTCTTTAATGACATCGTTCGGCTCATGTCCTGAGTTTTTCCGGCAAATAAAGGAGCGCGCCGGTAAAAACATAGAAAACAAAATAACCGATGAAATTACATTCCGAGCGTTTTCCCCAGTTCTTTTCCCCCCGTCGCCTTATTGCCATCGCTGCATTCGCCCTCTGTTCCGGGCATGCTTTGGCCGTTGATCCATTTACCGTGAAAGACATCCGTGTCGAGGGAATTCAGCGCACTGAAGCAGGCACGGTATTCAGCTATCTCCCAGTGCGGGTTGGTGAAACTTATACAGACGAAAAGGGCGCTGCAGCGATCAAGGCACTTTATGCGACCGGATTCTTCAAGGATGTACGGATTGAAGTAGAAGGTGATGTACTGGTTGTGCTAGTTGAAGAGCGTCCCGCCATTGCGAGCGTTGATTTCTCAGGTACCAAGGAATTCGATAAAGAGCAACTCACAAAAGCATTGAAGGATATTGGGCTGGGTGAATCACGCATCTATGACAGAGCACTGGTTGATCGTGCCGAGCAGGAGTTGAAGCGACAATATCTCTCGCGTGGCCTGTACGGTGTCCAAATTACGACGACGGTTACGCCGATTGAGCGTAATCGTGTCACCATCAGTTTTGCGGTTGATGAGGGGGAAGTGGCTCGTATTCGGCAGATCAGTATTGTCGGGAACAAGTCTTTCTCTGACGGTGAGCTGCGTGGCTTGTTAAATCTTAGGACGCCGGGATGGTTCACTTGGTACACCAAGGCGGATCAATACTCCAAGCAGAAACTTACCGGAGACATTGAAACCTTGCGGTCTTTCTACCTGAATCGTGGTTATCTGGAAATGCAGGTCGAATCCACTCAGGTATCGATAACGCCGGATAAAAAAGACATATATATCACCATCAACATTAATGAAGGTGACAAGTTTTCAGTGGGGGACATCAAGCTGGAAGGCGAGATGCTTGGACGAGAGGAGGAACTTGCCTCTCTAGTACAACTCAAGCGTGGTGACGTGTATTCGGGGGAGCAGTTGGCCGAGAGTGTACGAAGAATCTCCGAACGAATGGGTAATTTTGGTTATGCATTTGCTAATGTCAATGCAAATCCGGAAATCAACCGTGACAGAAAAGAAGTCGGCTTTACGATCCTGATCGATCCGGGTAAGCGCGTATATATTCGACGTATCAATCTCGCGGGCAATACGAAAACGCGTGACGAAGTGATACGGAGGGAATTCCGGCAATTTGAGAACTCTTGGTACGATGGGGAGAAGATCCGCTTGTCGCGTGACCGGGTTGACCGTTTGGGTTATTTCACAGAGGTCGCTATTGAAACGCCCGAGGTGCCCGGTACGAGCGATCAAGTGGATATCAATATGACCGTCGCAGAAAAACCGACCGGAAATATTCTTCTGGGTGCCGGTTTTTCAAGCAGCGAAAAAGTAATGTTGACGGGCTCGATTCAGCAGGCCAATGCATTCGGTAGTGGCAATACACTTGGGATCGATGTTAATACCAGCCGACGCAACCGGACGATTGCGGTAACTCAGACGAATCCTTATTTTACCGATGATGGCATTAGTCGCAGTTACGAGGTCTTTCTGCGGACTACTCGCCCCCCAGAGGTTAATACTGGTGATTACGTTGTGAAAACAACCGGTGCCAATATCAAGTTCGGGGTGCCTTTTTCGGAAGTTGACACTGTATTTTTTGGTGTCGGCGTGGAGCGGACCAATGTGGAAACCTACACTGGGGTTCCAGGATTCAACGATAGCCCAGAACTATATAAACGTTATGTGACCGATTTCGGGAATGGAGCAACGGCCACCACAACGAGTTTTCCGTTGACCGCCGCTTGGCAACGCGATAGTCGGGATAGTGCTCTTGTACCGACGGTTGGCCGATATCAACGGGTCAATGTCGAAGTGGCTCCTGCCGGCAGTCTTCGATATTACCGCGCCGTATATCAACATCAGTATTTCAGACCGATGTTCAGTGCCGTTACTTTGGCGTTGAATGGCGAGGTGGGGTATGGACGTGGGTTCGGTGGCAAACCTTTCCCTATCTTCAAGAACTTCTATGCTGGCGGTATCGGTTCGGTGCGCGGGTACGAAGGTTCCTCACTCGGCCCACGTGCCGGCAACGGTGACCCACTGGGCGGTGCTTCACGAATTATTGCCAATGCGGAATTGCAGTTTCCCTTTCCAGGCTCGGGCGCGGACCGCACATTGCGCTGGTTTACCTTCGTCGATGCTGGAAATGTGTTTGGAGAAGGTGAAAAACTCAATGTGTCCGATTTCCGCTATTCGGCCGGTTTGGGCATTAGCTGGGTTTCACCTATAGGTCCGTTGAAACTAAGCTATGGGGCCCCACTGAATGCTAAACCCGGAGACCGCAAGCAAAATTTCCAGTTCCAGCTTGGCACCGGATTCTAAAAGCATAGTGGCATAATAGTAATTTGATTTTTGATTTGCGGAGAATGATCTTGAAGGCTTTAACTACGACATCGATCAAGTGCATGACTCTTTTCATGGCGTTGGCGTTGCCGTTGGCAACCGTGCAGGCACAAGATTCCAAAGTGGGATTTGTTAGCACTGAGCGGATTTTTCGTGAGGCTGCGCCGGCCAAGACGGCACAGGCCAAAATTGAACAAGAGTTTTCGCGCCGGGAGAAAGAATTGCAGGACATGGCTTCAAAATTGAAGTCGATGTCCGATAAACTTGACAAGGATGCCGCAGTGCTCCCGGAGTCTGATCGCGTCAAGCGTCAACGTGAACTTGTTGATTTAGACAAGGACTTCCAGCGAAAACAACGTGAATTTCGCGAAGACCTTAACCAGCGTCGTAATGAGGAGCTGGCCATTGTGCTGGAACGGACCAATAAAGTAATCAAGCAAATTGCCGAGGCGGAAAAGTACGATATCGTATTCCAGGAGGCAGTCTACGCTAGTCCTCGGATTGATATCACCGATAAAGTGCTCAAGGCGCTCAATAGCAAATAAAAATTGAAAGGGCCACAATGAGCACTCGGCTGAAAAATTTGGTCGAAAGCTTTGGAGGCCAACTGATAGGTGATGCAGATGTGAAAGTGTCTGGCATCGCCCCTATCGACACCGCAGACGCGTCGAACATCACGTTTCTCTCCAATCCCAAGTTACGGGCACAAGCCGGCCAAACAAAGGCTGCGGCCATGATTCTGTCGGCAGCGGATAATATTGCGATGGGCTCAACATATAAGGGCGCACGCATCCTGACGGATAACCCTTATGCATACTTTGCCAGGGTTGCACAGCTTTTCGCCGCGCAGCAATCAACCCCAATCACTCTCGGTATTCATTCAAGCGCCAGTGTGCACCCGAATGCACAAGTAGCTCCGGGTGCCAGTATTGGATCACATGTCACCATTGATGCTGGTGCAGTGATTGCGGATGGAGTCGTTATCGATGCTGGTTGCTTCGTCGGGCGCGATGCGAAGATCGGGGCAGGTACCCATTTTTTTGCAAACGTCAGCTTTCACGCTGGTTGTGAAATCGGTCAACGAGGGATCGTTCATTCCGGAGCCGTAATTGGTGCAGATGGCTTTGGCTTTGCACAAGAAAATGGCGCCTGGATCAAGATTCCGCAAACGGGCCGGGTTGTAATCGGAGACGATGTTGAAATTGGTGCCAACACGACTATCGATCGCGGCGCACTTGCCGACACCGTTATTGAAGACGGCGTCAAGCTCGATAACCAAATTCAGATCGGTCACAATTGCTATATTGGTGCGCATACCGCGATGGCCGGCTGTGTTGGCGTAGCGGGAAGCGCAAGGATCGGTAAATACTGTACCTTTGGTGGTGCTGCGATGGTGTTGGGGCACCTGACGATTGTCGACAACGTCCATATTTCTTCCGGCAGCATGGTGTCGCGCTCCATTCTGGAGCCCGGGCAATATACCGGTTTTTATCCGCTGGCAAAAAATGTCGAATGGGAAAAAACGGCTGCGATAGTACGCAATTTGGGCAAGATGCGTGAGAAAATCCGCGAGCTAGAAAAAACGATTAAGTCGCTTACAAGAAAACCGTAATGAAAAGTCTCGATATCAATCAAATCAAACAGTATCTGCCACACCGTTATCCTCTTCTGCTGGTGGATCGCGTACTAGAGTGGGAGTCCGGTAAAACGATCACGGCAATTAAGAACGTGACTGCCAACGAAGAATTTTTCAATGGGCATTTCCCGCATAAACCGGTTATGCCTGGTGTGTTGATGATTGAGGCGCTGGCACAAACTGCGGCCTTGCTGTCTTTTCTGACAATGGGCCAGAAACCGGATGAAAGCAGCGTTGTCTATTTCGTCGGTATCGATGGCGCACGCTTCAAGCGACCGGTGGAGCCTGGTGACCAACTCAGAATGCAGGTGGAAATACTGCGCACCGCGCGCGGTATCTGGAAATACAAGGCACAGGCGACTGTCGATGGGCAGGTTGCGGTCGAGGCGGAACTGATGTGCACAATGCGCAGCGCAACTGATGCAAGCCAGCCAGTAGGACAATAATGGCAGTAGTTCATCCAACCGCTATTGTCGATCCGAATGCGGAACTGGATAGTTCTGTCGAGATCGGCGCATATTCTGTCATCGGGCCAAACGTTAGGATCGGCGCCCGTACTAAGGTCGGGCCACATGTAGTGATCGAAGGGCATACCACAATTGGGTGTGATAATCGGTTTTTCCAATTTTCATCGATCGGGGGGGCGCCTCAAGATAAAAAATATGCTGGCGAACCAACGCGGTTGGAGATCGGTGATCGAAACCTGGTTCGGGAGTTTTGCACTTTCAACCTTGGAACGGTGCAGGACGAAGGTGTCACGAGACTAGGTAATGACAACTGGATCATGGCCTACGTACACTTGGCTCATGACGTACAAGTTGGCAATAATACGATTTTCGCAAACAATGCGGCGCTGGCGGGGCACGTTCAAGTGGGGGACTGGGTAATCTTGGGAGGTTTTTCCAACGTTCATCAATTCTGCAAGATCGGTGCACATGCAATGCTTGGCATGAGTACTAGTCTGACGCAGGATGTGCCGCCATTCGTTATTTTGAATGGCAATCCTGCGGCTGCACACGGCATCAACCTCGAAGGACTTAAGCGCCGAGGTTTCACGCGCGAGCAAATTGGCGACATCCGGAATGCCTATAAGCTCATCTATAAATCTGGCTTAACGTTGGAAGAGGCCAAGGCGGCGCTGGCGAAAGCAGAGACTGATAAGCCAGATTCCGCTGCTTATCTCCGCTTGATGCGTGACTTTCTTGACAGTACGACTCGTGGCATTGTCCGCTGAGTTGTCCATTGCCATGGTCGCCGGTGAAAGTTCTGGCGACCTGCTCGCAAGTCGCTTATTGGCCGGCTTGCGACCGCAGCTACCGGATGCCGATATCTACGGTATCGGTGGTGCGAAAATGGAGGCATTTGGTTTCCGCAGCGAATGGCCAATGGAAAAACTTTCCGTGCGAGGCTTGTTTGAGGTTCTGACGCATTACAGGGAAATAAAAAGCATTCAGAATGCGCTACGTGATCGTCTTCTTAACGAAAAACCTGCTGTGTTTATTGGCGTTGACGCTCCTGACTTTAACTTTGGTTTGGAAGCACAACTCAAGCAGGCTGATATTCCGACCATGCATTTCATTAGCCCTTCTATTTGGGCTTGGCGCGGTAATCGTATCAAGAAGATTGCGCGTGCCGTCTCTCATATGCTGGTGGTTTTTCCATTTGAAGAAGAACTTTATCGCAAGGCCGGTATCCCGGTAACGTATGTTGGATATCCGCTGGCAGAGGTCATTCCCATGGAGCCGGATGTGGAGGCTGCGCGCATCGCATTGGGATTGCCGATGACAACTCAGGTGGTCGCCATTCTTCCCGGCAGTCGCATGTCCGAACTGAAGTACAACGCTGTAACGTTCATAGAGGCGGCCAAATGCTTAGCTGAACGAAATTCGGCAATACGTTTTGTCGTGCCAATGGCAGGCGAGAAACAACGTGCCTATTTTATGGAGTTGCTGTTGCAGGCCGGGTTGACTGAGCTGCCGTTAGAGATACTGGTCGGACGATCACATCAGGTGCTTGCCGCAGCAGACGCTGTACTCGTCGCGTCGGGAACCGCCACGCTGGAAGTCGCGTTGTTCAAGAAACCGATGGTCATTGCTTATAAGATGATGCGCGCATCTTGGCAAATTCTGCGCCATATGGGATACCAGCCATGGATTGGTCTGCCAAATATTCTTGCGCGTGAATTCGTGGTTCCGGAATTATTACAGGATGCCGCGACACCTCAAGCCCTCGCAGATGCATTATGGGAGCAGCTGAATAACGCTTCACATAGAATCGCCCTGAAACAGCGATTTACAGATATGCACCATTCCCTGTTACGTGATACGGCAAAGGAAAGTGCACAGGCAGTCTTGCAATTGATCGGTCGTCCGAGCATCGCATGAAAATAGATAATGTAAACCTGCCGTTATTCGATTACGGCAATGAACTTATCTGCGGTGTGGACGAGGCCGGGCGCGGACCATTGGCAGGCGCGGTGTTCGCCGCGGCAGTGATACTTGATCCTGCGAAGCCAATTGACGGGTTGCGTGACTCAAAGAAGCTGGCCGAATCGCGCCGAATCACCCTAGCGGAGAAAATTAAATGCAATGCGCTCGCTTGGTCCGTTGCATATTGTTCTGAGGGGGAAATAGATGAACTCAATATCCTGCAAGCCTCAATGCTTGCAATGCGGCGTGCGATCGAGGGGTTGACATTGGTGCCGACATTGGCGCTGATCGATGGCAATCGCTGCCCCACTATGCTTTTGCGTTCTGAGGCTATCGTCAAGGGGGATGACAAGATTCCCTCCATTTCGGCTGCTTCAATACTCGCCAAGACAGCCAGGGATGCTTCACTTTTACAATTGCATCAGCAATATCCCTGTTACGCGTTTGACCGACATAAAGGTTATCCCACCGCTTTGCATCTCGAGCGCTTGCGTGTACATGGGGTATCACCCGTGCATCGTCGGTCATATGCTCCCGTGAGAGCCTTGCTAAATAAATGAAGCCGCGTTGGCAAAGCAGCAGATCAACAAGAAACCGGCATGAAAACCATTTCATCACGCGATAATCCTGTTTATAAGGAATTGAAACAACTCGCTACCAGTTCGCAGGCACGTCGTAAAGCAGGACGTACCTTACTGGATGGAGTGCATCTTTGCCAAGTGTTCCTGCAACAGGTTGGGCGGCCGCCTTTGTGTGTGGTTGCTGACAACGCGCTGTCTCATCCAGAGGTTGCTGCAATAGTGCGCGGATGCGAGACAGAACAAGTGCAATGCATCGTGTTGCCGTCTGCACTTTATCAAACAATAAGTCAGGTTGAAAACGGTGTCGGTTTACTTTTCGTGATTGAAACGCCAGCCACGCAAGTGCCTGCTGTGCTAGAGCAGTCTGCTGTATTGCTTGATAGTATTCAGGATCCGGGGAACCTTGGTTCGATTCTGCGTAGCGCCGCTGCAGCTGGCATTAAGCAAGTATTGTGCAGTAAAGGGACCGTATTTGCATGGGCACCCAAAGTATTGCGAGCAGGAATGGGGGCGCATTTTGAGTTGAGTATCATGGAAAACGTAGACTTGGCGCCATTAATGCGATCGTCCCACATACCGATACTTGCCACTAGTTCTCATGCATCGCAACGAGTGTACGAGATAAATTTAACACGCCCGGTAGCATGGTTGTTCGGTCATGAAGGTCAAGGCATTGCGGACGAGTTACTTGCTTTGGCAACACATAGAGTTTCTATACCTCATTTGGGCATGATGGAATCTCTTAATGTCGCGGCTAGCGCTTCAATATGCCTGTTTGAACAAGTTAGACAAAAAACGAGCTAAAACCGCTCATGCTAGACAGGCAATTGATCCTCTTCCTTGCATTCTTGATAAACCAAGCCAGGAGCTACTACACGTTCTTCCAAGTCAAGAGGCATCAGGCTTTCAGCTGGCAAAATTCGATCAAATTGATATGTTCGACCACCAATTACGACGTAACGGTATATCTGTGTATCGCCATATTGACCGATAGGTTCGACGGTACGCTCAGGCTGAACAAATTGGTGTAATGTCAAATGGCTCTGCTTCTTACTCAGCATTCCTATTTTTTCAATGTCTGTTTCAACTTGGCCTAAGCCGTCCTTTAACACCAAAAAGAAAAGCAACAACCCTCCCCAGAATATAAGTTCAAGTAATACTAGGTCCATAGTCACCTCCTTGCTCTTTTTCTCTTTATAGTCAATTTGCAGCAAGAGTCATATAGGGCTTGTCGCTTGATTTACTCCTATTAGTTTGCGAGAGGTATGCGGCGACCAGGTTGGTGACATCGACGTTGCATGATTAGTATGCTCGTTTGTCGGATTTAATCTCTTGGAGAATCATTGTTGCGATTTCTTCGATTGATTTGGCGGTTGACGACATCCAGCGAATGCCTTCGCGGCGCATCATCTTTTCTGCTTCATTAATTTCGTATCGGCAGTTTTCAAGTGCTGCATACTTGCTTCCCGGGCGGCGTTCGTTACGGACTTCCGACAAACGGTCGGCAGCGATAGATAAGCCAAAAATTTTCTTTTTATATGGCAAAAGACCGGGCGGGAGTTTTCCTCGTTCGAAATCCTCTGGAATAAGGGGATAGTTTGCCGCCTTGATTCCGTATTGCATGGCCAAGTAAAGACTTGTCGGCGTTTTTCCCGAACGAGATACACCTACCAAGATCACGTCTGCCGCAGCTAAATTCTGATCAGATTGGCCGTCATCGTGCGCTAGCGAAAAATTGATGGCTTCAATGCGATTTTTGTAATCCTCTGAATCGGCGATGTTGTGGCTGCGCCCGACGGTGTGAGTCGATTTGACTCCCAATTCTTGCTCCAATGGATCAACAAAAGTTTGAATGAGATCCATATGCATGCCTTTTGACTGTCGAATAACGGAAGACAGTTCAGCTTTAACGAGAGTCGAAAATACAATGGGCCGCTTGCCGTCTTGGTCGTAGGCTGCATTTATTTCGCGTATTGCTTCATAGGCCTTTTCAAGCGTATCGACAAAGGGGAGTCGTACTTGTTTAAATCGCAACTCGAACTGGGTCAAGACAGAATGACCGAAAGTTTCTGCGGTAATTCCAGTACCGTCCGATACGAAAAAAACTGTGCGGTCTGCAGAGGGTAAAAGGTGGCTGCTCAAGTCTGGCATAATCGTATTGAAAAAATAATCACGGAAATTTCTAAGGTGAGTCCAGCATGACGAGGTTGCGCACATGTAAAATGGCACCCAATAAATTAAGATTTCACGCGGCTCATCAAGAATAACAAAAAGAAAAGAGAGATGAAGGTCATATGAAGATTTCCTACCATCAAACTAGAGGTTGTTTATGTCCAACGTTCCATCAATGGGAGTATCCCAGGGGGCTACATACGTAGCATCATTTGAAAATTTGAGAATGACGGATGTTGAATCCGTCGGCGGCAAGAATGCGTCACTTGGCGAAATGATCAGCCAATTGGCTAATGCTGGAGTACGCGTGCCGGGTGGATTTGCAACTACTGCACAGGCGTTTCGGGACTTTCTGGCTCATAGTGTAAACGGCGGCACGACGCTGGCGCAGCGTATTGCAGACCGATTGTCTGCTCTTAATATTGATGACGTAAGAGCGTTGGCCCAAGCCGGTGCCGATATTCGCCAATGGATTCTCGATACGCCATTTCAGCCGCAGCTGGAAGAAGAGATTCGTGCATTTTATCAACAGCTTGTGGCCGAATCATCAGCAGAAATGTCATTTGCTGTGCGGTCGTCCGCAACAGCAGAAGATTTGCCGGACGCTTCTTTTGCGGGGCAGCAGGAAACTTTCCTGAATGTCGTAGGTATTGATAACGTGTTGGAAGCGATCAAGCACGTGTTCGCGTCTCTCTATAACGACCGCGCAATTTCCTATCGTGTACACAAGGGTTTTACTCATGCGGAAGTCGCTCTGTCTGCCGGCATCCAGCGTATGGTTCGTTCCGATGTGGGCGCTGCAGGCGTAATGTTTACACTGGATACTGAGTCCGGTTTCAAGGACGTGGTGTTCATCACCTCTAGCTACGGCCTAGGGGAAACCGTGGTGCAGGGAGCCGTCAATCCGGACGAATTTTACGTCCACAAGCCGATGTTGGAGCAAGGCAAGCTGCCAATTATTCGTCGCAACATTGGTTCAAAGCTGATCAAGATGGAGTTTACCGGCGAGGCGAAAGCGGGGCGCTCCGTAAAGACCGTCGATGTGCCGATCGAGCTGCGCAATCGCTATTCTCTGACCGATCAAGAAATCGTTGAGTTGGCCAAGTACGCTGTCATCATCGAGAAGCACTACGCTCGCCCAATGGACATCGAGTGGGGCAAGGATGGTCGTGACGGAAAACTGTACATTCTGCAGGCTCGCCCGGAGACCGTGAAATCGCAGCAGAAATCGACCGATGCTCAGCAGCGCTTCAAACTCAAAGGTAGTGGAACAATATTGGCATCGGGACGTGCCATCGGTCAGAAAATCGGCGCCGGCCCGGTACGCGTAATTCGTGATCCGTCCGAAATGGAGCGTGTGCAGCCGGGCGATGTGTTGGTTGCAGACATGACTGATCCGAATTGGGAGCCGGTAATGAAGCGCGCTTCGGCCATCGTCACTAATCGTGGTGGCCGTACCTGCCATGCCGCGATTATTGCGCGTGAACTCGGTGTGCCTGCTGTGGTGGGTTGCGGCAACGCCACTGATATGCTCAAGGATGGCACGCTAGTGACAGTGTCCTGTGCTGAAGGTGATGAGGGAAAAATTTATGACGGTTTGCTGGAGACTGAAGTAACGGAAGTGTTGCGTGGCGAACTGCCCGAACTGCCATTGAAGATCATGATGAATGTCGGCAATCCTCAACTGGCATTCGATTTTCAGTCAATCCCGAATGGTGGTGTGGGCTTGGCACGCTTGGAATTCATTATTAACAACAACATCGGCGTGCATCCAAAAGCGATTCTCGAGTATCCAGGTATCGATGCCGATTTGAAGAAGGCAGTCGAATCTGTCGCGCGCGGCCATGCATCGCCAAAGGCATTTTACGTGGACAAGCTGGCCGAAGGCGTAGCCACGATTGCCGCCGCTTTCTGGCCAAAACCTGTCATCGTGCGCCTGTCTGATTTTAAGTCGAACGAGTACAAGAAGTTGATCGGTGGGTCGCGCTACGAGCCTGACGAAGAAAACCCGATGCTTGGTTTCCGGGGTGCTGCACGCTATCTGGCAGCTGACTTTGCCGAGTCGTTCGAGATGGAGTGTTTGGCCATGAAGCGTGTGCGCAACGATATGGGATTGAGCAACGTTGAAATCATGGTGCCTTTCGTTCGCACGCTTGGCCAAGCCAAAAAAGTGGTTGATCTACTTGCTAGTAATGGTTTGAAACGGGGTGAAAACGGCCTGCGCCTGATTATGATGTGTGAGGTGCCATCTAATGCGATTCTGGCAGAGCAGTTCTTGGAATACTTCGACGGCTTTTCAATTGGCTCCAATGATTTGACTCAATTGACGCTAGGTTTGGATCGAGATTCCGGCATGGAGTTGCTCGCTGCAGATTTCGATGAGCGTGATCCTGCAGTACGAGCACTATTATCGAAAGCAATTTCCGCATGCCGAGCACAGGGAAAGTACATTGGAATTTGCGGACAGGGACCCTCGGACCATCCGGATTTTGCTGAATGGCTGATGAAGGAGGGCATTGCTTCGATCTCGCTGAACCCCGATACGGTTATCGAAACATGGCAAACGTTGGCATCAAAAAAATGATTTGACGCTTCAATCTGAGTTGACACTTGAAAGCGCGGGTACACAAGCCCGCGCTTTTTGTTTTTTGTGAGATGTTGTAAGCAGACCAAAATTAGGCAAATTCGTTTGTGCCGGTAACATTTTGGATTAGACTTGAAGCAATTTGCTATCGAACAATAACCAACCAAAACAGCAGTACAGGGTGTATTGCGCCTCCGGCACCTTTTGGGTGGCGGGGGCTTTTTGTTTGGAAGAATAAAAAGAGTGGGGGCGAGAATGAGTGACTGGATACTTTGGTTTGGGTTGGCCGGTGTGCTCGTGGTTTTCGAAATGCTGACCGGTACATTTTATTTGTTGATGCTCGCAATCGGCCTATCTGCTGCAGGGGTGGCAGCGCTGCTGAATATGGGGCAGGCGCTGCAACTCATTGCTGCAGCTGTCATTGGAGTGTCTGCTATTTATGTTCTGCGGCGTAGCAAACTCGGAAGATCGAAGGAAGAAGATCCCGCTCGTGATCCGAACGTTAATCTTGATATTGGCCAAGCATTAATGATTGATGTCTGGTGTGGCAATGTGGGGGAAACTCGGGCCGCGCGAGCAATGTACCGCGGAGCAATGTGGGATGTGGAACTTGCGCAGAACGCCCTTGCTCTGCCAGGATTGTTCGTAATCCAGGAAGTGCGTGGGAACCGTCTGATCGTGACAAACAACAAACTTAACAATAACTCACAAAAAGGGGGAGCATGATGGAAATCGATTTCAGTAGCCTCACCATAATTCTGTTCATCATCGGTGCCGTTTTCATTATCAAAGCGATTCATGTGGTGCCTCAGCAAAATGCCTGGGTAGTGGAGCGTCTAGGAAAATATCATGCGACCCTTGGCCCCGGGTTGACGATCGTCCTGCCTTTTATCGATCGTATTGCGTATAAACACTCCTTGAAGGAAATTCCGCTCGATGTGCCAAGTCAAGTGTGCATCACCAAAGATAATACGCAACTGCAAGTGGATGGCATCCTGTACTTTCAGGTGACCGATCCGATGCGTGCATCGTACGGATCATCCAATTATGTGTTTGCCATAACGCAGATGGCGCAGACTACGTTGCGTTCGGTGATAGGGCGTATGGAGCTCGATAAGACGTTCGAGGAGCGTGAGCATATCAACCGCAGCATTGTCGATGCGATTGATGAGTCGGCGGCGAACTGGGGGGTGAAAGTGATGCGTTATGAAATCAAGGATTTGACGCCGCCGAAGGAGATATTGCATGCGATGCAGCAGCAGATCACGGCGGAGCGCGAAAAGCGGGCATTGATTGCAGCATCAGAAGGGCGCAAACAAGAGCAAATCAATATCGCCACTGGTGAACGTGAGGCTGCAATTGCCAGATCGGAAGGCGAGAAGCAGGCAGCCATTAATCGTGCACAAGGGGAGGCTGCTGCCATCCTGTCGATTGCGGATGCGAGCGCCGAAGCTTTGCGTAAGACTGGTTCAGCGATTCGCGAACCAGGAGGAAACGACGCGGTTAACCTCAAAGTGGCTGAACAGTATGTGAGTGCATTCTCGCAACTGGCCAAGACCAACAATTCGATTATCGTACCGGCCAACCTGAGCGATATCAGTGGATTAATCGCCGGCGCTTTACAAGTGGTGAGGTCGCAGCAGAAAAATTGACAATTAATGCATCGTCGTCATCACGTCACATGACAACGAGATTTGAAGATGGGTTAACGGCGATTCTGTTTCAGGATCGATTGTTGTTCGCGTTGCCAATCACGTTCTTTTGCTGTTTCGCGCTTGTCATGCTGCTTCTTGCCTTTGGCTAGACCGATCTCGCATTTGATCCGGCCTTTTGCGTAATGCATGTTGAGCGGAACCAGCGTATAGCCGGCGCGTTCCACTTTGCCGATTAATTTTTTTATTTCCTCTGCATTTAGCAGCAGTTTGCGTGTCCGTACCGGATCAGGGGTTACATGAGTGGATGCTGTCGGCAACGGGCTGATGTGCGAGCCAAACAAGAATACTTCTCCCTGACGCACTATTACATAGGCTTCTTTTAGTTGCACGCGGCCGGCGCGAATCGCCTTTACTTCCCAGCCATGTAAAACCATGCCTGCTTCGTAACGTTCCTCGATGAAGTAATCATGGAAGGCCTTTTTGTTATCAACAATGGTCATGAATGTGGGAAGCCGGGGAGGTCAGTTAAAATTCTGGTTTCGTATTTTATCAAACGGTTTATTTTCAATGGCTGTCGTACATAAGTCGGTATTGCTTGGCTACAGCGCTGAACAGATGTTCGCATTGGTGGACAATATCGAAAACTATCCAAAGTTCCTGCCGTGGTGCGGTGGTGCAGAGGTAAAGCAGCGTGATGGAGACAGGGTTGTCGCCACTATCTTGATCAACTATCACGGAGTAAAGCAAACTTTTACTACCGAAAATACGAATGTGGTGCCCATCTCGATGAATATGGTGTTGGTCGAGGGGCCTTTCAAGCACCTGAATGGAACTTGGCTTTTCAAGCCTTTGCGTGAGGATGCTTGTAAAGTCGAATTCGATTTGCGCTACGAATTCTCTAGCAAGTTGCTGGAGCATCTCATCGGCCCAGTGTTCAATATGATCGCTAACAGTTTCGTCGACTCATTCTGCAAGCGGGCCGAGGTCGTATATGGCTGAGATTAGTGTGCAGGTCTGCTATGCGGCGCCAAGTGGGCAGATGCTACGCGAACTGGCATTGCCGGAAGGTGCGGATTTGCTCATGGCAATCGAGCAAAGTGGAGTGCTACGCGATGTGCCTAGTATCGATCTTGCCACGTGTTGCGTTGGTATCTACGGAAAGCTAAAAGCATATAACACTATTTTACGGGATCGCGACCGAATTGAAATCTACCGTCCCTTGGTGGCGGACCCTAAAGATTCGCGACGCAGACGGGCGGCTAAAAAGGAAAACTCAAAGGTTCGTTGAGGGGGCCGCTTTCTGTCGCTTCTATTTGCTCATTTGCAGCTTTCAAGCATGTTCCGAGCGTCTTGTAATTCACGGGCCCGTTGATCGTCCGTCAAGTAGGCGCGCTCGCCGTTCTTTTCTGTTCGGACAATGCGTCGTCCCGACTCCAAGGTGCGCTGAAATGCTCGGGCATGCTCACATTCTTTCGCCTTCTGTGTCGCTTGTCGTCGCTCTTCCATCGCAATTTTTTCTTTTTCGGCCTGTTGGAGTTTGCGCTTGCGAAATTCGGCATCCTTTTCGGCGATCGTTATTTCCGTTCTTGCGGCGCTGCGGGCATTGGATATCGTGACCGGTGCGTCAGGAGCGGTTAAGTTCGGCGCCCTAAGAATGCGACTTGCCGGCACCGATGATTCTGGCGGCATATCGGAGAACTGTTTTACGCCTTTGTCATCGAGCCAGATATATTGAGCCGAGGCGCCACTGGTCATGCTAAATGCGGCTGCGGCCGTGATTGCAGTAATCAAGCGTCGAGCGCGGTAATGGTGGTTATTCATTGGAGGCCCCAGATCTTCAGTTATAGCCGATTTCGCCATGCTTTATCCGCGATGTCAATCAAGGGCGGCAGGCCTTAACGAACAAGTATGTAAAGGCAACGGATTACTGTATAATCCGCTTTTGCGCCTATAGGAATCACTATGCGTCTCCTCCAGAAAGCACTCACATTCGATGACGTGCTGCTTGTTCCGGCACATTCGGACATTCTTCCCAAAGATACTTCTCTCAAAACGCGCTTGACGCGTAATATCACGCTGAATATTCCACTGCTATCGGCTGCGATGGATACAGTGACGGAGGCTCGACTTGCCATTGCGATGGCACAGGAGGGTGGAATCGGTATCGTGCACAAGAACCTCAAGCCAAAAGACCAGGCGCGGGAAGTCGCCAAGGTAAAACGTTTTGAGTCTGGTGTGGTGCGCGATCCGATCACGATTCCACCGACAATGCGCATTCGTGATGTTATTGCACTATCCGAACAGCATGGCATCAGCGGTTTTCCCGTCGTGGAGGGCAAACTCGTGGTGGGTATTATTACCAACCGTGATTTGCGTTTTGAAGAAGAGCTGGATGCGGAAGTGCGTGCAAAGATGACGCCTCGCGAAAAACTGGTGCACGTCAAGGAGGGGGCCGACCTTTCCGAAGCCAAGCGCTTAATGAATAAGCATCGTCTTGAGCGCGTGATTGTAGTCAATGATGCATTTGAATTGCGCGGTCTGATCACTGTTAAAGATATTCAAAAAGCGACTGAGCATCCGAATGCATGCAAGGATGAACACGGCAAACTCCGGGTTGGCGCAGCAGTCGGCGTCGGTCCCGACAATGATGAGCGTATTGATTTGCTGGTGAAGGCCGGTGTTGATGTGATCGTGGTCGATACGGCGCACGGACATTCAAAAGGCGTGCTTGATCGAGTTAAGTGGGTAAAAACAAATTATCCGCAGGTCGATGTCATCGGCGGCAACATTGCCACGG
Organism: Noviherbaspirillum sp.; assembly: GCA_035539595.1. Lineage (GTDB taxonomy): Bacteria > Pseudomonadota > Gammaproteobacteria > Burkholderiales > Burkholderiaceae_D > Noviherbaspirillum. The sequence goes on from DATLIB010000124.1 coordinate 74,565, forward strand.
CCGCTGCCGCTGTCGCACTGGTGGAACATGGTGCCGATGGTGTAAAGGTGGGTATCGGTCCAGGGTCAATCTGTACTACCCGTATTGTTGCCGGAGTCGGTGTGCCGCAGATTTCTGCGATCTCGAACGTGGCTGATGCGCTCAAAGACAGTGGTATTCCTTGTATCGCAGACGGCGGCATCCGCTTTTCGGGAGATATTTCCAAGGCGTTGGCGGCAGGGGCCTCGAGCGTCATGATGGGAAGTATGTTCGCGGGTACAGAAGAGGCGCCGGGTGAAGTGATCTTGTTCCAGGGACGTAGCTATAAGTCGTACCGCGGCATGGGCAGCCTAGGGGCAATGTCCGAAGGTTCGGCAGATCGCTATTTTCAGGACTCTGCAAGCAATGCCGACAAGCTGGTGCCAGAAGGCATTGAGGGGCGTGTTCCTTATAAAGGCAGCGTGTTGGCAATTTTGTACCAGTTAGTTGGTGGAGTGCGTTCATCGATGGGATATTGTGGTTGTGCGACGATCGACGAATTCCGTGAAAAAGCGGAATTTGTGGAAATCACCGCCGCCGGTATGCGCGAATCTCATGTGCATGATGTGCAGATCACAAAAGAAGCCCCTAACTATCGTGCGGACTGATTATTCTGCATCTCTCCGTTAAGCTTAAGGTAAGGGCTTTATGAGCAGCACGGCAATCTCCAGACAGGCGGAGGCCCCGGTCCCGCATGGGGAGCCGGCCGATTCCTTGCGCGCAGATCTTGATCCGCAGATGCTGCGGATTCGCCGCATCGGGAAGCGGATGTTCGATGTCGCCAATTGCATCATTATCTTTGGAAATGCTCAGCCCAATTTCCAGGATGACGCACGGTCGGCAGCTTCTGCTGAAGTCGCGTTCTGTTACAGCATTTCTGCTTCGGACGAGGTGGTGGTCGTGTCTGATGCCAGCAAGCATTTGTCGCTCGGTCAGCATGATTCGGTGGCAGGTGCCCCCCATATCAGATTTTATGCCTCGCATCCGGTTTATAACCACGACAAGGTATTGGTGGGCAGTATCAGTCTGATTGATTACTCCCCCCGCCCATTGTTTCCGGAAAGCGATAAGAGGATGCTGGCCGACCTTGCGGCATTGGTGGAGCGCGAACTTGAATTGCGTTCGATGAATGCATCGCAACTCGACCTGCAAAAGAAAAACAAGAATTTACGTCGCAAATCCCAGATCGACCCATTGATTGGTACGTGGAACAGGGGCGCGATCATGCGTATTCTTTCCATTGAGGAGGAGCGGTGCGAGAAGGCTGGCATACCTTTATCGCTGATCGTGGCCGATCTGGATTTCTTCAAGAGGATCAACGATACGTATGGACATCCAGCAGGCGATGCAGTGCTGGTGAAGGTTGCCAGTAGATTACGCTCCTGTATTCGGCCGCAGGAGGCGCTTGGACGTTATGGCGGGGAGGAGTTTCTGATCGTTTTGCCGGGGGCGTCGCATGCCACGGCCATGACGGTTGCCGACCGCATGCGGATGGCGATTGCCGCGCAACCGGAAATGATAGGCGATACCACGCTGAATCTTACAATCAGCGCGGGTGTCGCATCAACCGATATGTTCCCGGACGCGAGTGTCGAAGAACTGATTAGCCGAGCCGATATGGCGTTGTACGCCGCCAAAGATGCGGGCCGCAATCGGGTAGTAAAGGCAACACCGGATTTATCCTGATGTTTGAAAGCCATTTCCATGCATTCTAAAATTCTTATTCTTGATTTTGGTTCCCAGGTTACTCAACTGATCGCACGCCGTGTGCGCGAGGTGGGGGTCTTTTCAGAGGTTTATCCCTACGATGTCAGCGACGACTTCATCCGTAGTTATGGGGCCGCCGGCATCATCCTTTCTGGTGGGCCGAATTCGGTGACAGAAGGGGATACTCCGCGGGCACCGCAGGCTGTGTTTGAGGCCGGCGTTCCTGTACTCGGCATTTGCTATGGTATGCAGACGATGGCAGAGCAGCTTGGCGGCAAGGTCGAAAACGGCAAGGTGCGCGAGTTCGGTTATGCAGAAGTGCGGGCACGTGGACATACCGCATTACTGAACGGTATCAGTGACTTCGTAACAGACGAAGGCCATGGCATGCTGAAAGTATGGATGAGCCACGGCGATAAAATTCATGAAATGCCGCCTGGCTTCAAGTTGATGGCATCGACAGACAATTGCCCTATTGCAGGCATGGCGGATGAAGAGCGGAAACTGTACGCACTGCAGTTCCACCCGGAAGTGACGCATACGATGCAGGGCAAGGCTATCCTTGGCCGCTTTGTGCATGAAATATGTGGTTGCAAGTCGGATTGGAACATGCCGGACTATATTTCCGAAGCCGTTGAAGCGATTCGGAAGCAAGTGGGCGACGAGGAAGTGATTCTCGGTTTGTCTGGTGGGGTCGATAGTAGCGTTGCGGCGGCGCTGATTCACCGTGCGATTGGCGAGCAGCTGACCTGTGTATTCGTCGATCATGGATTGTTGCGTCTCGACGAAGGTGCAATGGTGATGAACATGTTTGCCAAGAACCTGGGCGTCAAGGTAATTCATGTCGATGCAACGGAACAGTTCATGGGCAAGCTGGCAGGTGTGGCCGACCCGGAAGCAAAGCGCAAGATCATCGGTCGTGAATTTGTTGAAGTCTTTCAGGTCGAGGCTGCCAAGCTGAAGAACGCGAAGTGGCTGGCGCAAGGGACGATTTATCCAGATGTCATTGAAAGCGCGGGTAAGGGCAAAAAAACGGCGCATACCATCAAGAGCCACCATAATGTCGGCGGCCTTCCGGAGACGCTTAACCTTAAATTGCTCGAACCGTTGCGCGAACTGTTCAAGGATGAGGTGCGTGAACTCGGTGTGGCACTCGGCCTTCCTCACGACATGGTGTATCGCCATCCTTTCCCCGGACCTGGTTTAGGCGTACGCATTCTGGGCGAGGTGAAAAAAGAGTATGCGGACCTGCTGCGCCGAGCGGACGCAATTTTCATCGACGAGCTGCGCAATACGAAGGATGAAGAGGGGCAATCCTGGTACGACAAGACCAGTCAGGCTTTCGCCGTTTTCCTACCTGTAAAATCGGTTGGCGTGATGGGCGATGGACGGACTTATGAATACGTGGTTGCTCTTCGTGCCGTTCAGACTCAGGATTTCATGACGGCGCATTGGGCACACTTACCGCATGCATTGCTCGGCAAGGTGTCGAACCGGATCATCAACGAAGTACGGGGACTCAACCGTGTCGTGTATGACATTTCCGGCAAGCCGCCTGCAACCATCGAGTGGGAATAGGCTTACTTGACGAGCCTTGGTTGCGTGCTTAACTGAAAAAACGTCACGCGGAGAGAGACGGAGGTTTCTTCGCTTTTGTGTGGCGTTTTCCTCCGCAAGGATAGCGTGAAGTCTGACGTACTTGCATTCCTTCACCTGTACCAATGTCGTCACCGACGTGTGAACGATCCGGGATCAATGTGACTTACAGCGTTAAAGAGATTTTTTATACCCTGCAGGGCGAGGGCACGCATGCAGGACGTCCAGCGGTGTTCTGCCGCTTCGCTGGCTGTAATTTGTGGAACGGTAAAGAGAGCGACCGCGCCTCTGCCGTATGCAAATTCTGCGATACGGATTTCGTTGGAACGGACGGTGTATCCGGCGGCAAGTATGCCGATAGCGAGAGCTTGGCGCGCACTATCGATGCACTTTGGCCGACTACCTACACAGCCAGCAAGTTCGTCGTGTTTACAGGCGGCGAACCGTTGCTGCAACTGGACCAGGCGCTGATCGCTAGCATGCACAACTGTGGTTTTCAAATTGCGATCGAAACCAATGGAACGCTGCCTGTACCGGATGGCGTCGACTGGGTCTGTGTCAGCCCCAAGGTCGGCTCCGATCTGTGCGTACGGAAGGGCCATGAGTTGAAAGTGGTTATTCCGCAGGACAGGCAGTGCCTGGAGGATTATGAATTGCTCGACTTTCAGCATTTCTATGTCCAGCCGATGGATGGTTCCAAGGCCGAAGAAAACACCCGCTTGGCGATCGAAACCTGCAAGAAGAATCCGAAGTGGAAGCTGAGCTTGCAAACGCATAAATTGCTACAGATTCCTTAATCCTCCTATGTTGACCATTACCCGAAAACTGGAATTCGATGCCGGCCACCGGATTCCCGACCATAAAAGCCAGTGCAGAAACTTGCACGGTCATCGCTACACACTTGAAATTACCCTGATCGGCAACGTGATCCAGGAAGAAGGCAGTTCCGACAACGGCATGATCATGGATTTCTCGGACGTCAAGGCGCTGGCGAAACAGCATTTGGTCGATGTTTGGGACCATGCTTTTATCGCCTATGAAAAGGATACACAGGTACGCGCATTTCTCGACAGCATCCCGGGTCACAAGACGGTTATCATTGACCGCATTCCGACTGTCGAGAATCTGGCACAAACTGCATTCGATATCCTGAAAGCCGTTTACCGCGATCATTACGGCACCGGCCTGCGCCTGCATAAGGTGGTCTTGCACGAGACGCCAAACTGCTGGGCGGAAGTGACCTCGGGCGACTGATTTCGTATGCGTGATGCCATCTACATGCAGCAGGCGATTTCCCAGGCACGCAATGCGTGGGCGCTGGGGGAGGTGCCGGTTGGTGCGGTGGTGGTGAAGGACGGCGAGATTGTCGCGACCGGTTTCAACCAGCCTATCGGCACTCACGATCCGACCTCGCATGCGGAAATCATGGCCTTGCGCGCAGCTGCCGCCATTCTTGGAAATTATCGCCTCCCTGGCTGCGAACTGTATGTGACCCTCGAACCATGTGCCATGTGTTCCGGTGCGATGATGCATGCACGCCTTGCACGTATTGTGTACGGTGCGCCAGATCCGAAGACGGGGGCGTGCGGCTCCGTCATTAATCTCTTCGCGCAGGAAAAGCTTAACCACCATGCGGAAGTGCTCGGTGGGGTGATGGCGGAGGAGTGCGGTGCGTTGTTGAAGGATTTTTTCGCTGAACGGCGGCGAGTGGCCCAACGTCTCGTCGATTCTGGACAGCAGACGAACTAGGACTGATGTTTCGCCGTACAAGGGAAAATCGCGGCTACAAGTACAAAACACCCAAGCAGGTGAACGCATGACGAGAACAGAACTTTCCCACATCACGGTAGGTCTTGTGGCACCAAGTGGCTATGCGGCAGACCCGGATGACGTCGCCCGTGTAATTTGTCGCCTTGAATCCTATGGTTGTCGTGTGCGCAATTATTACAACCCGGCGGCGACGCATCAGCGTTTTGGTGGCACCGATGCTGCACGTTTGGCTCAGTTGCATGCGGCGACGGCTGATAAGGAGGTGCAGGTCGTGCTGGCACTACGTGGTGGGTACGGCATGTCACGCCTACTGCCGGAACTTGATCTAGGCGCGCTGGCGGCAAGCAAAAAACTGTTTGTCGGGCATAGCGATTTCACCGTCTTGCACATGGCCTTGTTGACGCAAGGGGTTTGCAGCTTTGCCGGGCCGATGGGATGCAGTGATTTTTCACGTGCAGAGCCGAGCCAATTTACCTTGCAGAATTTCTGGCAATGCGTGGGCAGCGCAACGCATATAGTGCATTTCAATGCGCCAGACAATCCGCTTCTCGATGTATCAGGAACCTTATGGGGCGGCAATTTGACGATGCTGACCCATTTGATCGGTACGCCATATTTGCCCAAGGTCGACGATGGCATCTTGTTTCTGGAGGATGTCAATGAACATCCTTACCGCATCGAACGCATGCTGCTCCAGATGGATCACGCCGGGTTGCTGAAGCAGCAAGCGATCGTGCTGGGCGATTTTTCCAGTTATTCCGTGACTGACTACGACAATGGGTACAACTTTGAGGCGATGCTGGCCTACTTGCGTCAACGTCTCGACGTGCCGGTGTTAACCGGGCTGCCTTTCGGCCATACGCGTGACAAGGTCACATTGGCGGTCGGCAGCCGTGCACGTCTGGTCTCCGAGGGCGCGGCATGCACGCTCACGATGAGTGACTACCCGGTATTGTCAGACGCTCGCTGAACGTGTTACCAGAAACTTGGTTCGTAATGCCAGGCTGTCGCCATGGGATAGATAGGCCAAGCCGGGCTGGTCCGGCATGTGGAATGCGTTGATCGGATGCGTAATCGGTTCGAGGCAGAAGTAATCCTGTTTGGGCGGGCGATACAAAAGGGTGTAGCCGTTGCAGTCGGGCATGACCATGGTCAACGTCAGGTCGCGGTCCGGATAGGTAATGATTGCCCTTCCGTTCCAGCCGGTATAGCAGTTATCGATCAGCGGCCCTTCCAGCGTCGCCGGGACGTTGTAATCCCACGTTGCCGGAAATTCCGTCGTGTGTTCGATCGGAATCGGGTCCATCCCCGACAACCACACGCCCTCTGCCTTGAAAGAGAGCCGAGTCTGCGCATTGCGCGGGAAATAAGGGTGTAGTCCCAGCCCGAACGGCAGGGTCTGGTTGCCCATATTGGTGACGGTCAGGTCAATCTGCAAACCTTCAGGCAGCAGTTGGAATGTCTGGGTGCTGCGGTAATGGTAGGGGCTGCGGTCGAATTCACGCGATTCCAGCGCCAACTTGATTCGGTTTTCCCCTTTTTCAGCCACACGCCACCATTGCAGCCAGCCGCTTCCATGAATCGGATAGTGCTCCTCCGTGCGGTTGGCATGAATAGGATAAAACACTCCGTCATGCTCGAAGCCGCCGTGTGTGATGCGGTTCGACCACGGCACAAGCGGAAAGCAAGCCAGCGTATAGCGATCTCCCGAACTCCCGTCCCAAGGGCGGAACAAAGGTGCCCAGGTTTCGCCGGTCTTCCAGTCCCAGTGGGTAACGCCGCCTCCCATTTCAGGGGAGAGCTGCAAGCGTTGCGTATCAGATTCAAGTGTGACGATTTCGGCTGTCATGGCAGGAGGCTCATCCACGGTAAAGGTTGGCCGGTACGCCGGCAATCTCCATATTCACGGCAAATAGACCGCCGGCGAGCGGTTCTTGTTCCAATTGCTGCGCCGACAGACCGACTGCTGCGGTGGTGATATATAGGGTGCGCAGATCCGGGCCGCCGAAGGTGCAGCTGCTAACTTGGCTGCATGGCAGCGTGAGAGTCTGCGTTACCTTGCCGCGGGCATCGTGACGCGTCACTTTCCCTGCGCCCCAATGCGCAATCCACAATCCACCCTCGGCATCGGTAGCCATACCGTCGGGCGATCCGTCTTGTTCTTCGAATTGCAGAAACAGACGCTTGTTCGATACGACACCGCTTTCCAGGTCGAAATCGAAGGCATAGACGTGCCCTTTGACGCTGTCATTGTGATAGAGGGTCTTATCGTCGGACGACCAGGCCGGACCGTTGGCAACAATGTAGGCTGAATCGATCCGTGTGCAATTGCCATCGGATGAAAGGCAATACAAGGAGCCGCTTGACTTTTGCGCTGAGAAATCCATGGTTCCGGCCCAGAACCGTCCGGCACGGTCGCACTTGCCATCGTTAAATCGGTTTCCAGGGAGATCGGTTTCCGGCCGCGCTAGCGGCACGAGTTCTTCCGTTGCAGGGTTGAATGTCGCAAAGCCGTGGCGTTGCGTGATGACCAGCCCTTGCGCATTCGCTCGTTCGGCAATGGCGGAAATTTCCTGGTCCAGTTGCCAGCTGCGTTGCTCTTCTCCCGAGGCATAGCGGTGCAAACGATAACCAAGAATATCGACCCAGTACAAGGCCTGTTCCTTCGACGACCACAGCGGGCCTTCGCCCAGTTTGGCGTGGGCATTCCATATACATTCGGGCATGTCCATATGTTTTCCCCTGGTTTTGGTCAATAGCTCAATGCGATTCGCGCGGCACCGGTGCACCGCTCTTTCCGACCAGGAAATCAAGGTCAGCCCCCAAATGTGCCTGCTGGACATGATCGACATACAGCTTGGCATAGCCACGCGTGGGCATATCGGGAGCGAACCATTCGGTCTTGCGGCGCTGGAGTTCAGCGTCGCTGACTTCGAGGTGCAGACTGCGTTCACCCACATCGAGTTGAATCATGTCGCCGCTGCGTACCAAGGCCAGCGGTCCGCCGACTGCGGCTTCCGGCGCGGTATGCAAAACTACCGTGCCATATGCCGTGCCGCTCATGCGCGCATCCGAAATACGCACCATGTCGGTTATTCCTTTTTGCAGGATTTTCGCGGGGAGCGGCATGTTGCCTACCTCAGCCATGCCGGGATAGCCGCAGGGGCCGCAGTTTTTCAATACCATCACGCAGTTTTCGTCGATGTCCAAGCCAGGGTCGTCCACGCGTGCGCGGAAATCCTCGATCGATTCGAACACCACTGCACGTCCCCGATGTTTCAACAGATGGGGCGAGGCGGCGGAAGGCTTGATCACCGCGCCATCCGGGGCGAGATTGCCTTTCAGGACGGCGATGCCGGCTTTTTCCTTGAAGGGGGTGTCGATGCTGCTTATGACCTCGCGGTTGTAGCAAGGTGCATCCTCGATGTTTTTTGCCAGTGTTTTGCCGTTGGCCGTCAGCGCATTGCCATGCAACAGATGCTGGATTTCACGCATCACCGCTGGTACGCCGCCGGCGTAATAGAAGTCTTCCATGAGATAGTGGCCGGAAGGTTGCAGGTTGACTAGGCAGGGCATTTGGCTGCCGACGCGATCCCAGTCTTCCAACGTCAAGTCGATACCCATGCGGCCGGCAATGGCCAGTAAATGGATGACTGCATTGGTGGAGCCGCCGATCGCCGCATTGACACGGATCGCGTTTTCGAAGGCATCGCGCGTCAGGATTTTGTCGATGGTCATGTCTTCCTCGACCATTTCCACGATACGACGTCCGCTGAGTTGTGCCAGGCGATTGCGACGTGTGTCGGAGGCGGGGATGGCAGCGTTTCCCGGCAGCGACATGCCAAGTGCTTCGATCATGCTGGCCATGGTCGAGGCCGTACCCATGGTCATGCACGTGCCGGCAGAACGGTTCATGCAGGCTTCGGCATCAGTGAATTCTTCTTGGCTCATCAGCCCACCGCGCACCATTTCCGACATCATCCATACGCCTGTGCCAGAGCCGATGTCCTTGCCCCGGAATTTGCCATTAAGCATCGGGCCGCCCGATACGCCGATGGTAGGCAAGCCGCAGCTGGCAGCGCCCATCATCAATGCCGGCGTGGTCTTGTCGCAGCCCATCAACAAGACGACACCGTCAATCGGATTGCCTCGGATCGATTCCTCGACATCCATGCTGGCGAGGTTGCGAAAAAGCATCGCCGTTGGTCGCAACTGGGTCTCTCCCAATGACATTACCGGGAACTCTAGCGGGAATCCGCCTGCCTCAAGTACACCACGTTTGACAAAGTCGGCGAGTTCGCGAAAGTGACTGTTGCAAGGCGTTAATTCGGACCAGGTATTGCAAATGCCGATGACGGGGCGACCGTCAAAGCAATCCGAAGGGTGCCCTGCTTTTTGCGTCCAGCTGCGGTGGACGAAACCGTCGCGGTCCTGTTTTCCGAACCATGCGCGGCTGCGACGTTTTGACGGAGGGAGGGTCATAAGATTCTCAAGAGAACAGTTCAGCGGTTATTAGTCCGAGAGTCCGAGCTAGGGCAATCAGGGTTTCGACTCAGCATCAATATTGATTGGACATCGAATCGAAAGTTCAGGAGAAAGTCATGTCGGCACAGCGTGAATTGGCAAGCTATGGGAGTTTGAAAGATAAGCGGGTGTTCGTTACCGGCGGAGGTTCGGGGATTGGCGCGAGCATCGTGAGTGCCTTCGCGGAACAAGGTGCAGCAGTGGCATTCGTCGATGTTGCGGTGGAGCCCAGCTTGGCACTATGCGAACGGCTGGCCGTGGCAGGCTTTCAAAAGCCGTTGTTCCGCGCCTGCGACATTCGTGAGATTTCTGCCTTGCAAGATGTGATGCGTGCGATGGCGGCAGAGATGGGCGATTTCGATGTGCTGGTCAATAACGCAGGCAACGACCAACGCCACCGGATGGAAGAAGTAACGGTGGATTTCTGGAACGACCGCATCGCGATTAACCAGCGGCCGATGTTTTTTACCTGTCAGGCCGTGGTGGAAGGAATGAAAAAAAAAGGCGGTGGCGCCATTATCAACCTCAGTTCCATCAGCTGGCATATCGCCAACGGCGGCTACCCGGTCTATACCACAGCCAAGGCCGCTGTCAGCGGCTTGACGCGCGGTTTGGCGCGCGATCTCGGACAGTACAACATTCGCGTCAACACCGTGACGCCGGGTTGGGTGATGACGGAGCGCCAAGTCGCGCTTTGGCTTGATGAAGAGGGCGAGCAACTGATCGACCGCAGCCAGTGCCTGAAGGGGCGCCTGATGCCTTGGCATATTGCGCGCATGGTGTTGTTTCTGGCCTCGGACGACGCCGCCATGTGCACCGCGCAGGAGTTCATCGTCGACGGCGGTTGGGCTTGATTTCAGTGCAAATCTGTCGCATTGGGGGAACGGCAGACGCTCGCCATCATCCAAGTTCTACATGACTTCTCTATGCCAATAACTGTCCTCACGATATGAACGCACCGACCGTCACCTTGCTTGGCATCGACTGGGGCAGCAGCAATCGTCGAGCCTACCTTTTAGATGCCAACGGCGAACTGCTGGCCCGGCATAGCGACGACGACGGCATGCTGCACGTGGACGACTTTGAAGCTTCGCTAAAGGAACTCTTGCGCACACTGGAAGTGGAGCGGGCGGACATCGTCATGTCCGGCATGGTGGGTAGCCGTCATGGTTGGCGGGAGGCGCCTTATCTATCGGTGGAGCAATCCGTGGCGCGGCTGCACGATGCGTTGATGGAAGTTGATACAAGCTTGCATGGAGTGCGGTGCCGTATCGCCCCTGGCTATCGGTTTGTCGATGACCAAGGCATGCCGGATGTCATACGCGGAGAGGAAGTGCAGGTATTGGGCGCGCTGGAATTAGGAGCCTCGAACGGATGGTTCCTATTGCCCGGGACGCATAGCAAGTGGATCAGGGTGGCAGAAGGACGCATCGTCGAACTCATGACGTTCATGACGGGTGAACTGTACTCGCTGCTGACTCAGCATGGCACGCTGGCCAAGGTGAGTAGCGAGCAGCAGTCGGTGCCTGAAGCGTTTGAGGCTGGCCTCAAGGCCGCGCGTAGTGGCGGCGTGACGCACACCCTGTTTTACTGCCGTGCGCTGGTCGTGACGGACATGATGCCGGCGGCGCATGCCTCGTCCTTTCTTTCCGGCCTGCTGATCGGTGCCGAACTGGACGAAATCCTGAAAAAAACCCACGGCACAATGCCATCGCCGGTGCAGGTGATCGGCAGTCCGGCACTGTGCGAGCGCTATCTCAATGCCTTGGAAATGCTCGGCATTCGGGCACGTGCATGGCAACCGGACGACGTATACGTGGCCGCATTGCGTGTTTTATTCAATCTCACTGGTGACTTGCTTCATGGACCTGTTTAACTCTTTTCCTTATCCGCTGGTTGCCATCCTGCGTGGATTGACGCCGGGCGAGGCGCCAAACGTTGGACGCATCCTGTTCGACGCCGGTTTCCGGATGCTGGAGGTCCCTCTGAACCGGCCCGGTGCAATCGATGCAATCAAGGCACTTTTGCACATCGCACCGGATGACGCGCTAATCGGTGCGGGGACTGTCCTCACGGTGCAGGAGGTCGACGCCGTCAAACATGCCGGTGGACGTCTGATCGTGTCGCCGCACTGCGCGCCCGACGTTATCGCGCATGCCGCCGCGCAAGATATGGTCGCTTTGCCCGGTGTGACGACACCGACCGAGGCATTCGATGCCTTGCGTGCCGGCGCGCATGGGCTGAAGCTATTTCCGGCGGAGATGATCCCGCCGGCGGCGGTAAAGGCAATGCGCTCCATTCTGCCGCCGAATACACCTTTGCTGCCGGTCGGCGGTATCCATGCCCATCACATGGCCGCATATGTCAGCGCCGGTGCGACCGGATTTGGCATCGGCGGCCAACTCTATCAGCCGCGCATCGACGGGGCGGTGCTTCAGCGCGCGGCCGAGGAATTCATGTCGGCCCGGCAAAGTCTGTTGCGAGAAACCTGATCTCCCGCCAGCGGAGGGCGGAAACCGGTCGGAATGATAAAATACGCGGTTCTTCGAATCTATTCCGCATAAGGTTTTTACGTGCTTTCAACCGCAAATATCACCATGCAGTTCGGCCCCAAGCCGCTGTTTGAAAACATTTCCGTCAAATTCGGCGAAGGTAACCGGTATGGCCTGATCGGCGCCAACGGCTGCGGCAAGTCCACTTTCATGAAAATCCTCGGGGGCGACTTGGAACCGTCGGCCGGCAACGTCATGCTCGACCCCAATGAGCGCCTCGGCAAGTTGCGCCAGGACCAGTTCGCATTTGAAGAGATGCGCGTGCTTGACGTGGTAATGATGGGTCACACCGAAATGTGGGCGGCAATGTCCGAACGCGACGCCATTTATGCCAATGCCGACGCCACCGACGACGATTACATGCGAGCCGCCGATCTTGAGGCTAAATTTGCCGAATACGATGGCTATACTGCGGAAGCGCGCGCCGGCGAGTTGCTGCTTGGTGTGGGCGTGCCGATGGAACAGCATCAAGGGCCGATGAGCAATGTCGCGCCTGGCTGGAAGCTGCGTGTACTTTTGGCGCAGGCACTGTTTTCCAATCCCGACATTCTGCTGCTCGACGAGCCGACCAACAACCTCGACATCAACACCATCCGCTGGCTGGAGGATGTGCTCAACGAGCGCAACTCCACGATGATCATCATCTCGCACGACCGCCACTTCCTGAATCAGGTATGTACCCACATGGCTGACATGGACTATGGGACGCTGAGAATCTATCCCGGCAACTACGACGACTACATGCTGGCGTCTTCGCAGGCGCGCGCCCAACAAATGGCCGCGAACGCCAAGGCCAAGGAGCGGGTCGCTGAACTGCAGGATTTCGTGCGCCGTTTTTCCGCCAACAAATCCAAGGCACGTCAGGCGACTTCGCGCGCCAAGCAGATCGACAAAATCAAGGTGGAAGACATCAAACCGTCTAGCCGCCAGAATCCGTTCATCCGCTTTGAAGGCGAGAAAAAACTGCATCGCCAGGCAGTGGAAGTGCAGGGCTTATCCAAGGCCTATGACCGCACGCTCTTCAAGAATTTCAATATTCTGGTCGAAGCAGGCGAAAAGATTGCGATTATCGGTGCCAACGGTGCAGGTAAAACCACCTTGCTGCGTTGTATCTGCGGCGAACTGTGCGGTCTGCAGCCCGACAGCGGAAGCGTTAAGTGGGCGGAAAACGCCAGCGTCGGCTACATGCCGCAGGACCCGACCGAGGACTTTGCAGTTGACAAGAGTTTGACCGACTGGATGGGACAATGGACCAAGGAAGGAGACGACGATCAGGCGGTACGGTCAGTGCTCGGCCGTCTGCTGTTTTCCGGCGACGATGTCCGGAAGTCTGTGAAAGTCCTATCCGGTGGTGAAAAGGGGCGCATGACCTACGGCAAGCTCATGTTCGGCCGGCACAATGTGTTGCTGATGGACGAGCCGACCAACCATATGGACATGGAATCGATCGAGTCGCTCAACATTGCGCTCGACAAGTATGCGGGCACCTTGATTTTTGTGTCACATGACCGGGAATTTGTATCGTCCTTGGCAACGCGGATTCTTGAAGTGAAGGATGGCGAAATCATCGACTTCCAGGGCGGTTACGAAGAGTATCTGGCTAGCCAAGGCATCGAGTAAGAATGTAATGGCGTGGCCGGGCATATGGCGTTTTCGCCAAGGCAACACGCTACTCGGCCGCAGCGTGCAAGTTGATGGAGGTAGTGGAAGGAGCCGGTTCCTCCAGGTATAGCAATTGATCGAGACGGGAGCGCAGGCTGCGCTCCATCTCAGGGCCTTTCGCTTTATGTACGGCTTCCAAGTAAGGTTGGCGCAGGGCCCGAAAGTCCGCGACGGATGCCGCTTTTTCGACCTTGAGCTGAAGTCCATAGCCGCGCAGGCCGATAGTGCTTTTGATGGTCGCTGTATAGAACTTATAGATTGCCAGGTATTGACTTTGGCCTTCAGCAAGAACACTTTCGGTCGCCGCCGGGACTGCCACTGCCATTGTGGCGGTTGGTTGTGCCGCTAGATCAGGAGCGGGAATGGATATGCTTCGGATGAAGCCATGCTGAAGCAGCTCCGCGAGGCTTTCTTCGTTTAGCCCGATGCCACTCACTTTTTGCAGGAGGTCGCCGCCGGTTTGCTTGCCATCAATGAGCACTAGCAGAGTACGCAGACGCGGTGCGAGACGGTATTTGCGCGTTGCAATTTCCTCTCGACCTTTATCGGTCTTGTCGAACACGGTATGTATCATCGGCGTTTTCCTCTTCGTGGAAATGCCCCGTTCCATGCATGGCTATTGCACTTTTGTTTCTGGAGGCAAAATTTAAGATTGCCTATTTACCATCAGACGACCTGGGTCAATGTTGATTTATGTCAGACTTAGTATCCTATGTATTCCAGAATGCGTAAATAAGCGGTGTGCCCAGGACGCAACGCACTGGCCTTTGTGAGTATTTTCTTGAAAATTGGCCTGCCATCCCTGGCTGCAACTTGTCGGCCATACTTACTGTTGCAGTGTGCCTTCCGTATAGATTGAAATTTCATACATCATGCAGAACCACGCGATTAAAACCATCGAATTCGAGCGTCCTCAAATGGATGCAGGCACCAGCTGCACCTCCAATGCCTGGGCGCGGGTGCCGGCAACGCCGTCACCGACGGAAAAGGCCGCACTCAAGGAACGCATCAAGCGTCTGCTGAAAGAAAAGCAGGCGGTATTGGTCGCGCATTACTACGTTGATGCCGACCTGCAGGACTTGGCAGAAGAAACCGGCGGTTGCGTTTCCGACTCGCTTGAAATGGCACGTTTCGGCCGCGATCATCCCGCCAAGACGCTGGTGGTCGCTGGGGTCAAGTTCATGGGCGAAACCGCGAAAATTCTGAGTCCCGAAAAGACGGTGTTGATGCCCGATCTCGATGCCACCTGTTCGCTCGATCTCGGTTGTCCTGCAGATGAATTCGCCGCTTTCTGCGATGCTCATCCGGACCGCACCGTAGTGGTGTATGCCAATACCAGCGCTGCGGTGAAGGCGCGCGCGGACTGGATGGTGACATCTTCGATCGGCTTGCAGATCGTTGAACACCTGCACGCGCAGGGAAAGAAAATTCTTTGGGCACCCGACAAGCATCTGGGCAGCTACATTCAGAAAAAAACCGGCGCCGATATGCTGCTATGGCAAGGCTCCTGCCTGGTGCATGACGAATTCAAGGGTGTCGAGCTGAGCTTGCTAAAGCAAGAGCATCCATTGGCCAAGGTGCTTGTACATCCCGAGTCGCCGGAAGCCGTGGTGGCGCAAGCCGATGTCGTCGGCTCCACATCGCAGTTGATCGCGGCGGCGCAGTCCCTCGATGCGCAGGAATTTATCGTCGCTACCGATAACGGTATCTTGCATAAGATGCGTATGGCTGCGCCTGGCAAGCGCTTCATTGACGCGCCGACCGCCGGTAACAGTGCCACCTGCAAGAGTTGCGCGCATTGTCCATGGATGGCGATGAACGGTTTGCAGAATCTGGTGGATGTGCTGGAGTCCGGCAACAATGAAATCCATGTCGATCCTGAAATCGGCCGGAAGGCCTATGTGTGCATCGACCGTATGCTTGCCTTTGCTGCGCAACAGAAAGCGAATGTGCGCCCGAGCAGTGACTTGGCGAAAGAACAAAAATTGTTTGCGGGGATCGGTCCGGCATGAGCACTTTGCAGAATCCTTTTGCGCCGTTTGACACGGCGTTGGTTGCGGCATTCGAAGACAACATCCGGGTGGCATTGAGCGAAGACGTCGGCAGTGGCGACGTTACCGGAAAGTTGGTGCCAGAAGACGCGTGGGTAAAAGCACGCGTGGTGGTGCGGGAAGCCGCGGTGCTATGCGGTGCGCCATGGTTTGAGGGCGTCATGAAGCAACTGGATGCACGCATACGCATCGACTGGCGTTATGCCGAAGGTGCGATGATGACACTGGATAGTGAAGTCTGCGCTATCGAAGCGCCGGCGCGTGCATTGCTGACGGCCGAGCGTGCAGCCTTGAATTTTCTGCAGTTGCTGTCTGGGGTCGCTACCGCCACGCATCAGTACGTGGAAGTGGTGCAAGGCACACGGGCTGCGATCCTTGATACCCGCAAGACACTGCCGGGCATGCGTCTCGCGCAGAAATATGCGGTGCGGGTGGGTGGCGGCAAGAATCAACGCTTGGCTTTGTATGATGGCATCCTGATCAAGGAAAACCATATCGCAGCTGCCGGCGGGATTGCGGCTGCCATGCGTGCCGCACAGGCACTCAATGCCGGTGTCAGCATTCAAATCGAGGTGGAGAACATCGCCGAGCTGGAACAAGCTTTGGCTACGGGCGCCGACTCCGTGTTACTCGATAATTTCACACTCGATATGATGCGCGAGGCGGTCAAGCTGACAGGTGGCCGCGCGGTGTTGGAGGCATCGGGCGGGGTCAACATGCAGACGGTGCGTGCGATTGCGGAAACCGGCGTGGACCGGATTTCAATCGGCAGTTTGACCAAGGATGTGCGGGCGACGGATTATTCTCTGCGGATTGTCGGCTAGGCCGGCAGTTGTTGCGTTCCGTCATTCCGCTTGTACTCGGGAATGACGGGTTGGCAAACTGAAATTAACGTGGTGCGGGCGAGAGCACGGTTGGCAGGGCCTTCGGCAAGGTTTCAGGGAAATCCTGGCTGAAATGCAGCCCTCGGCTTTCGCGCCGCGACAGCGCGCTGTCGATGATCATCGACGCCACATCGACCAGGTTGCGCAGTTCCAGCAGGTCGCGTGTGATACGGAAATTCGAGTAGTACTCGTAAATCTCTTCGCGCAGAAGACCGACTCGGTGCTGCGCCCGCTCCAGGCGCTTGGTGGTGCGGACGATGCCAACATAGTTCCACATGAAGCGTCGCAATTCATCCCAGTTGTGGGCGATCACGACTTCCTCATCCGCGTCGGTGACGCGGCTTTCATCCCATGCAGGCAGCGGAACCGATAGGGGTTTGGGTTGCTGTTCAATATGCCGGGCAGCGGCATGGCCGAGTACCAGGCATTCCAACAGGGAATTGCTGGCCAGACGGTTGGCACCATGCAGGCCGGTGTAGGCGGTTTCGCCTACGGCATACAGCCCGGGCAGGTCGGTGCGTCCATACATGTCGGTAACGATGCCGCCGCACGTGTAATGGGCTGCCGGCACCACCGGAATCGGTTGCCGGCTGATGTCAATACCCAGTTCCAGGCAGCGTGCATAGATCGTGGGGAAATGTTCTTTCAGGAATTCCGGCGGCTGATGGCTGATGTCGAGATCGACGTAGTCGAGGCCGCGTTTCTTGATTTCGAAGTCGATGGCACGTGCGACCACGTCACGCGGCGCCAGTTCGGCACGCTCATCATGCCACGGCATGAAGCGCTGCCCGGCTGCCGCGCCGGCCTCCGCCGGCAGTTTCAATATCCCGCCTTCTCCACGAACCGCTTCGCTGATCAGGAAGGACTTGGCATAAGGGTGATACAGGCAGGTGGGATGGAACTGGATGAATTCCATGTTGGCAACGCGGCAGCCTGCACGCCATGCCATGGCAATGCCGTCTCCAGTCGCGGTGTCCGGGTTGGTTGTGTAGAGATACACTTTACCGGCGCCGCCGGTCGCAAGGACAGTCTGGTCGGCGGCCAAGGTCATCACCTTGCCGGTGTGAACATCCTGCACATATAGACCGAGACAATAGGGGGTGTTGGAGGAAGCCTCGACTTTGTCTGACTTGATGACGTCGATCGCATAATGGTTTTCCAGCACGGTGATATTCGGGTGCGCACGTGCCTTCTGCTCCAGCGTTACCTGCACCGCATGGCCGGTGGCATCAGCCGCATGAATGATGCGGCGTTGGCTGTGGCCGCCTTCGCGTGTCAGGTGATAGCCCAATTCTGCATTCGGATCGCGGGTAAACGGTACACCTTGCTTTATCAGCCATTCGATTGCTTCCCGACTGTGTTCAACAATCGTGCGGGTCGCTCGTTCATCGCACAGGCCGGCGCCTGCCACCAGCGTATCCTCGATATGCTGTTCATGACTGTCGCCGGAATCGAGCACAGCGGCGATGCCGCCCTGTGCCCAATTACTGGCGCCATCGAGCAGGTTGCGCTTGGATACAATAGCCACTTTACGGGTTTGCGCGAGATGCAAGGCGACCGACAAACCGGCCAGTCCGCTTCCAACGATAGCGACATCGAATTTCATAAGATAGAGATTGTGTTTTGGCGTGATCATGACACGAGGCGACATCTTACCATTTGGAAATTTCTTCTTCCCGGCTGGCGTTAGGTAGTGGAGAAGGGGGAATAAAGATATGACTAAAATCTTCAGAAAAGTTGCGTTGGTTCTTCTCTCGGTCGTGCTGCTCGCGGGCGCAGCCTTGCTATGGTATCGCGCCGCGAGTCAACCGCAAATCGACGGCAGGATTGCATTGAGCGGGCTGACGAACGCGGTGGATATCGTGCGCGATGCCGAAGGGATACCGCACATTTATGCCAAGACGAGCGATGACGCCTACTTTGCGCTGGGCTTCGTACACGCACAGGACCGTCTATGGCAGATGGAGCTGAACCGCCGTATTCCGGCAGGACGGATGGCGGAAATTCTCGGTCCCAAGGCGCTAGCCACCGACCGTTTCCTGCGTACGCTCGGCGTGCGGCGTAATGCGGAGAAAATTCTTGCCAACCTGGCGCCGGAGACGCGGGCGGTACTGGAGGCGTATGCGCGGGGCGTTAATGCCTATCTGGCGAATCGTGACAGCCCCTTGCCACCTGAATTCATTCTGACCGGAGCGCCATCGCCGGCTCCCTGGCAGCCAGTCGATTCTATCGGCTGGCAAACCATGATGGCATGGGATCTTGGCGCCAACTGGACACAGGAGTTGTTGCGCATGCGGCTGGCACAGCGGCTGTCGCTCGTGCAGATCAATGAATTCCTGCCGCCGTATCCGGGCGACGCGGTGGTGCAAACACAGGATTACAGCAGCTTGTATCGTGGACTTTCCGGAATCACCAAGCAGTTGACGACTGTCGCTCGGATAGCACCGCCATCGTACGTCGATGGCATGGGTTCGAATAACTGGGTGGTATCGGGCGCCTTATCCGAGACCGGCAAGCCGCTGTTGGCGAACGATCCGCACCTGGGATTGTCGGCGCCGGCCTTGTGGTATTTCGCGCATCTGTCGGCACCGGGTCTTAACGTGATCGGTGCGACGCTGCCAGGTCTGCCGACGGTGGTGCTCGGGCACAACGATCGCATCGCCTGGGGTTTCACCAATACCGCGCCCGATGTGCAGGATCTGTATATCGAACGCATCAAGCCTGATGACAGTACGCAGTACCAGACGCCTGACGGTTGGGCTGCCTTCAAAATGCGTCGCGAAACCATCCAGGTCAAGGGGCAACCGGACGTGACGTTGGACGTGCGCGAAACCCGCCATGGACCGGTCATCAGCGGTGTCTTGCCCATCATGGAAAAGGCCGCGCTCGATGCGCGCACCCATGTGATGTCGTTTGCCTGGACTGCACTGCGGGAAGACGATCTGACGCTGCAGGCGGCCACGAAACTGAACCGCGCACAGAATTGGGAGCAGTTCGTCGAAGCCACGCGAGATTTCGGTGCCCCGCAACAGAGCATCGTGTATGCCGACGTGGACGGCAATATCGGTTTTATCGCGCCGGCTCGAGTGCCTATCCGCAAACCGGAGAACGATCTCAAGGGGCTTGCACCAGCACCCGGTTGGGATGCGCGCTACGACTGGGCGGGATTCATCCCCTTCGATGCGTTGCCGCGTCAGTTCAACCCAACGTCGCAACGGGTGATGACAGCCAATCAAAAAATAGTTGGGCCGGATTATCCGTATTTCCTGACTAGCGAATGGGCCTTGCCGTATCGGGCACAACGCATCGAAGCGTTGCTGGATGCGCAATCGAAACATAGCATGGGTACTTATGCGACGATGCAAAAAGACCACGTATCGCTTGCCGCCCGCGAGGTTTTGCCGATCCTGCGCAAGACAGCGCCGAGTTCGAAGCGCGCCGGTGCAGCCTTGCAACTTTTGGCAGACTGGAACGGGTCAATGGATGCGGATCGGCCGGAACCCCTGATTTTCAATGCCTGGATGCGTACCGTGTCGAGGCAGATATTCGTTGATGAGCTTGGACAAGACTTGATGGATGATTATCTGGAACAGCGCAATGTTCACCACTCAACGGTAAATGTGTTGATGGACAAGAACGGTCAGGGAAAATGGTGTGCGGATGTCACGCAAAATGCTGCCGCCACTTCACAAAACTGCGCTGGATTGCTGTCGGCGACGCTGGAGACTGCGCTGGAAGACCTCGAACGGCGCTATGGCAAAGACATGGCGGCATGGCGTTGGGGGGAGGCGCATGTCGCGCTTTCTGAACACCGGCCATTTGGCAAGGTCAAGCTGTTGTCTACCTTGTTCGACGTCCGTGTGCCGACACCGGGCGACACATTTACCATCAATGCCGGACGTCATAATTTGCGCGATGAAGCAGGGCCGTTTACGAACCGACATGCAGCCGGCCTGCGCGCGCTGTATGACTTGTCAGATCTGGACAATTCCCGCTTCATCCATTCCACCGGGCAGTCGGGTAATGTGCTGTCGCCGCTGTATCGCAGCTACGTGCGACGCTGGGCAGAAGTCGCCTACCTGCCCATGAAAACACGGCGAGAAACCGTGCAGAAAAACAGCTTGGGCACATTGACGCTGGCACCGTAAGGGAGCGTCCAGGAATAAGTGGGCACATTTTTGCTGGTCGTGCGGGCCCGTTGCGGCGTTGACCGCCGCTTGCAGTGCTCGCACTGCGGTGCGCCGTGCATCGTCTCTCGCTACGGCCGTCAAAATGCACACACTTATTCCTGAATGGTCTCGAAGCGACGAGCATGAAAATTAGGACTTACGCAAAACCGCCCCAGCCGTGTTGTGTTGCCTTGTCGTCCGAGATGTACTGCCTGCGGCAACCCGCCTTGCTGGGTCAATTTTGCATCAGTCCTAAAAGTAAACCTAAAAGTAAAAAAAACCGCCGGACGAATCCGGCGGCTCCAACCTGTAAGTCACTGAAAGCGCTTACAGGGATGATCGATACGTTAATCGTTTGCGTAGATATCGACGTCCTTGGTTTCCTTCACAAACAGCGCACCAATCACGAAGGTCATCAGCGCGATGATGATCGGATACCACAGGCCGTAGTAGATGTCGCCCTTGAACGCAACCAGCGCGAAGGAAGTTGTCGGCAGCAAGCCGCCGAACCAACCGTTACCGATATGGTAGGGCAGGGACATCGAGGTATAGCGGATGCGGGTGGGGAACAGTTCAACCAGCATGGCAGCGATCGGACCGTAGACCATGGTCACGTAGAGAACGAGAATGGTCAGCAGCACCAGCACCATGCCTTTGTTCATCTGCGAAGGATCGGCCTTTGCCGGGTAACCGGCTTCCTTGATCGCGTCGGACAGTTCCTTGCCAAAAGCCTTTTCCTTTTCCGCGGCCTCGTCCTTCGACAAGGATTTGGCGTTGTAGGACTGGATGACCTTGTCGCCGACCTTGACGCTGGCAATGGTGCCCGGTGCTGCGGTTTCATTGGAGTAATTCACCGAAGCAGCGGCCAGTTTCGCCTTCACGATGTCGCAGGAAGAAGTGAATTTCTTCGTGCCGGTCGGGTTGAACTGGAACTGGCAATCTGCCGGATCGGCGGTGACGACCACCGGTGCGGTTTTCAGTGCGTTTTCCAAGGCCGGATTGGCATAGTGAGTCAACGCGTTGAAGATCGGGAAATAGGTGATGGCTGCGATCAGGCAACCGCCCAGGATGATCGGCTTGCGGCCAATCTTGTCGGACAGCGCACCGAATACAATGAAGAACGGTGTGGCGATCACCAGTGAGGCAGCGATCAGCAGGTTGGCTGTAGCTCCATCGACCTTCAGCGTTTGCGTCAGGAAGAACAGGGCATAGAACTGGCCGGTGTACCAGACCACTGCCTGACCTGCGGTCAGACCGATCAAAGCCAGGATAACAATCTTCAGGTTCTTCCATTGGCCGAAAGATTCGGACAGCGGCGCCTTGGATGTCTTGCCCTCCGCTTTCATCTTGGCGAATGCCGGAGATTCGTTCATGGACAAACGGATCCAGACCGAAATAGCCAGCAGGAACACCGAGAGTAGGAACGGGATACGCCAGCCCCATGCGGCAAACGCTTCTTCGCCGATTGCAGTACGGGTACCGAGGATCACCATCAGCGACAGGAACAGACCCAGCGTCGCTGTGGTCTGAATCCAGGCAGTGAAGGCGCCACGCTTATCGTGTGGTGCATGTTCGGCGACATACGTCGCAGCGCCGCCATACTCACCGCCGAGTGCCAGACCTTGGAGAATACGCAGGCCGATCAGGATAATCGGCGCGGCGATACCGATCGACGCATAGTTCGGCAACAGACCCACGATAAACGTGGAAACGCCCATGATCAGGATGGTGACCAGGAAGGTGTACTTACGGCCAATCATGTCGCCCAGACGGCCGAACACGAGGGCGCCGAACGGACGAACGATAAAGCCGGCGGCAAATGCCAGCAAGGCGAAAATGAACGCGGTATTAGGGTCTGTACCGGCGAAAAACTGTTTCGCAATAATTGCGGCTAGCGAGCCGTATAGATAAAAGTCGTACCACTCGAACACGGTGCCTAGCGACGAAGCGAAAATAACCTTTCGCTCCTCCACCGTCATGCCGCGCGCAGTCGTCTGTACTGTCGCCATGCTTATCTCCTCGAATAATTAAAATAATGTGCAAAGCCTCTTGCCCATTTCTTGCACGTTTTGAGTGTGCTACTCAAAACTTACGGCATGCTTGCTTTAAACTTACAGAAACTTACAGCGATGGCGTGGTCGTTTTCATGGTTTTCCCTCTGAAGTGGAAGGGGCTTGGGGTTTTGATGGGCAATATTCGACCCCGAACGACCATCCATAAAATGGCTGATGCGCCCGTCGCGTATACCTCTTGGTCGATAATCAACACACCTCGCGCGGCAGCGCTATGGCCAAAGCACAATCGGAAAATTGCGACACATATCGACATGGCGGCGTTGACGATGCAAGATTCGTGGTTTTGACCATGAAAGAAAGGCCCTCATGCTGAAGCACATCGTGATGTGGAAATTGAAAGAACATGCGGAAGGTGCCGATAAGGCAAGCAATGCTCGCAAGATGAAGGAAATGCTCGATGCCTGCTCGGCCATTGTGCCCGGCATCTCGCATTTCGAAGTCGCCGTGGCCCAGCCGGGACTGGAGGCGACCTACGACCTGGTGCTGTATGCCGAATTCACCTCGAAGGCTGTACTGGATGCATACCAGGAACATCCGCAGCATGTGGCGCTGAAGCCTTTTTTTAGCGCGGTCCGCGAAGCGCGGCAGTGCATGGATTACGAGGTATGAAAGATCTCGGGGAAAAAACAATATGCACATCATGAGTCAATCATCCCGTCCGTCTGCAAGAGTGATGGGTGGCAGTTCGCCGGTACGCTGATGGAGAAAATCAAATCGTCGCCATTTCCGGCGGAAATTCCCTTCTTGGACGACCTCGGCGTTGAATTCCTTGGCATGAGCAACGGCGAAGCAAAAGTGGCGTTGAATCTGGACGTGCGCCACATGAATAGCTGGCGTGTGACCCACGGGGGCGTCATCATGACTCTGCTCGACGTGGTCATGTCGCTGGCCGGGCGCTCGCTTGATCCAGAGGCACGTGGCGGTGTGACGGTGGAAATGAAAACCAGTTTCCTGCAGCCGGGTGGCAAGGCGGGTGATCGCGTCACAGCTGTTGGGAAGGCGTTTCACCGTTCCACCACCTTGTGTTTTTGCGACGGCGAAGTCTGGAATGGCGACAAATTGGCTGCCAAGGCGATGGGGACGTTCAAGTACCTTAAGCGCCTCGACATCGCCCGGAAAATAGACCATGCATAAGACGCAATTCTGGCTTGATGGCCGTCGGATGGATTCGTCGATCGGTCGCCCTGTATGTCACGGTCTTATCTCGGCAGGAAGCAGGTTATGAAAAATTTCCAAGGCAAAGTTGCCGTCATCACAGGCGGAGCAAGCGGCTTGGGCCGTGAATTTTGCCGGGTCGGTGCACGTCTGGGTATGAAGGTGGTGCTGGCCGATGTGCAGCAGGACGCGCTCGATCAAGCACAAACGGAGTTGGAAGCGCAAGGTGCAGATGTGCTTGCCAAGCATTGCGACGTGCGCAATGCAGAGCAGATGCAGGCACTGGCCGACGCAGTGATGGGCAGATTCGGCGCGGTGCACCTTGTTTTCAATAACGCCGGTGTCGGCTGCGGTGGGTTGCTGTGGGAACACTCCATCGCCGACTGGGAATGGATACTCGGCGTTAATCTATGGGGTGTGATTCACGGCGTGCGCGTGTTTACACCGCTGATGCTGGAAAGCGCGAAAAAAGACAATAACTACGAAGGGCATATCGTCAATACTGCCTCGATAGCCGGATTGATCAATGCGCCCACCATGGGTATCTATAACGTTTCCAAACACGCTGTCGTCTCCCTATCGGAAACGCTACACCATGACTTGCAACTGATTGGAGCGCCAGTTGGCACGTCGGTGTTATGCCCGTATTTCGTGCCGACCGGAATTAACCGATCGCAACGTAATCGTCCCGATGACGTGCAAAACAAATCGAGCCCAACCGCTAGTCAGCTTGCGGCCGATGCGGTGATCGACAAGGCAGTATCGTCTGGCAAAATCACTGCAGCAGAAGTCGCTGAAGATACATTCGATGCTATTAGGCAAGCTCGTTTCTACATTTACTCTCATCCACAGTTGTTGAGCAACGTGCAAACCCGCATGGAAGATATCGTTCTATCTCGCAATCCGACCGATCCCCTTCAATCGACACCACTGGTGCGTGAAATGTTGCTGTCAAAACTGAAGATGAGTTAACTCCGGAAAGCTGCGGACAAAAAAGATTGCGCCTTAAAAGGGATGAACCGATAGACGACTCCAATGTCGAAAAGACACCTGACATGTCCCTGTGGAAGTTTGGAGAGATGAAAGACGCGTATCGAGATGCTTGTCTGCAAGCTTGCCCGATATCGTTTCTCTGGTATTTCCAATTCTGACGGTGATCTTGTGCAACGCAGGCGTAACGCAACGATTACAGGAGGTTCGAGTTGAACGATCCGAAAAAAGGAGCGGGGCAGGGCGAAACACAGTTGACTGCCCACATGCCTCAAAAAAATGCTGTCTCACCGCTTGCGAGTGTGGCATCCGAACATGAAGAGCGCTTGATTGACGAGGCGTTGGAAGAGACTTTCCCAGCCAGTGATCCAGTCGAAGAGCATTCTTCGGAACAGACACCTGAGCGGCTGCGTGCCGATGCGGCTGTGTACGAGCACGAGGAAGGACTGCTGGATGAAGCCTTGGAAGAGACTTTTCCAGCCAGCGACCCTATTGCAGTTTATGGCCCTGAACAGCGGGTAAGGTCGGCCGCAGTCTTTCGCCCCGAACGGTAAGGCGCCGCGCAGGAATAACTTGTGCAATTTGGCGGTCGTAGCGGGAGGCGATGCAAGGCGCGAGGACGAGTCATAGCGGGCTATGGCGACGACGAGCAACGCTGCAGCGCGCCCGCTACGGCAAGCAAAATTGTGCAAGTTATTCCTGGGTGGTGCCTAAGCACCACACGTTATTGCACAGCTTGTGTCTGGCTGAACACGCCTGAGGGTGGC
>DATLIB010000125.1:0-3504 GCA_035539595.1 Noviherbaspirillum sp.
GCAGAGACATCGCCGCATACCAGCGGGGTGCCGCTGCGGACGGTACGCCCACCCAGTCCCTGCCCTTCTGGCCGGTCCTCCGCCCAGCTGATATGGAGATTGTCGAGATAATGGGGATCGATCAGCCGGCCGGCCTGTGCCACCGGGGTAATACTGCGTTTGGCGTCGTCGTTGGCATAACCGACCCACGCCATGCGATACCCGCCAATCTCCACCGCGAGGCGGCAGGTTTCCTGCAATAACTGTTGCTCGTCGGTAGCGCGCAGTAGCAAGCTGTTACAGGCGCTCACCATGCGTAATGCACGGTTAGAATTGGCCAGTTCGGTTTCTGCCGCCTTGCGCGCGCTGACATCCGACATGCCTCCTACCATCCGGAGAGCGCGGCCGCTGTCGTCACGAATCACATAACCGCGGTCGAGCACATAGGCATATGACCCGTCCGCACGCAGGAAACGATATTCATCCGTCCAGTTATCGACTCCGCTGTCGATGGCGGCATGCATAGTATTGAGTACGCGTTGCCTGTCATCGCCATGGATGCGGCTACGCCATGACAGATTGGCGGATGTCATGTCGCCCTGCGGCAATCCGAACAAGGTATGAGCGCCTTCGCTCCACCAAATGGTGTCCGTCTGCAAATCCCAATCCCAAATTGCATCCGTAGTCGCCCGGGCGATTCTGGTAAACCGCTCTTCGCTGGCGCGCAAGCTGTCCCGATCCCGTTTCAATGCGGACACGTCGCGCAAGAACACCACCAGCCCCTCTTCGGAGGGGAAAACGCGGATTTCGAACCACAGGCCGAATGCCGGGTAAAACTCTTCGAATTCGAGTACACAACCATGCTCCATGGCGCGGCGGCATTCGCGTTCCAAAGTGCGGCCTGCGAGACTTTCGAACTCGTTCCACACCACCCGACCCAGCACCTCGTTGCGAGAACGTTGCATCAGGCGTTCCGCCTCCTTGTTGAGGTACGTAATACGCCAGTCACGGTCGAGCGTGACGAAAGCGTCTGCGATGCAATCCAAGGCTGCGCCGATCTGCCCTTTCTGAGGGTGCCAACGCATATCCGCCCCTGTGATGTCCTGAAATACGCCTTCGATACGATCCACATTGCCGTTGCCGTCTTGTACGGCTTGCCCCATCGCACGAACATGGAGCGGTGTGCCGCTCAAGGTATGAAGCTCGAGACCGAGGTCGAAAGCGGTGGCTTCACGCGCGCAGGCTGCGATTGCACCGACGAAACGCTCATGCGAAGCAGAAGTGAAAAGCGTCAACACCTCTTCCAAGGCGAGTGATTTTCCCTGGGGGAATTCCAGCATTGTGCAGGCTTCTTGGGACCAGAGGACCTGCCTGTGCGGCAGCTCGATCAGCCACCCCCCCGCCCGTGCAATCCGGCTCGCGACCGTCAACCATGCCTCGGCCTGTAGCGGCCGTACATCGGGCGGCATATTCAGAACGCCTTAAGTATTCCGCACAGGGCGCGGACGGTGGAAACACATGCAAAACTTGTCCCTGATTGAATGATTTGCGGTCTAAATATCGATTGTCTGGGCATTTAGGCGATTTTTATGTGCTTTAGTTGCACCCGCTCACAGAGATAGTCTTGAAATCCGGCCACTGTCGTGCACAGGCATGCTGTTACAAAAATTCCGCGCAAACGCGCGTACTTTGTCCTTTAATGGAAAGAGAATGCATTATATCGACGCCCAACCATCAGGCGTCGATATCAAAGATTTCGAGGAGCAAAAAATGAACAAGCATGTCGCGATCGCGATCGGACTATTCGCCGGCGCGATGCTATTTAGTACGCCGGCGCTAGCGCACGGCAAGACACAGTGGTCGGTGACAATAGGTTCGCCCGGCTACTATACGGCGCCGCCGGTGATTGTTTATCCAGAGCCGCAGTACATATATGGCGCACCACCGTCGGTCTATACCCCGCCCACCGTTTATGTGCCGCCACCGGTAATTTACTATGTGCAGCCGCATCCGGGCCACCGGACGCTGCCGCCGGCACGATTGAATGTCCCCTATCAACAGGGATGGCCCGATCACCGCTTGGGTGAGCAGCATGGGCATCATCACCGCTCACACTGGCATCAGAGACACTGAACCGGGAAGCAGCGCCCCGGTCAGCAGGTACTTACTTTCTGATGCCAACCGGATGCTCGCGGTCAGGGTAGGAGGCATGCCACCCACGTAGCCAATGCATCGTTTTTGCCACACCGATAGAGACGAGCGCGGCTGCCGCCATAAAGATCACGACGATGCCGGCAAGTGCGGCAAGGGCCGCCAAGGCCACCCCTGCCAGCGTTAGCCCCCCCACGACTTTCCATCGCCACCATGGACCGAGCAGACGAGCCAGCAGTTGCCGCAGCGTTTCCCTGGCAGCGGGTGCCGGTGCATCGATCACTTCCCATTCAGTCTTTTCAGTCATTTCCCTTCCTTTCAAGGAAATTGGTGTTACGTACCAGGACGCTGCAAGGCGGCGATGCGGTCCTCAATGCGCGGATGGCTTGAAAAAAGCGCGCTCAATCCACCACCGGCAATACCGGATGCGGCCATGTTCTTCGGCAACTCGCCGGTTGCCAAGCCGCCCAGACGCTGCAGCGCGGCGATCATGGGGCGCGGCGTACCGAGGATCTGGGCAGCACCGCGATCCGCGCGAAATTCACGCTGGCGCGAAAAATACATCACGATGATGCTGGCCAAAATGCCGAACAAAAGATCGCAAACGATCACCGTAACGGTATAACCAATACCGGGGCCGCTGTTTTCCTCGTCGTTCTTGCGCAGCATCTGATCCACGAAATAAGCCACGACACGCGCCAGAAAGACCACGAAGGTGTTGACTACGCCTTGGATCAGGGTCAGCGTCACCATGTCGCCATTGGCAATGTGGGCGACTTCATGAGCCAGCACGGCTTCCACTTCTTGCCGACTCATCGACTCCAGCAATCCAGTAGACACCGCAACCAGCGAACTGTTCTTGCTGGCGCCGGTGGCAAATGCATTCGGTTCGCCTGCATAGACAGCCACTTCGGGCATCGGGATGCCGGCACGCGCCGCTTGGGTCGATACCGTATTCAGTAGCCAGCGCTCGGTTTCATTGCGGGGCTGCTCGATCACTTGGGCGCCGGTGGACCACTTCGCAATGGGCTTGGACAGCAGCAAGGAAATGAATGCGCCACCAAACCCCATCAAAGCGGCAAAAGCCAACAGCATGCCGAGGTTAAGGCCATTCGCTGTCAGGTATTTGTTAACACCAAGCAAACTCGCGGAAATGCCGAGGACCAGCATGATGGCAAGGTTGGTGACAAGGAATAACAGCACACGTTTCATGATTTTTCCTATAAATAAATGACAGTTAACGCATTGACGCCCAGATTACCGGCGCCGACAAACAACAGCGGGGGTAACAATACCGTCCACCGCCTTTCGTTAGCCGAAAGAAGCCATAGAGTAGCCGAAGTCAATTGCTTTAAAAAGCGAAGTTAATTTGAT
>DATLIB010000126.1:0-5987 GCA_035539595.1 Noviherbaspirillum sp.
TGTTGCTGCGGCTTATCGTCAAGGTGCGGTGGTGGCCCAGCATGGCTGCTGGAACTGCACGCGCTTGAGCGCCGGCTACAAGCTGAGTTTTTTTCCTTTCGACGCGGCCGGCAATGCCGGCGCAGAAATCGACGTGGTGACTGGCTTCGTCACCGATCCGGACGCGCGGCAGGTGTGGGGCCGACCGGTGGATGCGATTGCCGACAGTAGCGGCAACCTGCTGATCTCGGATGACTATGCCGGTGCCATTTATCAGTTGTACCCGCGCTAGCACCTGTCATCAATTGAACTGTCAGGTACTTATCTGGTCACTGGCACGTGGAGAACCACCTTTGTTGTACATCGCATCCATCTTTTCCTTGCTCATGATTTCAGGCGTAGGATCGCAAGCGATGATATCTGGATGAGTCAGTGCATAACTGTATTTTGCCAGTATGCTTGGCTGCTCGAAATTAGGATCTGTATACGAACGAACATTCATTGCGTTCGCACCAACACGTCCTGTTTTGAGGGATTGATGAAGCGCGAATGGGATCACGGTATATTTTTCGTGCAGCCTGTCATGCACACCAGCCAAATGCGCAAGTCCAACTACGGCCACCCCAGCTTTCACGCCGGACGATAGGGCGGCATCAATCCTGTTAGTCATTCTTACGTCACGTGTGTTCATGTTCTCGGTGGAGGTGGCTATACGTACTATCTCTGCAAAATTTTTGGTAGCGAGGGCATTTGGCCCTCCAAAATCTGCCTCTATTTCGTCTCTGCGTTCCAGTGCGTGATGATCGAATCCATGCGTTTTTGCCTCGATTAGAGGAATAACTTGCATAAACCTATCGGATTCACTCCCCATTCTTCCTTCCGAATCACTCGGTAATTCTCCATGAGTCCGATAATGATCGGCATCAACCTTGGCACGATCCCAATTCACCTCGCTTCCCTCAGAAAAGAGGGCACGTGAACCTTCCGGAAGAGTTCCATAACGTCGAGAAAGTTCTTCCATTGCGGTCTTTTGTGCTGCTGGAGAAGGCGATTGGGCGTGAATCTCCCCAATAAGGATCAGGATTGGCTTCTCGGTGCATGGTGGCGCATGATCCAATGCAGTTTGCAAGCGTTCCAGCGTAAAACGGCACATATCGTCCCCATTTTCAATTTGAGGACATTTTTTCCAGGCGTCGGCAATCTGCTCTGGCGTAGTAAGTCGTGTCAAATAGGAGCGTGCTTGCGGCGACATTCCTAACGGGTGTTGATTGTCTTCGGACAATAATTCTTCCCGTTCCTTGGCGATTCCTTCCATCCTTTCTTGTTCTTGCTTCGCATACTCTTCCCGCAGCCGTTGCGATTCTTGCTGCATCTCCCTTAACCTAATTGCAGTGGTGTTGTTCGCGGGAACCGGATATCGTGGCGACCTGCTACCGGAGGGTGTCACCATCTCGTCGCGCTGCGGACGCGGTTGCTCAGTGACGGGGGATCGCCTGCCGGCGGGAGTCTGCAGTTCTGTTTCGTTAACCGCATTGTTATTGGTGCTAGCCGCGGGTGCGGCTATGCCACAACAACTTGTTATTGATTTCCAAACCATTTTGGACTCCCTTTTTTTTGGATTCCCTTTTTAATTCCTTATTAGGACTTAGTCGCCGCGCAAAATTGTCTCGGCAAGGCGTGTTGCCGCAGACAGTACATTGAGTACGACAAGGCAACACAACGCGGCGGGGGCGGTTGTGCGTAGGTCCTACTTATATCTCTTCTTATTTGCTGGAAGAGCGCATCAGCCTTGACCTTGTCGCCTATCGCTTTCCTCCACTCTGCACACACTAAACTGTTTGGCTGTTACTCATGAGTAATCACAAGCGGACTATAGTTCCATTGCGCTGTACCCCAACATTAAGGCGCCGCGCAGGAATAACTTGTGCAATTTGGCGGTCGTAGCGGGAGGCGATGCAAGGCGCGAGGACGAGTCATGGCGGGCTATGGCGACGACGAGCAACGCTGCAGCGCGCCCGCTACGGCAAGCAACATTGTGCAAGTCATTCCTGTGCGGTGCCTTAGCGGTCCCTTGTGTCGCCTCTGCGCCATGTGGATGAGCCCACATCACGCCAAAAAATGTCCGCTCGACATCGGACAACACCGCTTCAACAAACAGCGGATTGTCGCGCGACGCCCCCCATTTTTCATCTCAGCTGCGCGGGGCCTAACGGTGCCCGAGCGTCTTGCGGCCAGGTGCAGGGACAAGGCCTGCCGCAGGCATCTGGCTCTGCGTGCGGGTCAGCTTGAATATCGCCGTGGCTTGTGCCAAGCGTTCGGCCTGCTCGGCCAGAGAGGCGGCAGCGGCTGCGGCTTGTTCGACCAGCGCGGCGTTTTGCTGGGTCGATTCATCCATGTGTGCCATCGCTTCATTGACCTGCGCAATGCCGGCATCCTGCTCCATCGAGGCCCGGGAGATTTCGCTCATGATGCCGGTGACGCGGTTGACCGAGGCCACGATGTCGCCCATGGTCATGCCGGCCTGATGCGCCAGCTCCGCACCGGTATCGACCTTTTGCACGGCGGCATCGATCAGGCTCTTGATTTCACGGGCGGCGACCGAGGAACGTTGCGCGAGGTTGCGCACTTCGCCTGCCACCACGGCAAAACCGCGTCCCTGTTCGCCGGCCCGTGCCGCTTCCACGGCGGCGTTCAAGGCCAGCAAGTTGGTCTGGAATGCAATGCCGTCGATCAAACCGACAATGTCGGCCACCTTGCGCGACGAAGCGCTGATTTCCCCCATGGTCGCCACCACTTGCTCGACCACCTGCCCGCCCTTGCCGGCCACTTCCGACGCCGAGATGCCGAGTTGATTGGCCTGGGCCGCATTTTCCGCATTGTTCTTCACCGCAGCGGCGAGCTGCTCCATGCTGGAGGCGGTCTGTTCCAGGCTGGAAGCCTGCGATTCCGTACGCCCGGACAAGCCGAGGTTACCGGCGGCAATTTCGCGGGTGCCGGTGCTGATGGTTTCGATATTGGCGCGCACGTCGCCGATGATGGCTTGCAGGTTGACATTCATCTGCTGCAACGCATCGAATAACAGGCCAAGGTCGCCGCGCTGGTTGGCGTGGAAGCTGACCGAAAGGTCGCCGCTGGCGACGGCACGCGCCACCTCGGTGGCATGCCGCACCGGCTGCACGATGGTTTGTTG
This sequence comes from Noviherbaspirillum sp., assembly GCA_035539595.1. Classification (GTDB taxonomy): domain Bacteria; phylum Pseudomonadota; class Gammaproteobacteria; order Burkholderiales; family Burkholderiaceae_D; genus Noviherbaspirillum. The sequence continues at coordinate 3,170 of DATLIB010000126.1, forward strand.
CAAGCGATACCAGGTTTGCAGAAGAAGGGCGAGGCCCAGAGCGGCAGTGCCGGCAATCCAGCCGCCGGTCGCGCCGTCTTCCGCCCCCGACCAGCCCAACACACCCAGCGCCAGCACCAAGGCACAGAGCACGCTGATGCGCCACGCCAGCATGGAGGCGAAAGACATGTGCTGCCATTTCGTCAACCAGCCGCGCCAGCCGGTACGCACCACGGCGCCGCGTCGGATCGTCACGCCGGCATTTCCTTCTCGCATGCGGCGGTACAGCGCCTCCGCGGCGTCCACCTGGGCTTGGCTGGGTCGGGTGCGCACCGACATGTAGGCCACGACCCGTCCGTTTTCGCTGACCGGGGTGACATTGGCCATCACCCAGTAATAGTCGCCGTTCTTGCGCCGGTTTTTCACCATGCCGGTCCAGGGAATGCCAGCCTTGAGGGTGTTCCACAGATCGGCGAACGCCTCCGGCGGCATGTCGGGATGACGCACCATGTTATGCGGCGAACCGATCAACTCTTCCTCTGAAAAGCCGCTGACTTCGACAAAGTAAGGATTGACGTAGACGATCTTGCCTTTGAGATCGGTCTTCGAGACGATCGACAAGCCTTCGTTCAAAACATATTCGATACCCGTTACGGGTAAATTCTTGCGCATTACACCCTCTCCATTGGCAGCGCCCACGCCCGGCACGTTCCGCCATGTTTGCCATCGTTAATCAATTCCGGGCGGAAACATTTTATAGGGATTCCGTGAATATGCGCAGCACATCAGAATCCCAGGCCGATACCGATGGACACGCCACTGGACGGCCATTCGTGCCCGTCTTCGAGCTGGCTGATCTGCTCGAATTGCAGGGCGACCAGGGCGGATTGCTGACGCCAGGGATCAAAGTGCGCCCATTGCGCCGAAGAAGGTAATTGTTCGATCAGCCCACCGCGTATCTCGCCGTTCGGATGGAGGGCGCTTCGCACGTTGAAATAAAAATATCCGGCGCGCAGTTGCTCCAGTTGACCGGCGTCCAAGGGCGCGCGGGCGCTCCATACCGGCGTGCCGGGTTCGAGCGAGAGGATCAGCACCAGGTCGTCGGTGAAGCCCGGCGTGATCAGTCGCAGCTCTGCGCCGGTGACGGCGATATCGCTGTTGACGACCGTGGCGGTGAGATGGCTGCGGTCGGCATCCACGGTCACGAGGCCGGTGCCGTTTGCCAGGGTGGCAACCGTAGGGACGCGGTCTGTGCCGCTGAGATCGGAATGGAAAACCAGCGCCACATCGACATGCCCGCCGCCGCCACAGGCTGTCAGGAGAAAGGCAAGCAGTACGCCGAGACAGCGCATGCGGCGCGTGCTGCAACGAACGGATGTCATGACATGCTCCTCACGCCAAGGGCCGGCACCGGCCTTCAAGGTGCCGGGATGATGGCCTCGTTTATTGCCGCAGTTTCGTGCCGGGTGCGATAAGCCTGCTCGCGCTGGCGCTTCGCCCAGGCTTGGTCGGCTTCGCTTGGCATGACGACCGGCACCTGCAAGCACACGCTTTGCGTCGGCAACACTTGCCGCCATTCACGGATCAAGCGGCAATAGGTTTCGCCGACCGGACGGATGTTGCGGTCGAGGTCGAACAAGCCCAGCGCATTCACATTGCCGTTGTCTTCACGCAGCGCCGTATCCCAATCGACCTGATCTGTCAGCGAATACCAGGTAAAGCCGACGATCGGTACGCCGTCGTTGCGCACGCGCAGGACGTTGGCCCACTGCTTGCGCAGCCAGAACACCGCTTCGTCACCCTTTGGCCCCTGGCACAGATTGGTTTCGGTATGCATCACCGGCAAGCGGTAACGGTCGTAATACTGCTTGGTAATCACTGCGTAGCCGAAGATTTCGCCGGAGGCGCGCATGCTGCAATCCTCCCCCACCACATGCTCGTTGGTGACGTAGTAATCATTACCCATGAGGCAATGGTGCTTCAGGTTGTTCTTCATGAAGAAGCGGTATTCCTCGCGCTTCATGCCGTTATCCATCAGGTATTCATACATCTCGGAATCGACCCGCCGGCCGTAGTTCAGGTCGAGCGAGAGGAAGCGCCGCGCGTTGGCCAGTTCCGCCGGACGGATCGCCCGCGGACTCTCGGCGTGGAAGTATTCGGAGGATTCGCTCTGAACGAATAGCGCGTCCGGCCGCACGTCCAGAATGGCGCACATGGCCAGCACGTTGGCCTTCACCAGATGCTTGAGCGCGGTGACGAAGGCGCGGTCACTCCGCAACTGCTCGTTCCACCAGCCATGCAGTGTAGAAAACACCGCGCAGATGAACATTTCATTGACCGGCGTGTACAACTGCACCCAGGGAAAGCGTTGCGCAAAGGCGCCGGCGTAGGCGGCGAACAGTTCAGGGAAATCCGGGTTCTGGAAATTGCCGATCCAGTCCGGCACGCCGAAGTGACACAGATCGACGATCGGCACCAGATCGCGTGCCGCGATGGCATGGAAGGTTTCGTCGGCAAACGACCAGTCGTAGCGTCCGGGGCCGCAAAACGCCGTGTGCAACGGCGGGCCGTAACGCAAGAAGCGAATGCCGAGTTGTTGCACCAGATCGAAGTCCTTGCGCCAGTGTTTGTAGTGGCCGCACTTTTCCATCTCATCCATGCGCACGGTGCCATTACGAATGGTCGGAATACTGTTCTCAATGCCTGTGGCAAAAATGAATCCAGGCGACATCACGCTCTCCTTCCCTTCTACACGGAAGAATGAAAAGTGGACAACGGGCGCCCTCCAAAGTTCGGGCGGGAAAGGCGCCTGATCGCTGGCCAGACTGGCGGCAGTGCG
>DATLIB010000127.1:0-7468 GCA_035539595.1 Noviherbaspirillum sp.
TCACCCTGGTAACTCGTCATGCCTTATTTTTCATCCGTAGGTTGGTGGTGAGCGAAGCGAACCCCAACGTTTACCCCGCTACGCCATTGCGTCCGCCGATGCCGGGTCTTCCTCCTCACCGCCAACCTCCACGCAAGTTGAAAATAAACGAAATCCGGAAACCAGAAACAAAGACAGCCCCGCACTCAAGGCATCGCACAAAAACCACACCGTCTTCTCTGCCCCCAAAACAGCATTCGCGAAACCTCCTGTACCAGCTTGCCACCCTGTCAAGATTCGACTAATCTCAACCGGCTTCCAACTTACGCTATGCAGTCCGCCCATGTCCTCACCCATCACTCCCGCCGCCTACGCCGGCAGCGTGCATCACGGCGCCGACCGACGCAGGGCCGAACGCTCCGCGACCAACATACAAGCCATACTGCGCTTTCAGGATCGCATGCAAGTGATACAGGGCTGCATCTGCGATCTCAGCATTGGCGGTGTCGGTTTTATTTGCCAACAGGCCGTGGCGGCCCATTCGAAATGCACGCTGCAGTTCACCCTGCCCGCACTCAATCAGGCGCCGGGCCACATGGTGACGGTGCCGGTCACGGCGCTCAACAGCATGCAGGTAATCGGCCAGGCGCGTCAGTTCCGCATCAACCTTCAGTTCGCCGGCCTGCCGTCTAACGTACGCAGCCATATCGAATCCTTTATTCGCCAGTCATTGAGCTGCGGTTGAATTTTCCAGAGCAGTTTTAGCCTGACTGTGCCAGGCGAGGCCGAGGCGAGTTGTCTGCGGAACAAGGCGTGGCGACGCGACATGGCGGTGCCATGGCAAGGAGACGCAACGCAGTGCCGCGGGCAAGGCGCCTGGCATCGACAGTACAGTCAGGCTAAAACTGGTCTAGCCATGGGCGGCAGGTGCTGACGCACAGCGTCAAGCATCCCCTCAACTGCATCGACAAACGGCTCCCTCTGGAATTTCGCCGATCAACTACCACTAATCACATAACACAGCAATGTGTGATTGCAACATCTGCCCCCATTTTTTCCTGTTCCAAGTTTCCATTTGAAACTTTTTTTTGTTATGTTGAGGATGTCGTTGCGTGTTTCTATTAGGACTTACGCAAAATTGACCCAGCAAGGCGTGGTGCCGCAGGCAGTACTTCGGTACGACAAGGCAACACAACGCGGCTGGGGCGGTTTTGCGTGAGTCCTGTCTATAAGAGGCACCAACCCCGCCGCAGCTCGAACCGAAAAGGAGGCACGACATGAACATTTATTCAATCCTGGATCGCTTGCTGTTATGGCATAAGTTCATGATCCTCAGTATCGTCGGCATCGTCTTGACCGCCATTCCCGCGACACTTTATTTACGCGAAACGAACAAGAGCCTCGAGGCGATCACGCGAGAAACATACGCCAGAACGCCAATGGCGACGATCCTCAAAATCATTCAGACCACCCAGCAGCATCGCGGCTTGTCAGCGCTGGTTCTGGGCGGTATCAAGGATGCCGAAGGCAAGCGTGAAGACAAGCAACGTGAAGCAGACCAGAACTATGAAGCGATGGTGGCGATCGTCAAAGAAATGAACAACAAGGATATTGAGGTAGCGTGGGGCACCGCAGAGCGAGACTGGCAGGCCTTGCGGAACGGCGTCAGCAACCGCACCTTGTCGGTGAAGCAGAGCTACGAAGCCCATACGGCCCTGGTTCCCAAACTCCTCATCGTTAACGACCTCGTCGCCGACTATTACGGCTTGAATCTCGATCCCGACCCCGATACCTATCAGCTGATTCAGGCGATGTTCTATCAGTTGCCCTATCTTTCAGAGGAGCTTGGCAAGATGCGCGCCAAGGGCGCCGGCCTGCTTGCCACGCAATCGGCAACAAGTGAAGACCGGCTTGTGCTGTCGGCAATCATTGGGCGTGTCAACGACCGCTTGCATCAGACCGTCACACAGTACAACAAGGCCGCGAATATCAACCCGCGTATTCGCGACGCTGTCAATGCAAGCATGCAGCAAATGAGCAAGCTCGCGATGCAAACCATCGCGCTGGCTACCGACAAGATCGTGAACGCCGATCCGCTTGAATACTCAGGCTCCGAGTACGTCAAACTGACGACAGAGGCGATCGATGCGCAGTACACCGCTAATGCGGTGGCGACTGCAGAACTCAATGCAATGCTCGACGAGAAAATCGCCAATCTGCATATGATGCGCGGCTTGATGCTGGCGTCGGTTCTTGCACTCATTGCGCTGGGCGGCATGGTCCTGTTCGTCATTTCCCGCTCGGTGACGCGGCCATTGAACCAGGCAGTCTCTGTGGCGGAGCGGATCGCCGTCGGTGACCTGACCATGGAATTCGATGCGACAGGCCGCAGTGAAACCGCGCGCCTGATGGCAGCACTCAAACAGATGAATGAAAACCTGAAGCGCATTGTCGGCGAGGTGCGCGCGAGTGTCGATACCATCGGTTCCGCTTCGAGCGACATTGCCTCTGGCAACGCCGACCTGTCGTCGCGCACCGAATCGCAGGCATCGAGCCTTGAAGAAACCGCATCATCGATGGAAGAGATTACCGCGACGGTAAAGCAGAACGCCGACAACGCCAAGCAGGCGAACCAGCTTGCCGACCATGCTTCCGATGTCGCCGTCAAAGGCGGCCAGCTCGTCTCCGACGTCGTACAGACCATGGGCGCGATCAATGACAGTTCGCGCAGGATCGTCGACATCATCAGTGTGATCGACGGCATTGCCTTCCAGACCAATATCCTGGCATTGAACGCAGCGGTCGAAGCAGCGCGTGCCGGCGAACAAGGCCGTGGCTTTGCGGTCGTCGCGTCCGAAGTGCGCAATCTGGCGCAGCGCAGCGCCGGTGCAGCCAAGGAGATCAAGACATTGATCAGCGACAGCGTCGAGAAAGTCGATACCGGCAATCGCCTGGTGGCGCAGGCTGGCGGTGCAATGAAAGAAATCGTCTCCAGTGTGCAGCGCGTGACGGACATCATTTCCGAGATCGTCATGGCATCGCAGGAACAGGCTTCCGGCATCAATCAAGTCAACGTCGCCATCACGCACCTTGACGAAACCACCCAGCAAAATTCGGCACTGGTAGAACAAGCAGCCGCCGCTGCCGAGAGCCTCAACGAGCAAGTGCAATTGCTGGTTGCCGCGATGGGCGTCTTCAAGCTGGATCATCGGAAACCGGAGCAGGCGATGGGATTGCAGGCGCTACCCAAGACGGTGGCAATGCCTCGACACAGTTCCGCGAGACTGGCCTGATGTGATGATGTGATGCCGCCCGACGCTTTCTTCGCTCGGCGGCATTCAAAGAATCGGACACCGAAACAATCAACATGCATAGGGGGCCAAGCGCCCCCCGTTTTTTGTTCCGTCACCGCAGCTGCGCATTACGCTACATAGCACGCGCGACAGGCAGATTGACATAGAGCGACCCCAGCTCGGTCAACGTGCCATCCGCGCCCAGCAGGTTGATGAACGGGATTTCATTATTGCGTCCCGAGAACCAGGAATAACGTGCGACTGCCGGCTCGTTTTCCAGGTAATCGACGGCCGCCCGCATGTAGTCCTTCTGTACCGTCAGCGTGATCTGATCATGCGGATTGTCGCCGCAGGCGAACTCGGTCACCCAGATCGGCTTGTTGTATTTCTTGAAGCGGCCGATATACCACTTCAGCGCATCGACATGACAGGCGTACCAATGCACCGGAATGAAGTCGATGCGACAGCCGTTGCAAGCGGCCAGGAAGGCGTCCATGTAATCGATGGGATCAGAATAGGTCACGCCGTCTTCGGAAACGCAGTCACCGCAATAATTCAGCGCCGGTGCGCCGATCTGCAGGTTCTTCCTGGCGGCGATATCTTCCATCACTGGCCACAATGCCGCCGCTTCCGTGGGCGTCTTGTTTGCCTGGCTGACGAAGTTGGGCTCATTGAATCCCAACAGATGCCGCGCGCCTGCGGGTATGGATGCAGCCACCTGATTCGCGTCCGGCATTCCACCCCAGACCATGGGAACGAATGCCACGTCGAGAGCATTGTAGACAGCCGCAGCACCCGCTTCGGGCGTCGGCGACCAGTTGTACCACCAGCTGATGCCAGCAGAAAGTGCAGCGAGATCCGTACTGGAATGACCACCATAGGCAATACCGCGCTTGGTACTCTTCAAGGCCGCCGAATTGCCAGGAGAGCCGTTATTTCCGCCCTGTCCCGCAGAATCCGAAACGGCAGCCCCACCACCGCCGCCACCACAGGCGGAAACAAGCAGCAGCAACGCGCTACCCACCACCAGAAAAAATACTTTTCGAATGGTGTCCTTCGGATTGATTAATTTATGCATGTTTGCCTGTGCGAAGAGATTGGTCAGAAAAGAACAGCACGTCCTCAACCGCCATTCGAAAACATGACGGTTGATTAAGCAAGTTTGCTTGCAACTTTTAACAGGCGTGCGGCTTTATGGGGACAGACTCTGCTCCCATACATACAACAAACTGAAGGCCATCTGGAAACGCCAATTCCGCAGTCGGCATCGCCGTTCGCCTCTTCATCAGGGTGAACTGGTATCAAGTGCTTCGTCGCGCAGTCGCTGCGGCAGCCAGCGCCATGCCGACAAAGATGAGGCACAACCCCGTGGCAAAGAGCGAAGACAAACGGCTTCCCAGGAGCAGTATCGAAGCCAGGATGCCGACCAGCGGCACGCCCAGCGTGAAGTTGGACATGGCAAAGGTGCTGATGCGACGGCCATGCTCGGCCGAGATCACGAAGCAGGCCGAGGTAGCCACTGGACCGATGAAGAACAGCAGCTCCAAGAGCCGCAGATCAAACGCTATCGCGGAGGGAGAACCTTCCATGACCAGCGCGAAGCCTGCCAGCGGCACAGTGGCCAGCAGCATCTGCCAGGGCGCAAGCGACAGCGGCGATGTCGTCCACCGATGGCGCTTGATATGCAAAATCACCACCGACCAACTGATGGCAGCGATCACCAAGAAGACCGATCCCATGATGGCCCCCGGTGCAGACCAGTCCATCTCCCACGGGGAGCAAATCAGGCCAATACCCGTCAAGCCCACGGCCAGAGCAAGGAGCTGCCATCGTGTAGGAGCATTGCGAAACATCAGCCAGCCCGCAAGCACACCCCACAACGGCGTGGTGTAAGCCAAGAGCACGGCGCGGCTTGTATCTACATGCGTCATGGCGATCATGCCCAGACCGGTGAACACCATCATCTGCAGCAGCCCCATGCTGGCAACGATGGGCCAGTCTGCCCGAGGTGGGAATGCAAGTGCCCCGCGGACCGCCAGAAAGACGAACAAACACAGCGCGGCGCTGCCGAACCGGATGGCAGCCAGCCATAAGGGCGGTACTGAATCCAGCGCCAGTTTGGTGGCGGGCCAGCTCAGCCCCCACAGCAACACCATGACGCCGAGCCAAGCCACAGTGCTGCTCCCGGCGAGAGGCGATGGTTCAATCCGAGACGGGCCAAATGACGTTTTTGATATGTTCATGAGATATGCACGAGATCACCTATTTATACGGAATATATTACCCTTGACATCCAGAAATTAATTGCCTATTAAACCTATTGAAGGCTATTATTGGGGTAATTTTTCCTATGTAATTCAATTTTCAGGAGAAAATATTCTTGAGCGATATAACCCTGGATGAAGCCAGCCTCCGCATCCTGGATGAGCTGCAGCAGAATGCGGAACTGAGCAACGCCGACTTGGCGGAACGGGTAGGCCTGTCAGCGTCCCCTTGTTGGCGTCGCGTGGCAGATTTGAAGCAAAGTGGTGTTCTCCGAGGCGCGGTTTCCCTGGTCGATCCACTCAAACTCGGGCTTGCGGTCAACGTCTTCGTCCATGTCACGCTCAAACAGCAGGACAAGGACTCTCTCGAAGTCTTCACGCGCGCCATCGCCATGCGACCGGAAGTGATGGAGTGCTATCTCATGAGCGGCGAGGCAGACTTCATGCTGCGCGTGGTGATCGAAGACCTGATCAAGTACCAGACCCTGCTGCTGGAGTGCTTGACGCAGATACCAGGCGTCGCAAGCATTCGATCCAGTTTTGCCCTCAGCCAAGTCAAGTACACCACGGCGCTACCTACCGGCCATTTGCGAAAGAGGTGATGCGGTTATCTCAAGGCTTGCAATGCCGCAATGTGTGATTGCAAGGCCCCGTTTTCGCATGGATACCTTGTCTTGCGCATGCGCGTATTGTCAGCCATTCGACAAAGATCGTGAACAGGTTCTGAGATTGCGAGGGTAGCGTGAAGTATCTATTTTTGTACCCCCCAAAGGGCCCATTCTTCAGTAATCGGATCGCCGCCGAGCACTGCAAGGGCAACTCTATATTTGACTCCCGCTTCTTCGCAAATATCTTCGCCAACGCTGCTGAGTTGCGAATCCGGCTCTTCTTCTCGATTCCTTTTGACATCCTTAGCACGTATAACCACCTGTTTGATAGAAATCATTCGATCTCTCAGGCCAGAAATTCCGGAAACCAGTTCATAGGAGTCCAGCTCGTGGAGCGGGATCTTCTCCAATGTCGAGATCGCGTCGTCGAAAGAGCGTTCGTTGAAAAACATGAAAGAAAGGGTATGGAAGGAAAGGCCGCCCGCAAATTCTGGTGCTACCCGAAGGCATTGTGCATATGCCTCATCAAGAATCGCCCGGATCGCATCATGCCGACGCGAAACGGCCTTCATGTCCATCTCATGGGCCTGTTTCCGTGCACCTTCCGATTGGCGGTGCCCTACCCAGATCGCAACTAAGATCGCAAAAATCGATCCGACAGCCTGCACCCAAGCTGCCCAAGCAGAAACGTCCATCTTGTGCCACGGGACAAGCTCATAAAGCCCAAAGCCAACGATCGAGCAAAGCACGATCTCGGCGTACTTGTTGTACCACCTTCCCAAGACCCCTCCCTATCGTTCTGAGCCATCCTAGCATGAAAGAGCCCCCTATCTTTTTCAGCGCGCCAACGCAAATAGGGTCTTGCAATGCCACATCATTGTTTGTTTTTTTCGTACTCGCTCACTGCACGACTCACCGTTGAATAATGTACGCCAAAGAAATCAGCGATCACCTTCATCGAATAATTCCCGCTCAGATAGGCCAATGCCATGCCTGTTCTGGCGTCATCGTGGCTTTGATAAAACGTGAGCGGCTTTGCCATGGGACGACGCTGGGCACGGGGCACTTCTGTCAAATCGGCAGTGGGCTCAACATGCGCTTGCATGCGCGTAACAAATTCCTCGCTGCCCAAATAGATCTGGTTACGTAAGTCACTCCATAGACTCGGCGACCCTATGCCGGCCCGAATAAAATCCATGTATTTTGCAATCGCCCGTTTCCGCTGTACCCCGAACTGACCCAATGTCCAGTTCGTCTGCAACCAGGGCGGGACTTGCTCAAGACCCACGATGGCCCGGTAGCTGCTCCATGGCCAGTCACCCGC
>DATLIB010000128.1:0-7262 GCA_035539595.1 Noviherbaspirillum sp.
CTGCAATGTTGGGGTGAGTTCTTTTTTGGAAAGTTCGTCTTTTTTTAGCGTCGCATTCAGCGCATCTGCAGCGACAGACGAGGTCGTTGTTTGCTTTTCCTTGTGGCTTTCCTGAACGCAAGTAGGCTCTAGCGCCGTAGATGGGATGGCAGGAGATATTTTCATGGAGAGGTCCAAGTTCCCTCGCCCTGCATTGTGCAGGGGCGGTTCGACACATTTAAGTGGATTTACATAAGAACAAGTTCCTTCACTGTGATGCTTGCGCACCGACTGCACTGATCGGCAAAAAAATACCCACGCAGGAAAAAAACCACCCAGGCGCTTTTACCCTCCTCTCCTTTGGGTCGACCACGCTGTCGCGTCGCCTCCAAGGCCTTGATCTGATTGGCATCAAGCCGCCATCAACAAAAATTCACCCCTGCCGGCAAGCCTGCATGGAGGAAAAACAAACCGCCTCGGGCGAGGTGAAAAATCCCCCATGGCCATTCCTGAAAAACTATTTTTCCTTTTGTTTCAATTACTTACATTCATGTTTCCAGCTGGCACGGTAATTGTATAAAGGCAACGCAAGCGGTTCCGGTGCTCAGCTGGCATGACGGCTAGGGAGTTCCGTTGGGGGGACTGAGGATGAGGGCGGGAGGGATGCCCTTCCTCTTCAGTTCAACACCCGCAACAGGGCGCGGCGCGCACGGTCAAGGCCGTCGATTAACTTTCACTTGTGACTATTGGAGCGAGGCTACTAAATGACAGAAAGCATCCAGAAAAAGCTCCTGCGGGTAAGACCACCGCGGGTCAAGATTACCTACGACGTGGAAACGGGCGGGGCAATCGAGAAGCGGGAACTCCCCTTCATCGTCGGCATTCTTGCCGACCTGGCGGGAGACGTACCGGCTGAGAAACCGCTGGAACCCTTGAAGGACCGGAAGATCAGCGATATCGACCGCGATAACTTCAACGACATCATGAAACTCATCCAGCCGCGCGTCGATTTGGCGCCGGTATTGAAGCAGGATGCGCTCAAGGATTTGAAGGCCAGCAACAATTCTGACGACAAGCAGGTCGTCTTCAACATGCTCGACGATTTCGAGCCGCTCAAGGTGATCCATGCATTGCCGACACTGAGCGCCAAATATCGGGCGCGCGGCCAGGTTCGCGGCTTGCAGGCCAAGGCGGAATCCAGCGATGCGGTCGCCGTCGCGCTGGATAGCTGGGTTGGCGCAAGCGATGTGACCGATCTGGATCGCATCCAGAAGCAATTGATCGTCGCGTTGAACGGCGCCCTGCCGACAGCCGACCAGAAACCGGCACTGCGTCAGGCGCTGGCTGGCTTGCAGAATGTATTGCTGAAGGAACAGGCCGCTATTCGCGCCGCCGCCAAGCTGGCCACGGCCAGCGCATCGCCTGCCGATATCGAGAAGGCCAAAGCGGCGGCGACAGCTGCCAAGGAAGAGGCAGATAAAGCCGCCGCCGAAGCCACTGCGAAGGCGACAGCTGCCGCCACGGCAAAGACCGCAGCCGAGGCAGCCGATGCCGACGATGCGGCAAAAGCGGCCGCAAAAACCGCGGCTGACGAGGCCGACAAGGCCAACGCCGCCAAGGATGCTGCAGATGCCAATAAGAGCGCAGCCGATGCGGCGCTCATGGCCATCGACCCGAGCGCGACGCTGGCCGCCGCCGCAGGCTCCATCGCCGCACTGAGAAGCTGGGGCCTGCTGGACGACCCGGCGCAGTTGCCGACAGCGGCGGTCCATGGCCTGCTGCTGGCTAACGCACTAGCCATCAGCGACACCCCGGACAACCGCACCAGCGCCGCCAATCTGCTGGCCGCCCTGCGCGACACTGGCGCGCCGGAGGCCACTTCCTCGCCGGAAGAACTGTTGCGTTACAAACTGCGCGACGACGCCACCCTGCGCCTGAAAGGCCAGGACGGTGCAGCCACCGTGGTGAGCGATTTGCTCGCCCAGGTCGGCACGCCGGACCCGAAGGCGCCGGCAGGAGATCCTTCCTGGGCCAGGGCGCTGCTGTTGCTGGGCCTGGTGGCGGAAGACGACGCCGCCGCCATCGTCAGCGGCAACTACGCCAATCCGAAGGAATACCAGGAAGCCAGCAACCAGGCCGATTATCGCGGCAGGACACTGAGCTTTGCCGCTTACCTCAACAACGGCGCGAATGCCGACCGCAAGCTGGTTGCCGACAAGGTGTTCCCACTGGTGGCGAACCTGCGCAATGAAGACAGCGGTGTCGCTACCGCCGTCGCCATCCAGCGCTTGCACTACTTCGCCGAGCAGATTCTGGTTTCTCTGCAAGCCCAGGACGCCAACCTGCTGAAGGCCTTGAAGAAAGGTGCTGCCGCCATCATCGACGAGCGCGTCACGCTGATCGACCAGTACCTGAGCAAGGCGCTGTCGACGATCATGCACTCCGACAGCTTCAAGGAAGTGGAACGCACCTGGCGCGGGCTGGCTTACCTGGTGATGCGCACCGAAACCGGCGAAATGCTGAAGCTGCGCGTGCTCAATGTGGGCAAGGACGAGCTGCGCAAGGACATGGAAAAGGCGGTCGAGTTCGACCAGAGCGCCCTGTTCAAGATGGTGTACGAAGCCGAATACGGCACCTACGGCGGCTATCCGTACAGCCTGCTGGTCGGCGGTTATGAACTCGGCGGCGGCGCGGACGACATCGCCTTCCTGAAGAAGATTTCCGAAGTGGCGGCAGCAGCGCATGCGCCCTTCATCGCAGCTGCCTCCAACGACCTGTTCGGCCTGGACGGCTTCGACAAGCTGGGCAAGCCGCGCGATCTCAAGAAAATTTTCGAAAGCCAGGAGCTGGAAGGCTGGCGTGAATTCCGCGAGATGGAAGATGCGCGCTACGTATCGCTGGTGCTGCCGCGCGTGTTGCTGCGCCTGCCTTACGGCCGTCCGGAAAAGCGCAACACCATCCAGTGCGAAGGCTTGAACTTCGAGGAACAGGTCGGCAGCAACGGCGCGCAAGCCGTCATGCTGCAGAACGGCGAACCGGCCAGCTACCCTGCCCCGGACAATGCCAACTTCTTGTGGGGTAATGCCGCCTACATCCTGGCGGAACGGATCACCAACGCGTTCTCGCTGTACAACTGGACCGCTGCAATCCGCGGCGTGGAAGGCGGCGGCCTGGTGGAAGGTCTGCCGATCTATACCTACACATCGAGCACCGGCAGCACCGACCTGCTGTGCCCGACCGAAGTGTCGATCACCGACCGTCGCGAAAAAGAGCTGAACGACCTCGGCTTCATTTCGCTCTGCCACTGCAAGGGATCGGGCAAGGCAGCCTTCTTCGGCGGCCAGACCACTAACCAGCCGAAGAAGTATTTCTCGGACGATGCCAACGCCAACGCCAAGATCTCGGCCATGTTGCCTTACATGCTCGCGGCTTCCCGCTTCGCGCATTACATCAAGGTCATCATGCGCGACAAGGTCGGCAGCTTCCTGACACGCGCCAACGTCGAGTCCTACCTCAATACCTGGATCGCCAACTACGTCCTGCTGGACGATAACGCGGCGCAGGAGGTGAAGGCCAGCTACCCGTTGCGGGCAGCGAAGGTGATCGTCACGGAAGTGCCGGGCGAGCCGGGCGCATACAAGGCAACTGCCTTCCTGCGGCCGCACTTCCAGCTGGAAGAGTTGACTGCGTCGCTCAGGCTGGTCGCCAACATTCCGGGCGGCTAAGGCTCCGCGCAGGCATGAGCGCATGAGCGCAAGCGCATCTAACCAATTTTAGGAGTAAACATGGATCTGATTTTGTTACAACCCGGTAACTCGGAAGTGTTCGGCGGGGAGAACAGCTGGGACGGCGGCGGCAGCTTGATCGACAACGTCTGGCGTGACTCGGTGCTGGATCTCGGCCAGTGTATCGAACTGGTGTCCATCCACCAGGGCATGAAGCAGCAGGTCACCACCGACGTCAGCAACTCGGCGCGTACGTCCGGCCGTCCGGTGATTACCGAATTTACCTGCGTCAAATACGTCGATAAAACCTCGGTCAAGTTCTACGAGTTCTGCCTGCGTGCAGAACCGCTGGGCAAAGGCAAGAAGCAGCCGACCAAGCTGTACATCGCCCGTAACTCCGGCGACAAGACGGCCAACATCATCACGATCGAACTGCGCGACGCCATCATCAGCGAAATCCAGTTCCAGTCGCATCCGGACGATATGCCGACCGAGCAGTTCAAGCTCAACTTCACGGAAATCCTCTGGACCTACACCGTGCAGAAAGCCGATACCAGCAGCGGCGGCAATCTGTCGGCCGGCTGGAGTCTGGCGCGTAACCGCCCGATCGGTCAGTTCACCGACTGATGTTGTTAAAAGCGATAACGAACGGTTCCCTCCTCCTGTAAGGGGGAGGGTTAGGGTGGGGGTGGGAGGTTCGAGACACCACATTGATGTCTCGAGCGCACTACCCCCCTCCCAACCTCCCCCCTGCAAGGGGGAAGGAGTCGTCAGCAGTTGCTTGAAAGGGATGGCTCCAAGGAGTCGAGCAAGACCGAAGTTCTACAGAATTTTCGACGGAGCAGACATGCAATTTTTACTGGAACGCCTGGCCGCCAGCCCAGCCATGCTGGCGGGGCAGCCGGATGCCTCGGAGTTGCGGACGGCGGTGGCCGCGCAGCTCGCGCGCATCGTCAGCGCGCGTCCGGTGGAAACGCCCAGCGGCGACATGACGCTGCTCCAGTTCGGCATGCCCAGCATCGTGGAAACCGCGCTCGGCAGTGCCGCCCAGCTTGATCGCTACGCAGCGCGCCTGACGATGCTGATTGCGCATTACGAGCCGCGCCTGCTGCACCCGAGCGTGACGCTGGAACCGGTGCAAGGCAGGCTCACGCCTTATCGCCTGGTGGTGAGCGGCATGCTCGCACCGGACGGCGACCTGCTCACCTTCCGTTTCGACCTGTCGGATCACTGAGGCCATCGACCATGCTGCGCGCCGGTACCAGGCTCAAGGATTTTTACAAATCGCAATTGTCCGCTCTGCGCGACGATGCGATGGCGTTCGCCGAGCGGCATCCGGATGTGGCGCGCCTCCTTGGCATGGGCGCGCAGCAAGCGGCCGACCCGCAAGTCGAACTCCTGATCCAGTCCTTCGCCTATCTCACCGGGAAGCTGCAGTACCAGATGGAGATGGATCAAGCCTCGCTGCCGAACGCGCTGCTGGGTTTCCTGTATCCGCACCTGGAGGCTCCGGTCCCGTCGATGCTGATCGCCGAAATCGCGGTCAAGCCGGATGGCGCCAACTTCGGCAAGGAACAGATACTGGGACGCGGGCGCAATATCAGCGCCTCCACCAGGAACGACCAGGGCCACAAGGTCGAATGCCGCTTCCGCACCTGCTGCGACACGCCCTTGCTGCCGCTGCGGGTGGAAGAAATCGAAGTGCTGCCGCCGCGCCAGTTCGGCTTCCCGGCGCGCTACCAGCACGTGCATTCGGTATTGCGGGTACGCATCCAGGCTGAAGGCGCGGGCAAACTGCAGACCGAAGGGCCGCAGCGTTTGCGCTTCTACATCAACAGCAACGAACCGCACGCCTATCGCCTGTACGAAATGCTGGCACTGCACCTGACCGGGATCGCGGTCCATGTGCCGAAAAATCTCACCTCCGGGGCCAGCACTGCCTTTGCGCCGGAAGATGCAGACGCGCTGCGTTGGATCGGCTTTGCCGACGACGAAGCCATGCTGGAAACCAATCAGCATACCCATCCCGGCTACCGGCTGTTGCAAGAGTATTTCGCGTTTCCGGAAAAGTTTCTTTTCTTTGAAGCCTGCCAGCTCGACTTCAGCGATGTGCAGGACAGCTTCGACCTGTTGTTCCTGCTGAACATGCCGGTCGATAAGTCGATGACGTTTACGCCGCAGGCGCTGCGCCTGAATTGCGTCCCCTTGGTCAACCTGTTTTCGCAGCGCATCGATCCCATCGCGCTCGACCATACGGAATACGAATACCGCCTGCTGGGCGATCTGGTGAACCACCGCTATTGCGAAATCTATGCCCTGCAATCGCTGGAATCGATCCGCCCCGACGGCAGCCCGCGCCCCATCGCGCCCTACTTCGCGATGGACGACGGACTGCGTCTGGAGAAGCAGGATTATTTCTATGTCGCCCGAAGGGAGCGCAGCCAGGGCGCCAATATCTCCGGCAGCGAACTGTTCGTCTCTTTCCTGGACATGCATTTCGACCTGACCCAGCTGGCGGACGAGGCCATCGGCGGCAAGGCGCTGTGCACCAACCGCCGGTTGCCGGAACAACTGCGCGCCGGCGAGCCGATGTACCTGGAGGGCGCCGGCCCGGTGACGGCGATTGCCGCGCTGACCAAGCCGACGCCGCACCAGACGCCGGAAATGATCGGCACCCGCCCCTGGGCGCTGGTGTCGCAACTGGCGCTCAATCACTTGTCGCTGGCGGACGGCCCGCAGGCATTGACTGCATTGAAAGACATTCTGCGCCTGCATGTGGGCGCCAACAAAATCGGAGGACTGAAACAGATCGACGGCTTGATCTCGCTGACTTGCCGTTCCGTGGTGCGCCATGTCGGGCGCGATGGTTGGCGCGGTTTCGTGCGCGGCAGCCACGTGCATCTTGAAATGGACCGCAACCGCTTCGACGATGGCAGTCCGGTGCTGTTCTGCGAAATACTGCGGCGCTTTTTTGCGCTCTACGCGACAGTCAACAACCTGGTCGAGGTCAGCCTCGAAACCCAGGACATCAAAGGGAATCTGAAGCAATGGCAAGCTCTGGCTGGCGCACAAACAGTTCTCTGAAGACCTTCGTCTTCCAGCACTACGGCCGCTTCAACGTCTTTCAGTTGGTGCGCCTGCTGCAATGGAAGCGTGCGCGCGCGAATCCGTACGCGCCGCTGGCCGTGGAAGACAACGAGCAAGGCATCCGCTTTCGCGCCGACCTGTCCGCGGCCTTTCCGGGGCAGGAAATTTCGCGCCTGTCGGTGGTCCAGCCTGCCCTGCGCAAAAGCCTCCCCCTGCAACGCAGGCTCGCGCGTTCGACGGAGTTGATCGAGATCAGCACGCCCAACTATTGCGTCGCGAGCGAACTCGGCCCGCTGCCGGAACCGTTCACCGAATGGGTGCGGGAACAGGAAAAAGAGCGCGAACACGCGATGGCCAATTTCCTCGACCTGTTCAACCAGCGCTTGAACGTCATGCGCTTTCGGATGAAGTCGCGCCAGACGCTGGCATTGAATAATCTGCCGCCCGAGGATACGCCGCATGCGGCTTATC